>WRCY01000008.1 GCA_009783695.1 Oscillospiraceae bacterium
CCTTTCTTAAGTTTGTTTTATCGGGTAGCTTCGTTTTCCCCGATTCAGTAGATTTAACTGCCCGGTTTTTACCTTTGTCCTTTTTTAAGTTTGTTTTATCGGGTAGCTTCGTTTTCCCAATTCAGTAGATTTAACTGCCCGGTTTTTACCTTTGTCCTTTCTTAAGTTTGTTTTATCGGGTAGCTTCGTTTTCCCCGATTCAGTAGATTTAACTGCCCGGTTTTTACCTTTGTCCTTTTTTAAGTTTGTTTTATCGGGTAGCTTCGTTTTGCCCGATTCAATAGATTTAACTGCCCGGTTTTTTACCTTTGTCCTTTCTTAAGTTTGTTTTATCGGGTAGCTTCGTTTTCCCCGATTCAATAGATTTAACTGCCCGGTTATGAATTTTGAACTATTTTCTCGTCTGCTCTCATAACCCTGTCGAACAGCGCGTAATACTTGCTCGGTACAACTCTGTTTATATGATGGTATCCGAAGAACCACCGCTCAAACGTGCAGCTCTCGCCCAGTATGTCAAGATAGGCGCTCGGGCGGCTCTTGCCGGAATTCGGCAGCTCCAGAAGCTCCGCAATTTTGCTCGGCGCTTCGTGGCTGACGATGTAGTCGACCATGCCGCCGTGTTTTGCGAGTGTGCGCAGTCCGTTGCGGTAATCTGCGTCCTTGGGGATTTCGGGGTGGCCGGAAGCTTTTTCTTCAGAATCGGATTGCCCGTCAAGCTGCCCGGCGTCGCCGCCGCCCCCGAAAGCGAAAACGGTCTTGCCCCCGAGCGTAAAGACCTCGCCGCGTATGAGGTAGCGCAGGTTCCCGCTTATGCGGCGGGTTCTGCCTCCGTTCCATTCCTCCTCGGGGTAGCTGTTCAGCTCCGCGAAGTTCTCGTGAATCCCGTCAACAAAAAGTATATGATACTTCCGCTTGCCGAGCCGCTTTAAGAGGCGCTTTTCTTTTTTATAGCCGCAGCTGTCCCAGATAAAGCCGAAATCGCCGCAGATAATGAGAAAATCGCCCTTGCGCAGCTGTTTGCACTTCTTGAAGCGCGTTATATCGCCGTGCGTGTCGCCGGTTATATAAATTGTAGGTTCATGCTTCTTCATTTTTGTTCCTTATATATTTAAAAATTGTCAATTGTCAATTGCCAACTGTCAATTGTTCACCAGTGCCTGCTCTAAATCGCCGATTATATCCGAAATCGTTTCAAGTCCGACGGAAATCCGCACCGTACCCTCTTTCACGCCCGACGCCTCGAGCGCGTCCTTTGAAAGCTGGCTGTGCGTGGTGGTTGCGGGGTGTACAACCTGCGTGCGTATGTCGCCGAGATTCGCGACGTTTTGGATTAATTCAAGCGCGTCCATGAAGCGTGCTGCGCGCTCTCTGTTGCCTTTTATGTTGAAAGTGAAGACATTGGCAACGCCTTTCGGCAGATATTTTTTATGCAGTTCGTGGTATTTGCTGCTTTCGAGCGCGGGATAATTCACATTTTCGATTTCGGGATGGGATTCGAGGAACTTTGCGACCTTAAGACCGTTTTCGCAGGCGCGTTCCATACGCAGCGCGAGCGTTTCCACGCCGAGCATGACCATCCATGCATTGAACGGCGCAAGGCACGAGCCAAAGTCCCGCATGATGAGTGCGCGTAATCTTAAAATAAACGCCATTTTTCCGAGGTCGGCGAAGACCACGCCGTGATAAGAAACATCGGGCTCGTTGAACAGCGGGAAGCGCGGGTTGTCTTTATAATCAAAGCCGCCGCAGACGACAATCCCCGCCATCACGTGCCCGTGACCGGACAGCATTTTTGTCGCGCTGTGCACGACTATGTCCGCGCCGTGCTCGAGCGGTTTGCACAGATACGGCGTGTTGAACGTACCGTCAACCATAAAAGGAATCCCATGCCTGTGCGCGATTTGCGATATTTTCTCAATGTCGCTGATGTTGGCGTTGGGGTTTCCTATGAGCTCGGTGAACAGCAGCCTTGTCTTGTCGGTGATTGCGTTCTCCCAGGCGTCCATGTCGTCGGGGTTTACGAATATCACGTTGACGCCGAGCCTGCGCAGGCTCACGTCCATCATATTTATTGCGCCGCCGTAAATGTCGGCGGAGGATACGATTTCATCACCCGCCTGACATAAATTCACGAACACGTTGAACATCGCGGCGTGCCCCGACGAGAACGCCAGCGCGCCCACGCCGCCCTCAAGCGCGGTAATGCGCTCCTCAAGGAAGCCGTTTGTCGGGTTCATGAGGCGGGAGTAGATGTTGCCGGGCTGCGAGAGCTCGAAAAGGTTTTTGGCGTGTTCGACGTTATCGAAGTAGTAAGCGTTGGTCTGATACAGCGGCGGCGCGACCGCATGGGTGGCGTCGTCGCCGTTGTAGCCCGCGTGAATCATTTTGGTTTCAAATCCGTAATTTCTTTTGTCCTTCATATTGTTCCTTTCTTTTAGTGCGGCTTCGCTGCGCTTGGTGACGGTAAAGCCGGCTGGGTGATTTAATTAGACCTGTCCGTGAACCTGTTCGCGGCAGATTTTTGGCGAATTTCCCGCCATGCTTCGTTGAATTTTCTTGCAATGCACAAAGCATCACTGCGAAAATTCGCCTTGCCTGACGAAAAATTCGCTTCAAAAATCCACTCGCTCAAAGTTCACGGACAGGTCTAATATAAAAATTAAGTGATAATTTCCAAAAAAGACTTTTTTTTCTTTCCAATCTGTGGTAGAATAAGAATATGCTTTTCCATTATACAATAAGGCAGGGGGTTTTGTCAAATATGCGGGACGTAAAAAAGGCGGTTTTTTCATTAATCATTACTTTAACAATCGCTCTGAACATAGATAGCGGCACTGTTTTAAAGGCTTCGGCGTTCGACCCGGGGCTTGAAGAAATTTATTCCGACAACGTTTTTATGGTGCACTTGGAGACGGAAATTCCCGTTTTCCGCCGCAATGAGTTCGAAAGGGTCGTTCCTGCCTCCACCTCGAAAATCATGACCGCCTTGCTCGTGCTCGACCATATCGAGAACCTGAACAGCTTTGTGACAGTAACCGACGAGATGAACACCGGCTTTCAGTCAAACCCGAACTTCACGCATGTACAGAACGCCGAGATTGTACTCGGGCAGACAAACCTGACGTACATGGACTGCCTTTACGCGCTGATGATTTATTCGGCGTGCGACGCGGCGAATGTCCTGGCTTACAGCGTGGGCGGCTCCATTGACGGCTTTGTCGCCTTGATGAACCAGAAAGCAAAGGAAATCGGCGCCGTGAACACAAACTTCACCAACGCGCACGGGCTGCACGAAAAGAATAATTACACCTGCGCGTTTGACATGTATAAAATCACGCAGTATGTTTATGAAAAGCACCCCCTCTTCACAGAAATCATGAGCACAACCAGCCACCGCATGCCCTCAAACAGCCGAAACTCCGACGGCGTGGTTCTTGAGAACACGAACAGAATGTTAATCAGAAACAGCAGTTATTATTACGAGCCCGTAATAGGCGTGAAAACCGGCAGCTTAGACGAGCTTTATGATGTTGATACGGGCGAGATTTCGCCGGGGGTGTTCAATCTTGTTTCAATCGCTACCCGCGACGGGCATACCTACATGATTGTGTCGCTCGGCGCGCCCTATTACACGGAGCCGTACAACAGGGGCTTTTATACCTACACTGACCATCTGGAGCTGTATAAGTGGGCGTACCGGACGCTTGAATACAAGCTGGTGCTGCCGGAATTTGACATCATTGCGCAGGCAGAGGTACAGGGGGGTCTGGAAGACCGCGTACAGCTGCGCCCCGCGGGAGAGTTCAGCTATCTTTTGCCCCGCGACCTCAGCAGCAATGCCGTGCACAGGGAAAGGACGCTCAACTATCACGATATGGAGCAGCAGGTGTTCTTTGCGCCTATTGAGCGGGGGGAAATCCTCGGCTACGTCGAGCTGATGCTGGCGGGCGAGGTTCTGACGAGAATAGATTTAATCGCTGTGAGCGAGGTAGTGCCGTCACTCGAGTCGCGGATTCTCGGCAACGTCACGGGGATTTTCGGCGAGTGGTGGTTCCAGACGGGCGTGGCACTTGTCGCGGCGCTTGCGATTTTTATAATTATTCTGCGGCTTATTAACAGCCAGCGCGAAAAGAACCGCAGAATGTCCCGCAGCCGCAGCCGAAACAGACGCAATTTACCGTAGAATTAAGTTTAAAACAAAATCCTCATAAGCCGGGGAAAACGTTGTCTTTACTTCCCGTTCGTGAAGAAAGGACTTAAAATTAAGTTTAAAACAAAATCCTCATAAGCCGGGGAAAACGTTGTCTTTACTTCTCGCCCGTGAAGAAAGGACTTAGTAAAAGTATGAACGTAAATATAATTGTGCTGGGCAAGCTTAAGGAAGCATATTTTAAGCAAGCAAGTGCGGAGTATGAGAAGCGGCTTTTAGCGTACTGCAAGCTGAGAATAACCGAACTTGAGCCCGACAGGCGAGGTTCGCTTGAAGCGGAAGCCGTGCATATTAATGCAAAGATGCCGAAATCGTATAAAATAGCGCTGTGCGCCGAGGGCGAGAGGCTTGCGAGTGAGAGTTTTGCGGACAGGCTGTTGAAAGCCCGAAGTGATATAAGCTTCATTATCGGAAGCTCCGAGGGGCTCGCGGAAAGCGTCAAGCAGAGCGCGGATTTAAAATTGTCGCTTTCGGATATGACGTTCCCGTATCAGCTTGCGAGGATTATGCTGATGGAGCAGATATACCGTGCGTTTTCAATTAATAATAACGGGAAATATCATAAATAGGATTCAAGTTTAAAAATGTGAACAATTTATTCTGCATAATCGGGGAAAACGAATTTGGCGGGTCTATTTTGTTTTAAGTTTAAAAAATATGAACAATTTATTCTGCATAACCGGGGAAAACGAATTTGGCTGTTCCATTTTGTTTTAAGTTTAAAAATGTGAACAATTTATTCTGCATAATCGGGGAAAACGTATTTAACAGTTCTATTTTGTTATGAGCTTAAAAAATGTGAACAATTTAATCTGCATAATCGGGGAAAACGCATTTAACAGTTCTATTTTGTTATGAAAGGACTTATTGAATATATGGCAAGAGAAATCACTGCGCGTGAAAGATATGAGGGGGCGCTGCTCGGCTTTGTTATCGGCGACGCTTTCGGGCATCCGGTAAGAACGATGGAGTTCAGCGAAATATGCGAGCGCTTCGAGAAGCACGGCTGCCTTGAGCTTGCGGTAAGCAAGCAGACCGAAACTGCGCTGTTTACCGACGCCACGCAGATGATGCTGTTCACCGCGGACGGGATTATCTGGGCGGACAGGGAGGCGAAAGGCGGCGAAATTAATTACACGACATACGTGTTTTATGCGTATCAATACTGGCTTTTCACGCAGACGAACACCATTGCGGGCAAGGAGTACGCCTGGCTCTTCGACACCGAAAAAAAACGCCGCCAGTGCAGACTGCTGAAAGCGAAAGGTCTTTATAAGAACCGCTACCTTGATAACATAAACATAGAGGCGCTGCTTCGGGCGCGTGACAATCAATACGGCAGGCTGATTCACCGCGTTAACGACAACGCCGGCAACGGCGGGCTCAAGCGCGTGCTGCCGGCGGGGCTGTACTTTAACTATGACTCGGAAACCGCGTTCCGTGCGGGCGCGGACTTCGCGGCAATAACACACACGTCGCCGACAGGCTACCTTTCGGCGGGCTGTTACTGTGCGGTTGTCGCCGAGCTCATGAACGGCGAAAGCTTAGAAAACGCGATAAATATTTCTATGCGGATTTTAAAAGAATATGACGGGCACGGGAATGTGTCGGCTGCGCTTGACGAGATGCTGGAGCTGCTCGGCGACGATACTGTGACGCCGCGGGTGGCGGTCAGCAGGCTCGGCGACGGCAAAAGCGCGGAGTCGGCACTGGCGATTGCGCTGTTTTGCGTATCGCTGCATAACGAAGACTTTGCCAATACGATTCGGCTCGCTGTCAATCACGACGGCGAGAGCGACGTCTGCGCCGCGCTGTGCGGCGGGCTTTTCGGGGCGTACCGGGGTGTGGAGGCTGTTCCGAAGCGCTGGATTAAAAAAATTCAATATTATAATCTGCTGCTGGACGTGGGCGAGGAGTTGTTTGGTGTGACGGTGTTCAGGGAGCGTGAGCCGATATTACCGGAAGAGCCGGAAGAAAAGCCCGCGAAATCAAAGGCGAAAATCAAAGAGCAGCTGCGGGACGAGGACGAGGGGTACCTGGGAGAAACCGAGGATTTTAAATTTGAATAAAAGAAAAGACGCCCGAAAGGGCGTCCCGTGCTGTTTGACTTCAGCTAAAACATATTCGCAAGACTTGCGAATGCTTCGGCGACAGCCTTGCAGTCTTTGCAGAGCTTGGATTTTTCACCGTCAAATGTAAACGTGCTGAGGCTTCCTGTTTCGCCGCAGCCCTCACATTCACCGGAGCTGCAGCCCACGAAAGTGAACGCCATTGTGAAAACGAGAACCAAAGCTAAAACTATTGAAAATAAGCGCTTCATGATATGTATTCCTTTCCTGCATTATAATAACAAGTATATTATACCACTTTTGTATTTATTTGTCAATATATAAATTACGCTAATATTCCTTTAGGGTTATGAATACTTTCTTCCCGTCCGAAAAGCGTGTTAAATGTTTTAAACAGCTCATTCACGGACTTCGCTTTAATCGTTTTAGGCAAGTTTGATTCTTTTTCGGAATCCTTATTGCCGTTTAAGCCTTTTATGCTGTCCCTGAGCATAATAACATAGTCCACGGAGCCGTCGTCGTTTATTTCCACGGCGTAAGAAGCGACATATTCGCCGAGCCCGTTTTCCTGTATTCCGTAGTGCAGGTTGTCCATCTGCGCTCTCATTTCCCAAATTATGCGCTCGTATTCGGCGGCGACATCGGCGTCCGACGCCATCTCCTCAATCAGTTCGGGGCAGAGAAAGCAGTTGTAAACCGCGTCAAAATTATAATCCCTTATACCGGAGGAGAATTTTGCGGAGCCGACGTAAAAATTGACATCGGAAAACTTGCTCTCTAAGTAAGCGAGATAATTCTGCGCGTTTAAGCTTAACTTAGGCGCATGGCTCTGCGTTTTCGGCACATTTACTGAGCCGCCCGTAACTGCATTTACTGCCATATTTTCAATAAGTCCTTTCTTTACCGGCGATGAATGAAAAGTTTCGTTTTCCCCGACCCGGCAGTTTTAACTTAAACCTGTTTGCGTTAAGTCCTTTCTTTACTGGCGATGAATGAAAAGTTTCGTTTTCCCCGACCCGGCAGTTTTAACTTAAACCTGTTTCCGTTAAGTCCTTTCTTTACCGGCGATGAATGAAAAGTTTCGTTTTCCCCGCCCCGGCAGTTTTAACTTAAACCTGTTTCCGTTAAGTCCTTTCCTCACCGGCGATGAATGAGAAGTTTCGTTTTCCCCGACCCGGCAGTTTTAACTTAAACCTGTTTGCGTTAAGTCCTTTCCTCACCGGCGATGAATGAGAAGTTTCGTTTTCCCCGGACCGGCAGTTTTTATTTTAAACTTGATAATACCCCGTGCATAATAAATTACGCTTTAAAGTCAATGTCCTCGTTCTTATCGGCTTCCTTTTTCGCTTCTTCGGCTTCCTGAATCTGTTCGCGGATTCTCTCAAGCGCCTCCAGCATACCCTCCTTGGTATTGTAGAGAATATTTTTGCCCTTTGAGTCGTTTTTCCCGCCAATCATATCCCATATGCTGTCCTTGAGTATCGCCGAGAAGCTCCATGTTCCGTCTGCGTTCAGTTTTATACCGAAAGCCGAAACAAGATGACCTGTTCCTTTGGCTTCCGCCTGCGCCTTGAGGTCGTCAACCTGTACGACGGCGTCCTTAATGATGCCCTCGTATTTTGCCGCGACGCTTTCGTCTGCCGCCATTTTTTCAAGCAGGTCCGCGTCGATGAAGCAGTTGTAGCTCTTGCTCGTGTCACCGCCCGCCGCACCTCCGTGCTGCTCGCCGCGGGTGATGATGAAGTTCATATCGCCGAACTTTTCTTTGAGCGTTTCGAGATAGGCGAGGGCTTTTTCGCTGAGCCCGTGCGGGTTTGCCTTGTCATTTCCTTGTACGCTGACCAGGCTGTCGGTGTTGGGCTTTTTGGTTTTCGGAGCTTCGGGTTTGTTGTCCGCGGGCTTTGCGGATTTTAGTTTATCCGCCTTTTCCTTATCGGATTTAATGCCGTTTATTAGCGTGTTGTTTTTTAACTGGGTTTTGGTAAAACCTTTAAAAATTGGATTAACAGCCATTATGAACCTCCATATAAAAGTGACAAATTACTTCATATATATTATCGGCAGCAAAGCGGGAAAGTTTAGCGGAAATCTTGACAAGTAAATAATTCTGTATTATAATAAAAGCAACAGGGAGGTGACGGGAATGGGGATGACCGACAGACAGTTTGTTTCATACCGTAAGGAACAGTTGGAAGACTACGAGGATATGCTTGAACTGGCGAAAAAAACAAACGCGGACAAAGAATTAATTATTAAGCTTGAAAAGAATGTTATAAAAGCTAAAACCGATATTGAAGCATAAAATTGAAAAAACCCCCTCGAAAGAGGGGGCTTTTCACCGCGCTTTTTACGGCGCAGAGTGTGGAAATGCTTATCCGAGTAATTGAAGAATAGCTTGAGGAGCCTGATTGGCTTGAGCGAGCATTGCCTGTGCAGCCTGCTGGAGAATGCTGAACTTGGTGTACTCAATCATTTCTTTAGCCATGTCAGTGTCGCGAATCTGAGATTCAGCCGCAGTCAGGTTTTCCTGTGTAACCGTCAGGTTGTTAACAGTGGATTCGAGACGGTTCTGCAGTGCACCGAGTCCTGCTCTTTGGAAGGATACTTTGCTAATCGCCTGGTCAATAACTTCGATTGAAGCGTTAGCGGCGTCGCGGGTGGAAACGTCAGCGTTTGCTACGCCGAGTGCACCTGCGCTCATGTCGTTAACCGCGAGAGTTACCCTTTGGTCAGCTACGCCGTTAGCGCCGATTTGGAAGGTGAGCCCTTCGCCTGTTCCGAGGGTTCTGTCAGCACCTACGCCCGCGCCGCTTGTCATGGTGAGGGTAAGACCGCCACCGGTAATAGCTACGCTTGCGAAGAATGTTTTGAATCCGTCGGGGCCAACAGTGTCGGTCGTGTTGAACAGCTGGATTTCGTAGTCAAGACCTGCTTTTCTCATGATGGTTTCGAGGTCGCCGGCGGTGTACGCAACGCCTGTAGCCAGGTGGATTGTGAACGTACCGTCTTTTTCATTGGAAGAGTCACGAGAGGTAATTTCTACCCATTCCTTGCCTTTGTCGGCGCTTGTTGCGATTGTGAACACGCGGCTGTCAACTCCGTAGTTGTTGGAGATGAAGCGGATGGAGTCTGCGTGACCTTCCGTAGCAGAAGTGCCTACGAGGAATGCAGAGAGGTTTCCGCTTGCTCCCGATACAGTTCCGCTGTGTGCTCTTACGCCCGCTTCTGTGGCTGCAAAAGTATAAGACATACCTACAGCTACAGTCGAGAGCTTGATAGTGACGGAAGGAAGTGCGGCATTCTGAGCACTTTCACCCTGCCATTTTGCGTTCTTGATGAGGTCGTCGATTTGTGCCTGGGTGTAAGTCTGACCTTCAACAAGGTTGATGGTAAGCTGATTACCTGCGAGGTTCCAGCTTGCATTTTCGCCGCCAACGCCGGAAGCGCCGGTGGTGAGAGCTACGGTTACGCCGCTGATGCTCGAGGTGATAACCGTGCCGTTGAAAATAGCTGCTTCGCCTGTTTCGCCGACTGTCATGTTTGCAAAACGAGGACCGTAAATGCCGCTCGTGTTGCCGCCGCCGCCGAGAGAACCGTCAAGTAACTTGATTTTGTTGTACTCGGTGGAGCTTGCGATTCTGTCGATTTCGAGCTTGAGAGCGTCAACCTCGAGCTGGATAGCTTCTCTGTCGAGTTCGTCTTTGTAGGTTCCGTTTGCAGACTGAACAGCAAGCTCTCTCATTCTCTGGAGAATCGCGTGGGTTTCGTTCAAGCCGCCTTCAGCGGTTTGGATGAGGCTGATACCGTCGTTAGCGTTTCTAATCGCCTGACCGAGGCCTCTGATTTGGCTTCTCATTTTTTCCGAGACAGCCAGACCTGACGCGTTGTCGCCTGCGCGGTTAATCGCAAGACCCGAAGATAATTTTTCGGTTGCTTTCTTCACGCCGGTTACGTTTGTGCTAAGCTTGTTGTTAGCATTAATCGCGTTTAGGTTGTGTTGTACTACTAATGCCATTTCGATTTCCTCCTTGAAATCCTCTTAACGAAATCCTTTTCGTTAAGTCTTGTTTACTCGGGAAGTATTTCCCTGTTTTTGCAGCCGTTTTCAGCTTCCAGCAGCCGATAAGCGGCTCAGCACATATAATATCGGCTTTATGCAAGGAAAGTTTAGGGGGGGTATGAAAAATTATTTACGAAAAAAAGCGCATTATTTATGCAATGTGCACAAATAATGCGAAGTGCTTGACAGTTTTAAGAGTTTGCGTTATAATATAAAGTGCAAGGAGGTGTTAGTATGGGAATGACAGACAGACAGTTTGACTCTTTTAGAAAAGACCAGCTTCGGCTTTATGAGAAAGTCAAAGAAGAAATTGAAGAAATCGCGCAAGGTAAATCTAAGGAGAGCAAAACTCTGAATATTTTAATTGACGATACCAAGGAGCATTTATCAAGACCATAAAAGCAGGGTTAATCCCTGCTTTTTGATTTTAATACGGTCTGTTTAATGAATCCTCGGTGTCTTTAATCAGTATTTCAAGCTTTTCGCTTTTCTTTCCGCCCGTAAGCTCCTCAATTTCCTTACGAGTATCTTCATAGATACGTAATAAAATTTTATTATGAGCATCGAATTGTTTGTCGGTCATACCCATCATTAACGCCACCTTTTTAATTAATAACTACATAATAAAATAAAAGTTTTATTCGTCAATAGTTTTTTTATTAATCCTGCCTGCAATTATCGTGATTCCCGCGCCGAATGTAAACGCCAATATACCGACAACGAGAGTTGCATTTATCCGCACTCCCTGCGGAAATATCGCAAATACCGAACCGAGCACAAGCCCCGCGATTACGCTGTAAGTCGCGGTGTAGAAGCGGGCGAGGAGAAGCTTTATTCCCCGCGCGCCGAGCACGACACCCGCGGCAATGCCGATACAGGCAGGAATGATTATGAAGAAATCAAACTCCCTCACCGCATTGGTAATAGTGTAATAAGTCCCGAACAGGAGCAGCATGAACGCGCCGGAAATACCGGGGATAATCATTGCCGCCGCCGCTGTGAAGCTGCTGATTACAATCAATGCAAGGTATGAAACACTGCTCCCGGCGCTTTGCCCGGCGGCGAGTTCCGCCGGTTCACCGTCGCCGATTAAACCGAGCAGTATTATAATAGCAAGCGCAGCTCCCGCAAGGATAATGTGCAGGGTTTTCGGCGTGCCTTTGAGGTGCAGATTCCTCCAGATGAGCGGCATGCTTCCGGTAATCAGCCCGATGAAGAACAGGAACGTCGGAACCGGGAAGTTTTCGAGCAGGTACGCCGCCGCAAAAACGGCACCGCCCAGCCCCATGACCGCCCCTGCCGCGAACGGTACAAGGAACGGGAGGTTCTTTTTTATATGCCTGAAGTCGAGCGCGAGCGCTCCGCACACGATGTCGTAACAGCCGAAGACAACGAGCATCGTTCCGCTTGAAACGCCGGGGATTACGTTCACCGCGCCGAAAACAACGCCGCCTAAAAACGCGTATAATAATTTCATTAATTGTTCCTTTTTCATCGGTACTTATTCAAAAGCTTATCACTCCACACATGGGCTTCGACATACAGAAGGTGGTTGGCAACAGGTGAATATTTTGTGTAGTTTTCAGATTTAAAATCATATGTTACCTGCGGCGGGTATCCGATACGGCTTATTAATTCAAGTATTTCGTCTTTGAAATAAACCTTGCTCCAATATTCCTCCATTTTAAATTCGTTCTGCCCGAATATCACGAAACTGTCTCCGTAAGTAAATGAAACTATCATAGGGTCAATTTCTGCAAGCGGGATTTTTATTACGGCAGGGTTTTCGTATGCTGTTGCCCATGATGAATGTTCGCCGAGCATCATGTAAACCGGATTATTACGTTCAGCGCGCCCGCCGCGCTCCGTAAACGCTTCACGCAGACGAGCATCGCAACCATACCGCATTTGCAGAAATCCCTCAACATCTGTATATTCCGTCTGCTTTTTTTCAGCTTCTGCACTTACAATTTTTCGCGCCTCGTTAATTGTTAAGTCCGTCAGCATACGAAACGGTCCTAATTCCCGTTCATAATAATAGTATAAGTAAAAATCGTTCATTGTATTTATTTATAATCCCTAATCTTCGGTATTTCAACCCAGCCCTGGCTGACTATGCCGAGCAGGAACGCCGTGATAAAACGCAGGGGGTTAATTGACGCCAGCCCGAACGCCGTGTTCACGGCGGGCAGGTACGTAAGCAGAATGACGAGCAGAAAAACTGCGCCCGCGATTAAGAGAACCTGCGTGCATTTGCCGGCGACAAGCTTGTGCACGGGCATGGACGCCGAAAGGTTCACGAGCGTTGCGCCGATGAGTCCGCCTGTGATTGCGGCGAGGAAACAGGCGTTGAGGACGCCCGCGCTTTCCCCCCATAAAATCAGACGGAAAACCAAAATCGCAAGCGAAACGCAGAGCCCCTGCGTCAGCGTGCGCAGCAGAAACCGCTTGTCGAGCGCGCCGCGCCCTACGAAGCCGGAGGCGCTCATTACGCATTTTATATCCGTACGGTTCCCGAAGAACGAGAGCGAGAGCAAAGGCAGCAGCAGTACTGACGGCAGCGATATTGCGGCGGGCGACAGGGTTGTGCCGCCGCCCGAGAACAGGCAAAAAAGCGCAAACGTCACCATCGCGGTAACAGCAATGATTACAGTTCCGATGGTTTGCTTTATATTATAATGAATCTGGCGTGTTTCCTTGAGCGCGTCCACCACGGAATTGAAGTCGTCGTCGGCGAGCACCAGCCCGCAGGCTTCCTTTGCAGCGCCCGAGGTTTCCTGAGGCAGGGCAACGCCTACGTCCGAGCGTTCCAGTGCCCCGACGTCTGCCGCGCCGATTCCCGTGGCGGCAACTATTTCGCCCTCGTCCTGCAGCAGCTCTATTATATAAGGCTTCTGGTCGGGGGCGACGCGCGCGAAGATATTCACACCTTTTATGTCGGGACGCACACCCTCAAGCTGACATTCGCGCAGCTCGTCGCCGGATATGGCTTTCGGGTTTTCCATTCCGATTTTCCTGCCGATGGCAACCGCGGCGTCGACGCTGTCGCCGGTGGTCATAATTACCTTTACGCCGGCGCGGCAGCAGCTCCGCACGGCGGCGGGCGCGCTGTCGCGGGTTTGATTCGCGAACGCGCAGAGCCCCACAAATGTATAGTCCAGCTCGTGAGCAAACTGCGGCAGATTGTTCTCGTCGGCTATGCGGGCGTAAGCCACGGCGACGACCCTGTGTCCGAGTTCCGCATATTTTTGCTGCTTCTGCTGAACCGAAAAGAGATTGTCGGGAGAGAGGTCGCACTTGGTGAGTATAATTTCGGGCGAGCCCTTGACGCAGAGGAGCAGCGCGCCGTTGATGCGCCAAAGGTTTCCGCCGAGCTTTGTTTCCTCCGAGAAAGGATAGCGGCAGACGAGCTCGTTTTCATGCAGGGCTTTCACGTCCACGCTCTTGAACGCCGCGCCGAGGATAATGGCGCGGTCGAGCGACGAGGGGTCGGCGGGGTCACACGAGAGCGCGGAAATCCGCGCAAGGGTTTCAGGGTCTGCGCTGTGTTCGTCTGCTAAGGAAGTGTGGTTTTTGGTTATGACGCCGGTCTTGTCCACGCAGACGGCGGTGATTGCGGAAAGGGATTCCATAGCCGTGAGGTCTTTAACCACGCAGTTTCTCCTAAGCAGCGAGAACGCGCCGAAAAGGTAATGCGAGCGGACGAGACGCTGCGTTTCCGCCGGCATAAGGCACAGCGCGAACGCAAACGCGGGGAGTACCGCGACATGCGGGAACTCTTCAAGCGTAAGGTCGCTCTTGGTAAGAATAGTGATTACGAAGAACAGCAGTAAAAACACAGCTGACACCGCCCAGAAAACCGGCATTGCCTTACCCGCGGCGTTTTCGATTTCGGTCATGTAGGTCGCCGAGGGTTCGGTTTCGCCGAATTCACGGCACTTTTTGGTGTCTATGCCTGTCGCCGTTACGCGCGCAATTGCGTTGCCGGAAAGCAGGCGCGTGCCTTTATAGATGCAGGTCTGTTTTATTTCGTTTTTGGAGTCCGCGCCGACACGCTTGACAGCGGGTGTGCTGTCGCTTGTGAACAGGCTTTCGTCCACCGAAACGCCCGCAGCTTCAAGCAGATGCGCGTCAGCGGGCACGCTTTCGCCCTCCTGTAATATTATTATGTCGTCCGGGACGATATATTCACGGCGCAACAGCACGATTTCGCTGTCGCGCAGGACGCGGAACCGCGCGCTCGAAACGCGCCGAAGCTCCTTGAATGAATCGCGGCACTTATAACCCTTGATGATTTCAACCGCGCAGTAAACTATGGTGAGCAGCAGCAGGGCAAAACCCTCGCTTATTCTGCCGCAGACCATGACAGCTGCAGCCGCGAGAACCATAATCAGGAAGCGGTACGAGAAAAGAATCCGCATAGGCTTGAAGTCGCCGGCGGTGTCGAGCTTGCGGCTGTCGCCATTGTATCCGTACATCGAAGTCCGCTCGGCAGCCTCGTCCGAGGTGAGCCCGCGGTAACTATCTATTTTATCAGCAAAACGTTCCATATTTATCCCCTAAATCTTTACAAATATCCATTATTATACTACCATATATAGTTAAAAATGTCAATACGATGTGTAACCTATTGTCATTTCCTACAAAATAAAGGCAATAAAGCATGTTCTTTTTTACTTGATAAATTTGCCGAAATAAGGTAAAATTAATAATGTAGGACGGTGATTATTTAAAATGCTTGATAAATTACGTGAAGAATGTGGCGTTTTCGGAATCTACACTAAAGAGAACTCGGACGTGACGCGGTACGCCTATACCGCGCTTTACGCGCTCCAGCACAGGGGGCAGGAGAGCTGCGGCATAGCTGTCAACGACAGGGGTATTATAAACTATAAGCGGGGCATGGGGCTCGTGAACGAGGTTTTCGACAAGGAGAACCTTGAACGCCTTAACGGAGGGAAAATCGCCATAGGGCACGTGCGGTATTCGGCTTCGGGGACGGTTCACCATCATAACACGCTGCCGCTCGTCGTAAAGCACATAAAGGGCCCGATGGCGCTTTCCTATAACGGCAATCTTGTAAACGCGCAGGCGCTGCGCGAGGATTATGAGAACAAAGGTGCGATTTTCCATACAATGAGCGGTGCGGAGGTACTGGCTTACGCCGTTACCGAGCAGCGGCTCACCTGCGGCTCGATTGAGGAATCGCTCGAAAAGGCGATGCATAAGATTAAAGGCGCTTATTCGCTGGCGATTATGTCGCCGAAAAAGCTCATCGTCGCCCGCGACCCCGACGGAATCCGACCGCTTTGCCTGGGCGTTATCCGGGACGAAACGGGTGAAGCCGGCTACGTCGCCGCGAGCGAGAGCTGCGCGCTCAGCGCGATGGGCGCCGAGTTTCTGCGGGACGTTCTGCCGGGGGAAATCGTGGTTTTCTCCGACAAGGGCATAAGGAGCATTACGGCACACTGTCCAAAAGGGGACAAAAAAGGCAGCCTGTGCGTCTTTGAGTATATTTACTTTGCACGGCCCGACAGCGTGATTGAGGGCGTGTCAGTGCATGAGGCGCGCATGAAAGCGGGCAAAATCCTTGCAGACGAGCATCCGGTTCCCGCTGACGTGGTTATCGGTGTGCCGGACAGCGGGCTCGATGCGGCGCTGGGTTATGCGCAGCACTCGGGTATTCCGTACGGAATCGGGCTGATTAAAAACCGCTATGTCGGGCGGACTTTCATTCAGTCGTCGCAGGAAACGAGGGAGTCCACCGTTAAAATAAAGCTTTCCGCAATGAAGTCGGTAATCGCGGGCAAGCGTGTAATAGTCATAGACGACAGCATAGTACGCGGCACGACTATGCGTATTATCATAAAAATTCTGCGCGAGGCGGGCGCGAAGGAAGTACATATCCGTCTTTCCTCGCCGCCGTTTAAAAACTCATGCTTTTTCGGGACGGACATAGACAGCCCGGGCGCGTTGATTGCCAACCGAAAGACGCAGGAGGAAATAAGGAAGGAAATAGGTGCGGACACGCTCGGGTATCTGAGCATTGAGGGCGTGGAGCATATTGCGGAGGGCGCGGACTGCGGGTTCTGTACCGGCTGCTTTTCGGGAAAGTATCCTATGGACGTACCGAGCGAGCTACCGACGGACAAGTTTGATTTTAAATTATCGCAATAAGGAATCGCCAACAAATAAACTTGACGTTTGCCTTGTATTTTTGCCGCCATGCTGCGTTAAATTTTCCTTAAATATCAACGGATATTCGTGGAAAATTTGCCTTGCCTGCCGACAAAAATACGGCGGCAAACCTGTCAACTTTATTTATCGGCAATTCCTAAAGTAAAGGTGAAAGTTGAAAAGAAACAGGACCAAACCGGGGAAAACATTGTTTTCATTCCGTTTTTGTGAAGAAAGGACTTAATAAGAATCTTTATGAAGAACAGTCATTCGGAAAGTTATAAAAATGCAGGCGTTGACGTTGTCGCGGGCTATGAGAGCGTGCGGCTCATGAAAGACGCGGTGCAGCGCACATACAATAAAGGCGTGCTGGGGGAGTTCGGCGGCTTCGGCGGCATGTATCAGCCGGACCTGTCGGGAATCAAGGAGCCTGTTTTCGTTTCGGGTACAGACGGCGTCGGCACGAAAATCAAGCTCGCAATGCTGCTGGGCAAGCACGATACAATCGGCATTGACGCGGTTGCCATGTGTGCGAATGACATCATCTGCTCAGGCGCAAAGCCGTTGTATTTCCTTGACTATATCGCCTGCGGCAGGAACGTCCCCGAAAGAATCGCTTCGATTGTGAGCGGCGTCGCAGAGGGCTGCATAAGAGCGGGCTGCGCGCTGATTGGCGGCGAAACCGCCGAACACCCCGGGCTTATGAAAGAGGACGAGTATGACATTGCAGGGTTTTGCACGGGCGTGGTTGACAAGAGCAAAATCATCGACCGCTCAAGAGTTAAAGACGGTGATGTGATTATAGGGCTTGCTTCGAGCGGCGTGCACTCAAACGGGTTTTCGCTGATTCGCAAGGTTTTCGGAATAGTCGAGAAATCGCCGCTTGACGAGCATATTCCGGAACTCGGAAAAACACTCGGCGAAGAACTGCTCACGCCGACGGAGATTTACGTGAAGCCTTTATTGAAGCTGATTGGAGAGGTTAAGGTCAAGGGCATTGCGAATATATCGGGCGGCGGGTTTTTCGAGAATATCCCGCGCTGCCTGCCCGACGGGTTCAGCGCGAAAATTAATAAAAGCGCGTTTGAGATTCCGGCTGTTTTCAAGCATATTCAAGATAAGGGCGGGATTCCCGAACGCGACATGTTCAATACTTTTAATATGGGTATCGGCATGGTTTGCGTGGTAAGCGCGAAGAGGGCGGATTCGGCGGTTGAAATGCTTGAGGAAGCGGGGGTCAGGGCGTTTTGTATCGGCAAGGTTGAAGCCGGGGAGGACGGCGTGGTGCTCATATGAAAAAAGTAGCAGTCCTTGTTTCCGGCGGCGGCACGAACCTGCAGGCGCTTATTGACGCGGATATTGACATCAGCCTCGTGATTTCGTCAAACCCGAACGCTTATGCGATTGTCCGCGCTGAGAATAATAAAATTAAAACAGAAGTCGTCAGCTGGGCAGAATATAAAAATATAAAAAGCATAAAAGATGTTTCTGTCGGAAGAGCGAGATTCAGTGAGTTTATCTTAAAAACTCTGCGAAAAAACAACATTGACTTAGTTGTTCTCGCAGGATTTATGATAATTCTCACTCCTATGATTTGCAAAGCTTATCACAATGCCATGATTAATGTTCATCCGTCGCTGCTGCCTTCATTCGCAGGCAAGGGTTTTTACGGGCTGAAAGTGCATGAAGCGGCGCTTGCAAGAGGCGTGAAGCTCACAGGTGCAACGGTACACTTTGTTAATGAAATCTGCGACGGCGGGAAAATTATCATGCAGAAAGCCGTGGAAGTCAAGGACGGCGATACTCCCGAAAGTCTGCAAAAGCGTGTAATGGAAGCCGAGCGGGAAATACTACCCGAAGCGGTGAAATTATTAATAAACGGGAATAAAGTTTAAAAATAAAAACTAAATCGGGGAAAACGCTGTTTTCATTCCGCTTTTGTGAAGAAAGGACTTAATGAAAGAAGTTTGAAAACAAACACAATTGAATCGGGGAAAACGCTGTTTTCACTGTTCGTTTGTGTAGAAAGGACTTAATGGAAATAATTATGAAAATTGATGCGATTTTAAAGGCGAACTCTTACCCCGGGCGCGGGATTATTATCGGGAGAAGCGCAGCTTCTGACTGCGCTGTCGCGGCATACTTTATCATGGGCAGAAGTGAAAACAGCCGTAACCGCGTGTTCAAAGAAAACGGCGGGGGAATCAGAACCGCAGCTTTTGACGAGTCGAAAATGAGCGACCCGAGCCTTGTGATTTATAACGCGGTGCGCGTCATGGGCAGCAAGCTTGTCGTCACAAACGGCGACCAGACCGACACGGTCTGCGCTTTAATGGACCAGCAATTAACATTCGAGCAGGCGCTGCGCACACGCGAGTATGAGCCTGACGCGCCGAACTTTACGCCGCGCATTTCGGGGATTCTGCACTTTGCGGAGAATAATTTCAACTACGCGATGTCGATTCTTAAAAAAGACGGCGATAGCTGCCTGCGTTATAACTTTGCTTATAACAACCCTGCTGCGGGAGACGGACGTTTTATTCATACGTACAAGAGTGACGGTGACCCGCTCCCGAGCTTTGAGGGCGAGCCTGTGGCGGTGGAAATAGCAGGCGGCATTGACGAGTTTACGGAATTAATTTGGAACGCGCTGAACGAGGAGAATAAAGTTTCGCTGTGGACCCGGTTTGTTAACCTCAAAACAGGAGATTATGAAAGCAGGATATTAAATAAGCTTGAATGAAATCTTTGATAAGCATAAAAAGTACTGCTTATTAACCATATTGTAAAAGAGGAACACAGAATAAGCTTGAATAAAATCTTTAATAAGCATAAAAATTACTGCTTATTAACCATATTGTAAAAAAGGAATACGGATAAATGATTAGTTACCGAAAAGCAGGTGTGAGCGACGTTCCCGAGCTTGTTCGGCTGCGGCTTGAGTTCATTAATGACGCGTCAAGAGGGACGAAAGTTTCAGGCGAGCAGAACGCCATTCTGCGCGTAACAAACGCGGATTATTTTACCGCCGGACTGCTTGACGGCTCGCTTGTTGTGTTTTTGGCTGAAGATTCCGAAACGGGCAAAATCGCGGCTACGAGCGGGATTATGTTTTGGCGGCACTTACCGGGGCCCGCGGCGCCCGACGGCAGGAAAGCAGTAATCGCTAATATGTACACGCTCGCCGAATACCGCAGACAGGGCATTGCGACCGAGCTTATGCAGCTTCAGCTCGAAGAAGCGAGTACGCGCGGCGTGAAGGTAATCAATCTTTCAGCGACCGATATGGGGCGGGCGGTGTATGAGAAAATCGGCTTTAAAGCCGATGAGAATGAGATGGTAATCAGACTGTAAAGGAGAATAAAGTTTGAAAACAATACAACTGAATCGGGGAAAATGTTGTTTTGATGATTCACTTGTGAAGAAAGGACTTAATGGAAATAAGTTTGAAAACAATACAACTGAATCGGGGAAAACGTTGTTTTCATGATTCATTTGTGAAGAAAGGACTTAATGGAAATAAAAATGACGGAACTCGAACTCAAGTACGGCTGCAACCCGAATCAAAAGCCGTCGCGGATTTTCATGGAGAGTGGCGGGCTGCCTATTGAAATACTCGGCGGCAAGCCGGGGTATATTAACTTTATGGACGCGCTCAACGGCTGGCAGCTTGTAAAGGAGCTGAAAGCAGCTACAGGCATGGCGGCAGCGGCGTCTTTCAAGCACGTTTCGCCGGCGGGAGCGGCAACCGGCACAACGCTCCTTGAAGCTTACAGGAAAGCGCGGGGCGCCGACCCCGTGTCGAGCTACGGCGACTTCATCGCGCTGTCCGACAAGTGCGACGAGGAAACCGCAAGTTTCATCAAGCCTTATGTTTCCGATGGCGTGATTGCGCCGGATTTTACGCCTGGTGCGCTTGAAATACTCAGAGCCAAGCGAAACGGCAGTTACAACGTGATAAAAATCGACCCGAATTACGTTCCCGAAGCAATAGAACGCAGAAGTATTTACGGCATTACGTTCGAGCAGGGGCGCAACGAGCTTGAAATAAACAATACTCTTTTGCAAAATGTTGTGACTGCAAATAAAGACATACCCGACTTTGCTAAGACCGACCTTTTAATTGCGCTGATTACCCTCAAATACACTCAGAGCAATTCGGTGGCGTACGTGTATCAAGGACAGGCAATCGGCATCGGCGCGGGGCAGCAGTCGCGGATTCACTGCACGCGGCTCGCAGGACAGAAAGCTGACAACTGGTACTTACGGCAGCATGAAAAAGTGCTGGGCTTGCCGTTTGCTCCGGGGCTCAAGCCTGCGGATATTGACAATACGATTGACATTTATATCGGCGACGAGTTCGGGGATATACTTGCCGACGGCGCGTGGCAGAGGGTTTTCACAAGCAAACCCGAGGTGTTCGCGCGGCAGGAGAAGCGCGCGTGGCTTGACACTATGGACGGCATTGCGCTTGGCTCGGACGCGTTCTTCCCGTTCGGGGACAATATCGAGCGGGCGAGGAAGAGCGGCGTGAAGTATATTGCGCAGCCGGGCGGGTCGGTGCGGGACGATAATGTTATTGAAGTGTGCGATAAATACGGCATCGCTATGGCGTTTACGGGGATTAGATTGTTCCATCATTAATTTAAATAAAAAGGAGAACCCATGAAAAAACTATTAACCGCAATTCTAATTTTAACCCTCGGCTTGCTGCTGTTTGTCGGCTGCGCCGAGAAGAACAACGACGACGCAAACGGCGAGCAGCCTCCCGGCTCTCCTGCGCAGTCTGAAAACCCCGCGGATTCGGAAAACCCTGAGCCCCCGTATACCCCCGCGGCTCCAATCGCCGATATTCCCGATAGCGACCCGGGAGCGGCGAACTATGCAATTATAAATGTCCGCGATTTCGGCGAGATTACGGTTCGGCTGCACCCTGAGTATGCCCCGAACACTGTCACGAGGTTTGTCGAGAATGTGCGCAGCGGCTTTTATACGGGCAGAAACTTCCACCGCGTAATGGCAGACTTCATGATACAGGGCGGTTCTTATGACGGGAGCGGCGGCGGCGACCCGGCCGCAGAGGGCGTATTCACCGAAACACACCCCGAAGCGCGGCATTATTACGGCGCGTTCTGCCTCGCGGCGAATCAGCTGGGAATGGGCAGCGACTCGTTTTATATCGTCAACAACAAGGATACCGAAGCTTTCGAGAACGTACTTTCGATGTATCAGATGGAGCTTGACGATATTATGGAAAATATAGAAGTTTATTCGGAAATGTACGGCGAGGAGCTGGTGAATTCCGCGATTGCAGAAATAATGGAGTTTATACACACGCCGGAAGAAATACGGGCGAGATATGCAGAGGTTGGCGGCGCTCCGTTCCTTGACGGCGGGTACACGGTGTTCGGGTATACTATGAGCGGCTTTGACGTAATTGACGCGATTTCGGCTGTGCCCGTGGTTATGAACCCGTTCGGCGAGCCCAGTCAGCCTGTGCAGGATATAATTATCGAGTGGATAATTGTAAAAACAAGTTTAGATTAGGGCTTGACAAAAGAAAAATAATATGTATAATTATAGTTAGCACTCTTGCAACGCGAGTGCTAACTATAAATTTATATTACTTAAAAAGAACAGAGAGGTGACAGGCATTGGCTGCTAAAAAACAATTTAAGGCGGAGTCAAAACGGCTTTTGGAGCTGATGATTAACTCAATCTACACACACAAGGAAATCTTTCTGCGCGAGCTGCTGTCCAACGCGAGCGACGCGATGGACAAGCTTTACTTCAAGTCCATGACCGAGAATCTCGGGTTATCGCGCACTAATTTTGAAATCTTCATCGAAGCTGACATTGAAAACCGCACGCTCACGATTACCGACAACGGCATCGGAATGACCAGGGACGAGCTCGAAAGCAACCTCGGCGTAATCGCAAAGAGCGGGACTAATGAATTTCGGAAGCTTAGCAAAGAAGCTGAAGATACCGCCACCGGAGGCTCTGCGGCGGACGAGGATATGAGCGTTATAGGGCAGTTCGGCGTCGGGTTTTATTCGGCGTTCATGGCGGCTTCAAAGGTTGAAGTGCGTTCAAAATTCTACGGAAGTCCAAACGGCGAGGCGTTTTTATGGACTTCCTCCGGTGCGGACGGCTATACGATTGAGGCGTGCGATAAGGCAGACCACGGCACGGAAATAAAGCTCTATATCAAAGAGGACGGCGAAGACGAGGAAACTGAAAGACTGGGCGACTTCCTGCTCGAGTATAAAATCCGCAGCATCGTGAAGAAATATTCGGACTATATCCGTTATCCGATTAAGATGGAGTGCAACAAACGCCAGAAGAAAGAAGACAGCGACGAGTTCGAGGAAGTAAAGGAAATACAGACCCTCAACAGCATGGAGCCGATTTGGAAGAAGAACAAGGCAGAGCTCACGGACGAGGATTATAACGAGTTTTACAAGAGCAAGTTCCATGATTTTGTCGACCCGATAGCAAGAATTCACTCTAAAACCGAGGGCACTGCAACCTATAACGCACTCATTTTTATACCGAAAAAGCCGCCGTTTGACTTTTATACAAAGGAGTACGAAAAGGGTTTGCAGCTGTATACAAGCGGTGTTATGATTATGGAGAAGTGCGGCGATTTGCTGCCGGATTACTTCAGTTTTGCGCGGGGCTTGGTGGACAGCGAGGATTTGTCGCTTAATATTTCCCGTGAAATGCTGCAGCACGACAGGCAGCTTAAAATCATCGCGAAAAGCATTGAACGCTCCATTAAAAACGAGCTTAAGAAAATGCTTTCAAACGAGCGCGAGAAGTATGAGGAGTTCTGGAAAGAATTCGGAGCGCAGATTAAATTCGGGATTTATAACACCTACGGCGCGGCGAAAGACGGCTTGCAGGATTTGCTGATGTTCTATTCGTCGAGCGAGGAGAAGATGACGACGCTTGATGAATACGTCACGCGCATGAAAGAAGAGCAGAAGGGCATTTATTTTGCGTCGGGCGAGAGCGTGACGAGAATTAATTCGCTTCCGCAGGTTGAAGCTGTGAAAGACAAAGGCTACGAGATTTTATATCTCACCGACCACGTGGACGAGTTTTGCCTGCAAATGCTCGTGAATTACAACGAGAAGCAGTTCATGTCGGTGCAGAGCGCGGACTTAGACCTTGAAACCGAAGATGAAAAGAAAGAAATAAAAAAGAAAAACAAGGACAGCAAGAAGCTTTTCGAGCTTATGAAAGAGGCGCTCACAGATAAGGTTCAGGACGTGCGTTTTTCGCAGAAGTTGAAAACGCTGCCTGTGTGCGTTTCGGGAGCGGGCGCGCTGTCGGTCGAGATGGAGAAAGTCCTTTCGCAGATGCCGGGCGACAGGAAAGCAAAAGCCGATAAGATTCTGGAGATTAACGCCAGTCACGCTATTTGCGACAAGCTGCAGTTTTTATACGATAACGACAAGGAAATGCTGAAAGTTTATGCGGAGATACTTTATAGCCAGGCGATGCTGATAGAGGGGATAAGCCTTGAAAATCCTGCGGAGTTTGTGGGGCAGGTCGCGGAGCTGATGACGAGATAAATGCCAATACTTGACAAAATCCGACCCTTGTACTATAATTGATATAGTACAAGGGTATGTCAACGGCAAAAACACGGTGTGCGGTCAATTTCTTCCCTCGGAACGGGGGTGATGTCATGGAGTGGTTAGAATTTCTGACTCTCACATTGGTTGTATGCAACGCACTACGACTGGTACATGAATATAAAAAAAGGAAATAACCGCCTCTCGTCCAAAGTGAGCGGTTATTTTTAATTCGCAATATCTGAGGGTGACCGTATATCACGGCATACCCTTGTCATTTAGATTATAACACGCTGATATATATATGTCAAGAAAAATATTTTTGAGGATTAAAAAGTTTTGAATAACACAATTGAATCGGGGAAAATATTGTTTTCATGATTTGTTTGTGAGGAAAGGACTTAATGAAAATGCGCTCAAGCGGAATTTTACTGCACATAACATCCCTCCCCTCCCCGTACGGCATCGGAACTTTCGGGGCGGACGCGGAGGCATTCGTGGACTGGCTCGCGGCTGCGGGGCAGTCGTACTGGCAGATTCTGCCGCTGTCGCCGACGGGCTACGGCGAGAGCCCGTATCAGTCTTTTTCTACTTTCGCGGGGAATCCGCTGCTGATTGACCTTGACGACTTAGTTGCAAACGGACTCATAACCAAAGCCGCCTGCGACGAAGCCGACTATGGCGCGGACCCGAGCTTTGTGGACTTCGAGAAAGTTTACCGCTCAAAGATGAGATTACTGGGCGAGGCGCACAGGAGCTTTACAGAGGATGCGGGGTATCTCTCGTTTGTGCACGACGAGGCGGAGTGGCTGGACGACTACGCGCTGTTCATGGCGGTTAAGGAGCAGTATAATCTACAGTCGTGGCAGACATGGGACAAGGATATACGCTTCCGTAAGGCAGACGCCGTTAAAGCGGCGCGTGAGGAGCTTGCGGGGCGCGTAAGCTTCTGGAAGTTTGTGCAGTATACGTTCATTCGGCAGTGGCGGAAGCTGAAAAGATATGCAAATAAAAACGGCATAAAAATAATCGGCGACCTGCCGATTTATGTCGCGCTTGACAGCGCGGACGTATGGAGCAACACAGATTTGTTCCTGCTTGATACGGACTGCGTGCCGACTAAGGTTGCGGGCGTGCCGCCGGACTTTTTCAGCAAGACGGGGCAGCTCTGGGGGAATCCGCTTTATAACTGGGAGCGCATGAAAAAGGAGAATTATCTGTGGTGGAGCAGGCGTGTGAAGAAGTGCGCAGAGCTTTACGACACGATTCGTATCGACCATTTCCGTGCGTTCGACACCTACTGGGCGGTTCCCAGCGGCGAGAAGACGGCAGTGAACGGCAAATGGGAAATCGGCCCGCGCATGGATTTCTTTGGCGCGATTAGCGCGGCGGTCGGCGAGGTTGATATTATTGCGGAAGATTTGGGAGAGGTGTTTGAGAGCGTGACGGAGCTGCTCGCTGCGAGCGGCTTCCCGGGCATGAAAATCCTGCAGTTCGGCTTCAATCCCGAGCATGCCGACAGCGACCATCTGCCGCACCATTATCCGCATAACAGCGTGGCTTACACGGGCACACATGACAACAGCACGCTCAAGGGTTGGTATGGGAGCGCGAAGCCGACAGTCCGCCGTATGTTCAAAAACTATCTGCGTCCTGCGTGGCTCGAGAGTATTAACCACGCGGCGTTCCGCGCGCTGTATCAGAGCGGGGCGAAGCTTGTCGTGCTGCCGATGCAGGACGTGCTCGGCCTCGGGGACAGGGCGCGCATGAATGTGCCGAGCACGCTCGGCGGGAACTGGATTTGGCGCATGAAGAAAGGCAAGAACACGGCGGGAATGGCAGAGAAGATGAGGAGGCTGGTGAAAACTTATTTCAGGGGAAATAAAAAATAGGCACGGGGCTTGACAAAGCTGTGTTTTATGATGCAAGTATGGATTATTTAATTGGACGAACGGACAAGAAAGAGTTTTATGAGCGCAAGAAGTAATAAAGAATGATTTTAATATAAAAAGAAGCACTGAGGTGAACCCAGCGCTTCTTTTTTATTCATCGGACATCGTTATATGTTTTGCCGGCTTCCGGTTCTATACCCTTGATTTCAAACAGCTCGGACAAGGTCACAAATTGAAAACCGTCTTCCAGGAGAGCGTCCAATATGGCTCCGATTCCCTCGGCGGTGGCGTTATTGCTGCCGCCGTCATGCAGGAGGATTATGCTGCCGTCCGCGGCTTTCGGGACCACCAGCTCGAAGATGCTTTCCGGTGTGGCGCTGCCCTCCCAGTCGTTGCCCGTTATCCCCTGCATGAGAGGATAGCCGAGGTTTTTCACGACTTCAATCATGTCGGGGCTTGTGTTAAGATTCGGCGCGCGGAAAAACCGCGGGCGGGCGTCCTCGCCGAGAACCTCGGCAATTTTATCGCTCGTGTCAGTGAGGCTTTTTATAATATCGTCGGCTTCCATGCTCCCCATAGAACCCCAGCCCCAAGAATGATTGGCGTATTCGCAGCCGAGCGCGTAAGCGCGGCGCATGACCTCTGCGGTGTGGTCGTTTATGTTGCCGCCGATTATGAAATATGTCGCGACGACACCGCGCGCTTCTAATTCGTCAAGAATCAGCACGGAGTTCGTCATATTCGGCCCGTCGTCAAAGGTCAGCGCGATGACAGGCTTTGCAGGGTCGATAGCGTTCATGGGAACAATTTCCTCCTCCTCGGCAGGTTCTTCTTCAGCTTCCCCGGTTATTTCATCAATAGACGGGTTTTCCGTATGCTCGGCTTCAGCCGGTGTCTGCCCGCTGCTGCAGGCGCCGAATGTTAAAAGCATTATTACCGCTGTCAATAATACAATTAATCTTTTCATGTTTTTACCATGTCCTTTCTGCACTAACAGGGAATAAAAAGTTTCGTTTTCCCCGGTTTGGTACCGCGAATTTTCAAACTTATCCCTCCGCTTGTATTTTCTCGTGAAAGTATAACATATTTAACATTAAATGTCAAATACTATATTTATGCCTGTAATTCTCATCAGAACCATTCTGCTTTACGCCCTCGTCATCTTTGCCGTCCGGCTCATGGGCAAGAAGCAGCTCGGCGAGCTTCAGCCGTCGGAGCTCGTCACCACAATTCTTATTTCAAACATCGCGACCCTCGCGCTCGAGGACCCCGATTTGCCGCTGCTGTCGGGGATTATCCCGATTCTTGCAATCGTCTGCCTTGACGTTTTCATAACCGTCGGAGCGCTCAAGGCAGACAGGTTTCGCCGCCTTGTTACGGGGAATCCGCGGGTTCTAATCCGCGACGGCGTGATTGACCAGCGAGAGATGAAGAACCTGCGTTTTACTACCCAGGATTTGATGGAATCGGCGCGCGACTCAGGTATTTTCGATATTTCAAAGGTACAGTATGCCATTGTCGAAACGACAGGTAAGATTAATTTTTATGAAAAGCAGGAGCAGAAGCCCGCTCAAAGCGGAACGGAGTCCGGCGGCTCGCCGGGTAATCCGCCGGTACTCGTCGTCAGTGACGGCGTGATTGACCCGGACGCGCTCGCGGAAATCGGATTAAATGAAGAATGGCTTGAGAAAATACTCATAAAAAAAAGTGTTTCACTTTCCCGTGTTTTTATTCTCACTGCGGATGAAAACGGCGATTGTTATATTATAAAAAAGGGGACGAAATAATAAGCTTCGGAATCAAAGTTTCTGAGCCGGGGAAAATGGTGTTTGAATATCGGATTTGTGAAGAAAGGACTTAACGAGGATTTGAGAATAAAAAGTTATTGAACCGGGGAAAATGGTGTTTGAATATCGGTTTTGTGAAGAAAGGACTTAACGAGGATTTGAGAATAAAAAGTTATTGAACCGGGGAAAATGGTGTTTGAATATCGGATTTGTGAAGAAAGGACTTAACGAGGATTTGAGAATAAAAAGTTATTGAACCGGGGAAAATGGTGTTTGAATATTGGATTTGTGAAGAAAGGACTTAATAAAAATATGAAGCGTGCAATTCTGTGCATAGTTATTTTCGCCGCGCTCTGCGCGCTGGCGGCCGGGAGCTATATTTACATCGCGGACTCAACCGCGAGGCTGCTGAATCAGGTTGAGCTCGTGGCGAAAAGCTTAACGGACGGCGATTATACCGCGGTTTATGAGGCGGCGAATGAGGCCGATGAGATGTGGCGGGATTTTAGAAAGCGGCGGTATTTGATTATTGACCGTGATAACGTCGCAGAGCTGACGTCGTCGCTGGCGCGGATTCGCGCGCTTGCAGGTGACGGTAAACCGCCGGCGGCAATATCGGAGCGGGACGGGCAAGAGCTTTTGGTTGAAACTGCGGTCGCGGCGGCGCTTCTGCGCCAGTATTTGGAACATCAGAAAATCAATCTGTATAATATTCTGTGAGTAATGTTTACGGAAAATTTTACGGAACGATTGACAAGCCGCTTGATTTATGATACAATGTTAACGTTGCAGTATGGACAGGTGGCTGAGTTGGTCTAAGGCGCACGATTGGAAATCGTGTGACGGCTAATACCCGTCCGAGAGTTCGAATCTCTCCCTGTCCGGGCGGCGAGCCGCCGCAGGCAATATTTACCGCTCCCTTTAAAGAGAGCGGTATTTTTGCGGGCTTTATTGCTCTGCTCGTATTCCCCGACCCTGAGCCTCGACACGCAGTATTTCTGCAAGCTTAAAAACTTGTAAGAACTCAAGGGCTGAGGTTTGTATTTAATACTTTCGTCCGCACATAAACCCTGTAAACATAAGTGTTTACAGGGTTTATAAATAAATTGTTTAATCTTTCAGTCCTTTTTTGGCATAGACCGCAGCAAATAAAAAACCCAAAACCGCGACATTCACCCACATAATCATAAAAGACTGCCGGAGCGGTGTTTCGACTGCAACGCCGTTCAAATAATCCGCCACTATATTAAGCTGCTGTGTGTATAAAAAGCGAAGTGCGCTTGCTATGTTATCGTTGAACTGCGCAAGCATCGGACCGAAGCCGAAGATTAATGCGACCGGCATAGCAAGTGCGGTTGCGGCCTGATGGTTTTTGGTCAGTATGCCTATGGTTGCGCCGAGCACGATTGAACCTGCGATGCCCGACATCATCGCGGCAACAAAAACAAAGAAGTCAAGCCCGCCGAATCCGCCTACAAGCCCAAAGGCAACTGACGTAAAAAAGCTGATTAAAAATACAACGCCGCCGATTCCGAGCAAGTACGGCGCAGGTTTTACGCCCGCCATCATCAGGAAACGCAGGCTCTTGCGCTCTATGTCCTCGGCGATGAATCCGGCGACAACGGGAATCAGTGCCATGCCCGCAAACATAGTAGCCTGCATTGTGGTCATGTTGGGCATGTTGTCGTTCATTGCATATGCCATTGCGGCGGCTATTTCTTCAGTCATTCCCTCTATGTACATCATGCTGTCAGCCATGCTCTCAAAGTCCAGAATTATGTTTATCACAAACGCCAGCAGCGGGAATATTGCGAATTGAATCAACACAGCCGGGTTTTTTATGAAATCCTTAAGTTGCTTCTTGAAAACTGCTTTAAAACTATTCATATTTTCATTAAGTCCTTTCTTCACGGACGGGAAATGAAAAGCTTCGTTTTCCCGATTTAGTTATATTTATTTTCAAACTTTACAGTCCGCCTCCTGTCACTTGTATAAACACGTTCTCTAAGTCCATAACGGTCTTGACCGAGTTATAACGCTCGCAAATGTCTTTCGGCGCGCCCTGTTCGATGATTGTGCCGTTATGCAGCATTACTACACGGTCGCACAAATGCGTCGCCTCCTCCATATTGTGTGTGGTTAGAAATATCGTGGAGCCGCTGTCACGCAAGCCCCGGATTAATTTGTAAATTCCCCGGGCGGTCACCGGGTCGAGCGCGCTTGTCGGTTCGTCAAGAAAGAGTACTTTCGGTTTATGTAAGACTGCCCGCGCCAAGACCAATCGCTGCCTCATGCCTTTTGAGAGCTGTTCTACGACGGTCTTTTTAGAGTCGCTCAAGCCCACTCTTTCTAAAGCTTCGAGAGTCCGCTTGCGCGGGATTCCGTAAATGTCCTCGAACACGATTAAGTTGTCAAGGCACGAGAGCCGTGAATACAAGCCGTCGTGCTCCGGCATCAGCCCGATTTCATTGCTGCCGGCGCTTACATAACACTCTCCGCTGCTTGCGGCGAATTGCTTGGTCAGGATATTGATAATCGTGGTTTTCCCCGAGCCTGAGGGCCCCAACATTCCGAAAATCTCACCCTCATTAATTTCAAATGTAACATCTTTCAGGACTTCATTGTCCCCGAAAGACTTGCTCACGTTTTTCATGCTTATGCTAATCATGTGTTTCCTCCCGATTTGTTTAAATATATTCCCAGTGCTGATTCCATGAAGTGATGTGTTTCTTTTGTGATTTTGTCAGATGGGCTTTTCATGAACTGCTCATTCATGCTTTGCAGCACAGCCATGTCACCTCCTGTCAGCTCCATCAGCCAGCGCCAAAATCTTTCTGCTAAGTCCTGAGCTTGCGCGCTTTCGGGAAGCGCGTTGTTCTCTTGCAATTCTGCCGCTTCTTCAAAGAACCCGAAGTTGAAATATGCTTCCAGTGCCGAAAGCATAAACTGATATGATTTTTTCATGGTTTCGTCATGCTTTTCATCTGTTTTGCTTTTTTCAAACTGCCCGCTGATTTTATAAACTAATGACATATCGCCGCCGGTGAATTCCATCATCGTTTTCCAAAACCTCGCCGCGAAATCCTGCCCCTTTTCACCTCCCGGGGGTATTCCCTCTTCCTGAAGCGCGGCGGCTTCAATAATAAAGTTATCCATAAGGTTGGCGAATCCGGGAGCATTTTCATCGGTTAACATATCGAGAACATCGTTGTCAAGATATTTTACAATCCAGTAACGCTCACTTTTCATGTGAATTCCCTCAAGTATTATCGCAAACTTCTTGAAATCTACGCAGTCCATTTGCACAATTTCATCTTTTAATGATTCAAGAGCGTTCAGCGATTCCGTCATGTGCTCGATTTCCCTGCGAATCTTAGTTGCCTGCTCCGTCAGAACGCCTACAACCTCGCCTGCTGTGTCCATTGCCGCCATCCTCTTTTTGATTTCGCCGAGCGGAAACCCGAGCCGCTTCATCATCAGAATTTGTATAAGCTTCACCAAATCTTTGTCAGAGTACAGCCTGTAACCGCCCTCGCTTTCCTGTGACGGCGACAGCAAGCCCCCCTTGTCGTAATACCGCAGGGTGCGGGTGGTGATTCCCGCTTTCTTAGCCAGTTCACCGATGCGCATATAGCCCTCCGGTATTGCGCGGTATTTTTCCATTCGCCTCCTCCTTTCAACAGTTATAATCAATTAACTTTAAAAATACTTCAGCATTTTTGAAGACGCGGCATTTGCCGCAAAGCCGCTGCATGGCTTTACTTTTTTACATCGTCGATAATACGCTGTCGGCGAAAAAGCAAGCTTTGCCGGTCTTTTGAAAAACGTGGAGAGTTTTCAAGTTAACTGACTATATAACAATATTATAACCTTGACCTTAACGTCAATGTCAAGTCTTTTTAAAAATATTTTTTAATAAGAATAGAAAACCTTATAAATCAACTTTGTTAAGAAATATAGCCGATTGCGAGCTTACACGGCAAATGCCGCGTCTTTAAAAATGCTGAAACATTTTTGAAGTTAATTGATTATAAAACCCGCTGCTCCTCCAAGAGGAACAGCGGGTTTTAAGTTAACCGGCTGTATAAATTATGAATTGCTTATCAGGCTGTCACAATCCCCGCCGCCGCCTGCAGGTTCAGCTTTTCCACGGCCGCTTCCCGCATTTTATACTTCATTATTTTCCCCGCCGCATTCATCGGGAACTCGGTAACGAAGTCGATGTATTTCGGGACTTTGTGTTTGGCGATTCGCGCGATGGTGAACGCCTTGATTTCCTCTTTTAATTCCTCGCTCGCCGTCAGTCCGTCCTTGAGGATTATACACGCCATGATTTCCTCGCCGTAGTCCTTGCTGGGCACGCCGATTACCTGAACGTCGCGGACGTTAGGATTCGTGTACAGGAAATCCTCGATTTCTTTCGGGTAAATATTCTCGCCGCCGCGGATAATCATGTCGCGTATGCGCCCCGTGATTTTATAGTAGCCGTCCGCGCTGCGCCGACGCGCAAGGTCGCCGGTGTGCAGCCAGCCGTCCTCGTCAATAGCCGCTGCGGTCGCTTCCGTCATCTTATAATAGCCTTTCATGATGTTGTACCCTCTTGCGCAAAGCTCGCCGTCGGTGTCGTCGGGCAGCTCTTCATTTGTCGCGGGGTCAACGATTTTTACTTCAACGCCGAAAAGCTTGCCGCCTACTGTATTCACGCGGGCTTCAACGCTGTCGCTGGTCTTGCTCATGGTAATCGCGGGAGAGCTTTCGGTCTGACCGTAGGTTATGCAGATTTCGCTCATGTTCATCTTGTTCAGCACGTCCTCCATGACCTTAACAGGGCAGGGCGAGCCCGCCATAATGCCGGTTCTCGCGTGGCTGAAGTCGGTCTTTGCAAAGTCCGCGTGTTCAAGCATGGCGATGAACATAGTCGGTACGCCGTGGAAGGCGGTAATTTTATTGTCGTTTATGCACTTCAGTGCTTTTGCGGGGGAATATGCAGTTATCGGGAACATCGCCGCTCCGTGCGTCATGGACGCCGTCATGCCGAGCACCATGCCGAAGCAGTGGAACATCGGAACATGAATGAGAAGCTTGTCGTAATTCGAGAAATCGAGGCAGTCGCCGATGGCTTTTCCGTTGTTGACGACGTTGTAGTGCGTGAGCATGACGCCTTTCGGGAAGCCTGTCGTACCGCTGGTATACTGCATATTACAAACTTCGTGAGGGTCGAGCGACAGCTGCCGCGAACGTACGGTTGCGGCAGCGGCTTCATCGCCGTCAGCAAGGCTAAACGCTTCTTCCCACGTGAAACAGCCGTCCTGCTTTGAATTAATAGTAATTATATTTTTGAGCACAGGCAGGCGTTTACTGTTCAGCTGTCCGGGTTTGGAAGTACTGAGCTCCGGGCAGACTTCCTTTAAAATCCCGACATAATCAGAGTCACGAAAGCCGTCAATCATCACGAGCGTATGAGTGTCGCTCTGCCTCAGTAAATACTCGGCTTCGTGAATTTTATAAGCCGTATTGACCGTAACAAGCACCGCGCCGATTTTAGTCGCCGCCCAGAAGGTGATGAACCATTGCGGGACGTTAGTCGCCCATATAGCGACGTGCGAGCCTTTTTCGACGCCCATCTTAACGAGAGCCGCCGCGAATTTGTCCACGTCATCACGGAACTCGCGGTAGGTTCTGGTGTAGCTCATGCCCTCCTCCGTGTATTTGAACGCTAACTGCTCAGGGAACTCCTCGCAGATTCTGTCGAGTACGTCGGGAAAGGTTTCGTTTATGAACGTTTCTTTCTTCCACGGGTAGAAGCCGGTGCCGCGCCCGTCGGCATACAGGGAACGCTTTTTAATCGTCCACGGCTCCATATAACGCGCAAAGTGCGGAAAGACGATGCCTGCGTCTTCAAGGTTGCCTGTCCAGCGCTTGACCCACTCGAGCGAGATATAACCGTCGTAACCTGCTTTTTCGAGGGCGCGCAGCATTTCGGGCACGGGCAGGTCGCCCTCTCCCATTAAACGATAATTAGGCTTATCATCAACCATAACACTGTCTTTGGTGTGAACGTATTTTAAGTATTTGCCGAGGTTTTCGAGCGTTTGCTCGGGCTTCTCTCCGAAATATCGGTAAGGGTGGTGCATATCCCACAAAGCCGCGACGAAAGGCGAATTAATACTGTCTAAAAGTTTCCGGAGCCTTTTTGTATCGGCGTAAACGCCGTTGGTTTCCACCAAAAGCACCACGCCGCCGGCTTCCGCTGTTTTTGCAAGAGCGGAAAGCTCCGCTTTTATAAATTCATCGTCAACCCCGCCCGTTACATGCGGCTCGGCGTCTGCGAGTATACGAATGTAAGGTGTGTTTAATTTTGAAGCCAACTGCACATATTGTTCTATTTCCGCCTTGTTTTCTGCGCTTTTTTCAGCAAATTTAAGCGGGCAGCCGGAGGAAAGGCAGGGGATTTCAAGCCCTGTGCGTTTAAGGGTCTGTTTTGTTTTTTCTATATCCTTTGAGAAAGGCTTTGCTTTTACAGCGAATATATCGTCGCCGAGCCCCCGGACTTCAATACCGGAAAACCCGAGGTCGGCAGCCATAGTGTATATGTCCGCCCACGAGAATTCCGGGCAGGCGAGGGTAGAAAAGCTGATTTTCATTTCTTATTACCATACCTTTTTATGATACCTTTTAAGATATCAACAAAGTTTGAAATAAAAGTAGTTTTTGCGTTTCAAACTAAAAGTCCTTCCTTTATTTTCTATATACCTGACACCGAAATTAATAAACTTGTTTATTAATTTCGGTGATTGCGCTGCTGCGGCAGCGCCCGCAGTCCGCAGACTGCGGAATCCCTAAATTCCATTAAAAATGGAATTTAGTATTATAATAATATCATGCTTTTAATATAATTGTCAAGATTTTTTGTAATTGACAGACAGCAGTATTTATAGTATAATTCAATTTAAGCAGGGAGCGTCGCCCCCGTCGCTTCGTTATAAGTATACAGAAGTTTGGAAACAAATAAAGTTAAATCGGGAAAAATGTCGTTTTTATTCCGGTTTTGTGAAGAAAGGGCTTAATGAAAAATATGAACTTTTCCGATATAATCAAATCTGTAAAGAATTTACCTCCCCACGAAATCCATGCGGCTCTGTCAAGCGCCGTGATGAGCGACATCGCCGTAGACTGGCGCAGGAGCGCGGTGAAAGATACACGCCGTGCCGCTTACCTGTCGATGGAGTTTCTGATGGGGCGGGCGGTGTATAATAATTTATTGTGCCTCGGGGTTCTTGAGCACGTTAAGAAAGCTTTTGAAGAAGCGGGCGCAGACTTTAATGTGCTTGAGGAAATCGAGGACGCCGCACTCGGTAACGGCGGGCTCGGGCGGCTTGCAGCCTGCTTCCTTGACAGCGCGGCGGCAGGGGGGTATGCTTTGGACGGTTACGGAATCCGCTACAGGTACGGGCTTTTCAAGCAAAGCTTCAAGGACGGCTTCCAGCAGGAAGCGCCCGACGACTGGACAAAGTACGGCGACCCGTGGAGCGTCCGGCGCGAGGAGGATGCGGTGGAACTGATATACGGCGACATGACTGTGCTTGCAATACCTTATGACATGCCGATTATCGGGCGCGGGCGCGATAATATCCGCACGCTGCGCCTGTGGCAGGCGGAGCCGGTGCGCGGGCATGAATTTGATTTTGAAGCGTTTGACAGGGGCGAGTATTTAAAGGCGTCTGAAGCCGCCGTGCTCGCTGAGAATATCTCACGCTGTCTTTATCCCAACGATAACAGCTGCGAGGGCTTGAAGCTGCGGCTGCGGCAGGAGTACTTCTTCAGCGCGGCAAGTATCGCAGATATTATAAAAAAGCACAAGGAAAAAGGCAGAAGTATGCAGGAACTGCCGGATTTTATCAGTGTGCAGTTAAACGACACACATCCTGTGGTGGCGATTCCCGAGCTTGTCAGAATTCTTATTGACGAGGAGAATATCGTATTCAGTGATGCGCTTGCTATTGCCCGTAAAATATTTAATTACACCAACCATACGGTCATGCCGGAGGCGCTTGAGAAATGGGATACGGGGCTCGTAAAAGAGATTCTGCCGCGTATATATGAGATTTGCCTGCAAATTAACGAAACATTTATCACGGATATGTACAAGCGGGGTATGCCTGCGGAAAAGATTGATGAACTGCGGATTATTGACGGCACAACGCTTCATATGGCGCGCATGGCGGTTTACTGCTCATCGGCAGTCAACGGCGTCGCCGAGTTGCACACCGCGATTCTCAAAGCTGATGTGCTCAAGGATTGGTATGAATTATATCCGGAAAAATTTCAGAATAAAACTAACGGCATTACGCCGCGCCGCTGGCTCGGGCTGTGCAACCCTGCGCTGTCCGCGCTTATAACCGAGCTGCTCGGCGACAAAAGCTGGCTCTATGATTTAAGCAGGCTTACTGAGCTGCGGAAATTTGCGGACGACAACGAGGTTATTTCCCGCTTCTCGGAAATAAAAAAGCAGAATAAAATCAAGCTCGCCGACTATATTAAAAAGCATGAGGGCATTTTAATCGACCCCGGCAGCATTTTCGACATACAGATTAAACGGCTGCACGAGTACAAGCGGCAGCTTTTGAACGCGTTTTCGATTCTTTATCTGTACTTCGGGATTAAAGACGGCAGGCTGACAAACTTTTATCCGACGACCTTCATTTTCGGTGCGAAAAGCGCCCCCGCCTACATGAGGGCAAAGGGCATAATCAAGTATATAAATGAGATTGCCGCATTGATTGACGGCGATAAAGACGTACGGGAGCTGATTAAAGTCGTCTTCGTGCAGAATTATAACGTTTCTTACGCGGAGAAGCTTGTTGTTGCCGCTGACGTAAGCGAGCAGATTTCGACCGCGGGCACGGAGGCGAGCGGAACGGGAAACATGAAATTTATGCTGAACGGCACGGTCACGCTCGGCACTATGGACGGCGCGAATGTCGAGATTGTCGAGGAAGCGGGCGCCGGGAACAATTATATTTTCGGGGCAATAGCCGAAGAGCTCCGCAAAATCATGCCGGCTTATGAGCCGCGCAGAATCGCCGCAAACGACCCGCATATTAACAGGGTTTTGCAAACTTTAATAGACGGCACTGTGAGCGACGGCGGCACGGGGCTGTTCCGTGAGCTATATTTCGCGCTGACCGACGGAGCTTCGTGGCATGTGCCCGACCACTATTATCTGCTGGGCGACCTTAACGCTTACGTTAACGCGAAACTGCAAATCAATGCCGATTACAGCGCCCGCCGCGGCGAGTTCATGAAAAAATGCTGGCTGAATACAGCCGGCGCGGGAAAGTTCAGTTCTGACAGGACAATCAGGGATTACGCGGAAAACATATGGCAGTTGACAGTTGTTGTGTCCGCTTCGCGGACGGATTTATAAAATATTCCGCCCTGTCAGGAACTGCACGGCTTTTTGCGGGGAAGTGCGTACGTGCTCCATTTCCGGCGAGTGAAGCTTGCCGGCGTTGCGGTAGTCGAAGCTGTCGCAGAACTCGCTGACGTTGAGGTTAAGCGTCTTTGCATACTCGGAAACTACGTCGTTGAGCGCCTTGATGAATTCAGCGCGTGCGTGCTTGTTCATCTGCTCTGATTTTGAAGCAAGCAGATGATAATGCGGCAGGCAGTAATACTCCTGTTCCCTGAATAAATCCTTGAAGCGGCGGTCTTTCTCGAACAGCGTGAACACGGTCTTTAGCATATGATTCACGCCCCAGTCCACCTTTGAGCAGACAAAGCAGGTATGCTCGATTTTATCAGCTCGCTTTGACTTGGAAGCAAAGACGTTCTTGGTTTCAAAAACCCGCTCTCTGACACTGGCGAGATGGGTGTTGAGCGTAAGCGCGAGTGAAAGTCTGTTCCCTTGCTTTGCAAGCATGGGGTAATGCACAAGGCAGAAGCCAAGCTTGTTGGTTTCCCCGCGTACGTCGGGCTCCATCATCGCCGCACCCATTATGTACTCGCTGATGTGCTCCTCGACCGTGTCGCGCATGCGGCAAATAGGACAGCCCTCCTTTGGCTCGAAAACTTCGTTTACGGGAATGGTTAAAATACTTTCTCTCATTTTTCATTAAGTCCTTTCTTAACCAAAACGGTATAAAAACTTTATTCTCCCCGATTCGGTAAATTTTATTATTAACCAGGAAACTCCTTTCATGATTACAGGATATTTTATTGAAACAGGTTATTTTAATCCCGCGCTGACCCTGACGGGCGGGCAGGCGTTCCGCTGGCGCAGGCTCAGTGATAGCCGCTACTTCGGGATTGCGGGCAGCCGTGCTGTTGAAATCAAGTGCGAAAAAAACGGCATAAGACTTTTCGGGGTCAGCGACATAGAGTTCTGGGAGAATTATTTTGATATACAAACTAATTATAAGCAAATTATAAGCTGCTTCTCGGAAGATAAAACCCTGCGCAAGGCGTGCGCGTATGCGCGCGGGCTGCGGTTACTCAGGCAGGAGCCGTTTGAAACGCTGATTAGCTTTATAATCTCGCAGAACAATAACATACCGCGCATTGCGGGGATTATTGAAAGGCTGTGCAAGAACTTCGGCGGGCGGACGGCGGAAAACCACTTCGCTTTTCCAAGTGCGGGAGTACTTGCAGATGCGGATTTGTCGGCAATCGGCGCGGGTTACCGCGCGGGGTACATAAACGACGCGGCGCGGAAAGTGCAAAACGGGGAGATTGATTTAAGCTTGCTTTATGAAATGCAGATTGACGAAGCAAAAGCCGAGCTTTTAAAAATCAAGGGCGTCGGCGAAAAGGTCGCTGACTGTGTGCTTTTGTTCGCCTACGGAAAAAGCACTTTCCCGAAAGACGTATGGGTGAAGCGCGCGCTTGACCGATTTTACCCCGAGGGACTGCCCGCCTGTATCGCGGGATACGAGGGAATCGCACAGCAGTATCTATTTGAATATATCAGAAACATAAAATCTGAGAATTAAACAGCACAGAGCCGGCTAAAATGAATCCCCTAATTAATTTTTGCAAAGAAAGGACTTATTGAAAATGTTTTGTTCAAAATGCGGAGAAAAACTCGGCGAGAGCAATGCTTTTTGCCACTCTTGCGGGGCGAAAGTCATACAGGAGGCGGAAGCTGCCGGGATTGGGGAGGTTTCTGAGCTGCGAAGAACTCCGCCAGAATATGCCTGCTACCCCTCAGGGGAGGAGAACGAATCTGTGCCGGACGAGGTGCTGATTGCGATTGAAGCGCTTGAGGCGCCCCTGCCGCCCGGACAAAAAACAGTTCCGGCTTCCCGGACAGTCCGGAAAGAAAAGGAATACTTCGGCTTTCCCGCGCTTGTTTTCTGCTTAACGGTAATTGCGCTGCTGTCGGTGGCGTGCGGAGTGCTCGCTATGTTGTATTTCGGAGGGTTTTAAGTTTTAAAAATTCTTTGTTAATCGGGGAAAACGTTGTTTAACAGAGTAATTGTACAGAAAGAACATTAAAGTTTGAAAAAATTCTTCGTTAATCGGGGAAAACGTTGTTTAGCAGAGTGGTTGCGCAGAAAGGACATTAAAGTTTGAAAAATTCTTCGTTAACCGGGGAAAACGTTGTTTATCAGAGTAATTGTGCAGAAAGGACATACATAAAATATGGTTAAGATTGGTAATGACTGGGACGAATTGCTGCAGGACGAGTTTAAGAAAAGATATTATGTAAACCTGCGCGAGTTTTTAAAGCAGGAGTACAGCACCTGCACTATTTATCCCGACATGAACGACATATTTAATGCGCTTAAGCTGACCGCTTACCGTGATGTTAAGGCGGTGATTTTGGGGCAGGACCCTTACCACGAGCCCGGGCAGGCGCACGGTTTATGCTTTTCCGTGCAGAAAGGCGTTCGCCGACCGCCCTCGCTTGAGAACATATTCAAGGAGCTAACCGACGACCTGGGTATAATCCCGCCTCCGCACGGTGACCTGACCTGTTGGGCGAAAAGCGGCGTGCTGCTTCTCAATACTGCGCTGACTGTTCGGCAGGGCATGGCGAACAGCCACAGAAGCAGAGGCTGGGAGCTGTTTACCGACAAGATTATCGAGCTGCTCAATAACCGTACGGAGCCTATAGTTTTCATACTCTGGGGAATGAACGCGAGAGCGAAAGCCGGGCTGCTCACGAATCCCATACACTTAGTACTTACATCTGCTCATCCGAGCCCGCTTTCTGCATATAACGGCTTTTTCGGCAACCGTCACTTCTCAAAGGCGAATATATTTTTGGAAGAAAAAGGGCGTGAGCAGATTAACTGGAGGCTGGAAGACGAGGTCACTGCCTGTACTCCAACTTAAACTCACGAAACTCATTGAACGCGCCTTTAGTGCCGTACTGCGAGTACAGCCCTATTACAACTCCGGTGAAGCCGCCCGCAACCTCGGACGAGAGATAGCGGGTCTGCGCGGTACCGAGGCTCGCTTCGCTGCAGAAAAACTCGTAGCTTACAGCGTCGGCAATAATTTTTAACGTAACTTCGCTGCTGCCGGGGAGCTGCGTTTTTATGTGTTTTATATCGCCTATATTTAATTTTAGTTTTACTGATGAACCATCATAAGCCAGGTCGTAATGATGGTTTTCGTCCATGTAGAGCGTTATGCCCGCCTCGCCGTCAAGCGTATTGACTTTCACCGACAGCTCCATCTCGAACTCCTTTTGATGAAGCCCGATAAATGCGGGAGAACCCGCATCATCAAGGGTGTCGGGGGAGCTTTTGATTTTCATTGAATCTTTTGCCGCTATAAAGTTTTCTTCATTCGGATTACGCAGGAAACGCCAATCGTGCGGCTTTACATTCTCAAAAGTATATATGTTTTTGAAACATTGAATAATGGTTTCGGGGATTCTGTCGGTCGTAACTTCCTCAGTAGTTGTGCCGTTTCCGACTGTAAACCAGCCGTCGCCGTCGAAATCCGCCGGCATTAAAAATACCTCGCGCCCCAGATGATGGAATGTCTGCCACTTATGAATCTGCCGGAAGCCGAGGTGGAAAAGCCATCGGTTGCCGTGCTTGTCGTCAATAAGGTCGGCATGCCCGACGCCCTGAATAGGATAGCCGCCGAGATTCCTGTTGGTGAGCACGGGGTTTTTCACATACGGCTCAAAGGGACCCCACAGGTTTTCGCTTCGCGCATACGTCACCATATGCCCGTATTCTGTGCCGCCCTCCGCAGCCATGAGGTAGTAGAAACCGCCGGTACCGGGCTCTTCGGCGATTTTATACAGGTGCGGGCTTTCAAGGTAGCGCCCGCCCGTGCCGTGCCAGAGCGTTTTCGGCTTCGAGAGCAGCCTGCCTGTTTCAATATCAATCTCGCTTTGGATAATGCCGTCGCCGTTGCTCATGAAGTAGGCGCGGTTATCCTCAAAGTAGAGTGACGGGTCAATCCCCTCCTGCCCCACGTAAACCGGCTCCGACCACTCGCCGTATATGTCGTCGGTAAAGACGTAGAAGTTGCCACCGCCCGAAACGTTTGTCGTCGTCATATAGAAGCGGTTGTTGTGATGTCTTATGGTAGGCGCGAAAATCCCGCACGAGCTTTCGGTATTTTCAAGCGGCAGCTGGGATTTGCGCGTAAGGCAATGCCCGATTTGTTTCCAGTTTATTAAATCATCGCTCTCAAACAGCGGAACACCCGGGAAATATTGAAAGGAGCTTGTGACTAAGTAGTACTTATTTCTGGCGCGGCAAACGCTCGGGTCGGGGTAAAAGCCTCTGATAACAGGGTTTTTAAACGTCATTTTTTCTTCCCCTTTTTAATATTTTATTTATGTTTTCCGTGAAGAAAGCGTCCTTTGTCAAATGCAGGTAAACCGCGCTTATTCCAAGATAAAAAGCAGCGCCGACAGTCACCTGAAGGAGTATTGTTACGCCTAACCGGTCAGTAGCTGCGCCGACATAGCGCACGAGCGCGTACATCGCTATACCGGCGATAAGAAAGAACAGCGAGTTTTTTAGGTAAAGCATGATGGGGAGCTGTTTTTTTGCGGCGAAAGCGACAATAACGCAGCGCAGACATTCCGCCAAAACAGTGCTGATAACCGCACCCATTGCACCAAGCTGCGGGATTAGAATGAGGTTTGCCGAAACGTTAATTACGGCGCCCGCCGCGGTTGAAACCGTGTGCATTTTATCCATGTTGTTCGGGATTAAAAACTGCGAGGTGATTACATTCTGGAAAGACAGGAAAGGGATAATTATGCACAGCGTCCGTATTAATACGCCACATTCCTTAAACTCCCCGCCGAAAAACCAGGGCGCGAATCTGCCTGCAATACCTGCGATTCCGAAAGTCATCGCGAACGCGAGCAGCATGACGTATTTCATTGAAAGCAGGGTCAGCCTGCTTTTTTCCTTTTCGTTCTCACGGGCGCGCAGGTTAGAGATTCGCGGGAGCATAATAGCGTTGAACGCGGTTATTAAACCCACGGGAACGAAGATGATTTTTTGCGAGTTTTCATAAAATCCGAGCTGTATCTGACCGCTAATCGCACCGAGCATAATCTTGTCGAGTATGTTGTAAACAGACAGCGCAATCACAGGCAAAAACAGGATAAATAAAGGCTTGATGTGCGGCTTTATACCGTTCCATGAGGGTCTGACGAATTTTGTGAAGCGCCTCAGAAACGCCCACACCATCGCCTGCCCGAAGAAAGTCCCGAGCGTCATTATAAGCGTGTACTTCCATAAGTCAGCGGGCTCTTTCACGATAATGAAAACGCTTGCGGCGGCGAGCAGCTTCACCGCTATACTGCGGATTACCGTGAATTTCACCTGCTCGAGCCCGAGGAAAAGCCAGTTTATGTCGAGCAATGCGCCGATAATTCCAATGCCGTGAATTGTGAAAAAGAGCCTGTATTCTCCCGCTAAAAAAACGATGAAAAAGATATAAGCGGCGAGCACGAAAAGTGAAACTGCAAAATGCAGAAAGAACAGGTTGCTGAACGTTTTGTCAAGCTTTTCCCTGTCGTCGCGTACAGCGGCGATTGTCCGCGCACCGTGGTGAGCGAGCCCGAGCTTGCTGAAAAAAACAAAGTAGGTAGCAATGGAAAGCGTGTATGAATAAACACCGATACCCTCGGCGCCGAGCACCCTTGAGAGATAGGGCGCGAGCGCGAGCGGAACAAGAATGACGAGTAGCTGATAAATGCTTTGGTAGACGAAGTTTTTTTTGATAGTGGGCATGATTATTTCCATTAAGTCCTTTCTTCACAAACGAACAATGAAAACAACGTTTTCCCCGGGTTAGTTGTGTTTATTTTCAAACTTAATCCTGCTCTGCCAATAATATTTCTATTATTTGAATTAGCTTTGACGATGAAGTGTTTTTTGTGTACGGTAAATATTTGACACACGAACCATGCTTTAAGAGGTGTTTTTCCGCTTCAATAAACACATTATCATCTTTTCGGTCGCTGCCGTGAAACATCACATCAAATTTATACTTTTCAAATGCCGCAATTTTATCGCGGTTTTCCTGGACGACAACTTCGTCAACGTACCTTACTGCTTCAACAATCGCTTTTCTTTCCGAGAAAGGAATGACGGGTTTTTTATGCTTGTATTCAAGAACCAGCTCGTCTGTGCTGACTGCGACGATTAGATGCTCGCACTCGTCTTTGGCGCGCTTCAAAAGGTTCAGGTGCCCGATGTGAAACAAATCAAAAACGCCGGACGTATAGCCGGTTTTATACTTCTTCATGTTTTCATAAAGTCCTTTCTTCCCTTTTGCTCATCTGCGCTAAAGCTCAGTATAAAAGGATTGTGTGTGACTTGCTTTTCCGGCGGCGGCAGCTCCATATAATCATCACCGTATTTTGTGCGCAGAAAGTAGTCTTTGTTCCCGGGGGCGGGATAGCTTCTTCCCTCGAAAAGCACACTTGAGGCGGGCAGCAGCTCCTCTTTTAAAAATATTGCTTTTTTATAACCGTACCGGCTGCTGAAGCTCGCTAAAAAACCGCAGTCCGCCCTGTTATTATCGCGTCTGCAAAGGGAGCTCCTATGCGCCCTGAGTAAAGTCAAGCTGCAAAAAAGCGACAGGAATTTCTTGAGTATAAACTTCAGCCTTTTGATTTTATCGCTGTTGTCATAAATATTAAGTTTGCCGTTAATAAGGTTCGATATTATATTAGCTGTTCTTTTTCTGCGCTTAAAGGAAGCCTTAGACTTAACGCTGTCAAAGGGGAAAATATCTACGTATATTCCTTGCCCGAAGCCGAGCTTCTTATAATTGCGGTATAGCTTACTCTCGATGAACAGCGTATTTTTCTGCTCTACCTTTGCAAATGAAAAAGGATAGCTTTTACTTTTTTCCGTAGTGAGACAAAAATTATCCGACAGTGTTGAACCACACAGCGCAATGAATCTGTCAAAATCTTCCCGCGGCATGCCGATATCCAAATCATCGTCCCACGGGATGTAACCCCCATGCCTGACTGCGCCGAGCAGCGTGCCGCCCTCAAGGAAATATATAAGATTATGCTCATTGCAGATTCTGTCGATTTCATTTAAAATTCCGATTTGCACGGCGCGGAGGTTTGCTTTAATTCTCTCGTTCAAAGCTTCTTACACCTCCTGCTTGTCGCGCTTTATAATCAGCCTTGCCGCTCCCGCCGCCATTTTATACGCGAGCCGGCTTCCGCCGAAACGCTCTGCCCATTTGAGTTTAAAGGCGTGTCTTTTCTTCTGGAAACCCGAAAACCAGGATAAGGAATAATGATGAATACTGTACGTGTTATCGGTGATTTTTGTCTTCAGTGACGTGTATGATTTCGGCGCGAAATACTCGGGCGGAAAGATATTTATGCCGGCGACTTGCTGTATTTTTCTGCTTTTGGGTTTAAGTTTATATTGAAGCAAATATTTGGTCTGATGCATGGGGCCCGTGACGCCGTTGTCTTTTACGAACGTTATGTCCAAATAGCAGTCACGCAGTTTCTTTATCGTTTCGTGAGCTTTAACGGCACCGAAGCCGAGCCCGGGGTTTACGTACTTCCCGTTTTCAATTCCCATGAACGCTTCGTTTTCAAGCAGACTGTCCAAGCCTTTAATCAGCTCCACATCGGTGTCCAGATATATTCCGCCGTGGTTATAAATAACATCAAGCCGCGTATAGTCAGCGGCAAACGCCCATTTCCCCGCTTTGTAAGCGTCGTGCATGTATTTGTTTTTAGTCACGTCATAATTGCTTTCGTTCCATTCAATTATATCATAATCGGGGCAGAATTTTTTCCATGTTTCTATATATTTCTTATACTCATCGGGGAGCGGATTCCCGCCGAACCAAGAGTAATGAATAACTTTCGGAATCATATTTAACAAGTCCTTTCTTCACTAAAATAACATAAAAACATCATTCTTCCGGTACAGCAGTTTTGTATTAAAACCCTACACCTCCCAAAAGAATTTATAAGGCATAACACCCATAGAATTATTCCGTATGCGGGTTACATAAAAGTAACCAATCATCGCTAAAAAAATAATAAAATTAAAAATTATTCTTATGTTTTTATGCTTTATTCTGCTGAGCGCCTTGGAAACCGATACCAGCATTATAACATCAAAGTATGTTATAAACCTGGATAAAATCTTCATATTTATCGAAATCATTTCTATGGCTCCCCATGCCAAAAGCATGTTAACATGAAAATTCGGTTTTAGATTTTCTTTTTCGTTTTCTTCATTCCCGCTTATTTTTATAAAAACCAAGACTAAAATAATCATCAGTATTTTAAGCGGGCGTGTTTCTGTATCCTGCACATCAAACGAAGAGCCGACATACCCCTCATATTGGCTTAACAAACTAAAGCTTGTGAAAAACCCTAAGATTTGCCTGTAATTAATAAAAATTAAAGCATAAACAATTGATAATGCGAGAAATGCTCCCCTCTTAATTATTAATCTGTACAGAATAATATATACTGCGCTGACAATTGCGGAGTAATGAAATGATGCCGCCAGCAGCACAAAAAGCAAAAACCTATTATATTTTTTCCGCTTTAAAAACTCCAATCCGAAAAGCAGTATGCCCACAGCTATATATTGCCGCATTAAGTTCATGGACTGGGCAAAAAACATGCAAAAGAAAACAACTGTGCTTATAACAATATTATCAGAGTTTTTATAAATAAACCGTGCGAAAGAAAAAGTGATAAACGCGCTCGTGACAATAAACAGCAGCTGATAATCGGAGGAGATAAAATTTAAAAGCTTGCACAGGATTATAAACCCGGGTTCGTACCGGAGCGTAAAGGCCCTGTCCCAGCTTAGGTATCCGATTTCAACATAAGCGCCGGCAAACTGCCGCGTATCCGCGCCCACGCTTATGCCCCGGAGAGCCGCGGCAAGTGCAGCCAGCGTGAAAACGAAAATCAAATATCTTTTTTTCTGCTTTTCATTTTCGTTTATTTGGGCGAAAAAAGACGGGAGAACCGCCGAGCAGAGCAGTGTAATGTAAATCGCCATTTTAATCCTTTTTGCAGCTTTTCCGAAGCAGCTTTCTGTAAACAAAATCCCGCAGAAAATTTGGCATTAAACAAACCAGCATATGCACAGAAAAGCTTCTTATAAAATCAAACCTTGAATAAAAGCCGATATTTCTGAAGTTGTTTTTAAGCTTATATATTTTTTTAAGAAAACGGATTCCGCCGCGCCTTTTAAAAAAATCCGGGCTCGTCCTCATGTAAACGAGAACCTCGGGAACGTTGTAAATCTCATAGCCGTGCATGATGAGCTTCACGATTATGTCGTAGTCCTCGCCGATTCTTATGTCGCCGTAATTCCCGCAGGCAACAAGCGCTTCTTTTTTCATCAGCAGCGCCGAGTGCCGTATGGGGCATCTTTTCCTTGCGAACCTAACTATGTCTTCGTGTTTCTCGGGGAGTATGACGTGTGAGGTGATGTTGCCGGGCTCGCCGATAAACTCGTCCACCATGCAGCCGGCGGCGCCGAGCTTTTCGTTTTTTTTATAAGCCTCAAACTGCTTTTCAATGCGCTCGGGAGCGCAAAAATCATCTGCGTCCATGCGCGCTATATAGTCAAAAGCGCAGGCTTCAACGCCCAGTCTTGACGCCAGACCGACGCCGCGGTTTTCCTCAAAGCCCGTGATTTTGAACAACGCGGGGTATCTGTCCGCATATTCAATTAAAACTTTTTCGAGCTCGTTTGTAATCTTACCGTCTTTTACAATTACAAACTCGCTCGGCGGCAGGGTCTGCGCAAGCATGCTGTCAATCGCGGTTTTCAGCCAGCCGGGGTTGTCCTTAAAATAAACGGGCATAAGAACGCTGTATTTCAATTAAACCCCTCCCTTGTATCCATAGTATAATTATATAACAAGTTCTTGTATTTGTCAATGATTGTGACAAATGTCATGCAGTAATAGTGATTTACGGCACTTGTGAAAGACTGCGGTAATTCGTATAATGTTATTAACAACAGACAAAGGAGAGAATAAATGATACTTTCAATGAACGATGTGGTTAAGCGTTACCGTGCGCTGACTGCGCTCGACCACCTGACCTTAAACCTGCAAAAGGGTGAAAACCTCGGGCTTCTCGGGCCTAACGGCGCGGGCAAAACTACGGCAATCCGCGTGCTTACGGGGCTCACCGGAGCCGACGCAGGTGAAATCAGGCTGTTCGGGAAAGAGCTGCGCGGCAGTACCGCGACGGCGATAAGAAAGCGCATAGGCTTGGTGCCGCAGGATTTGGCGCTGTATGAAACCCTCTCGGCGCGCGAAAATTTAGAATACTTCGGCAAGCTGTACGGCGTTTACGGCGCAGAGCTCAATAAGCGCGTTGACCTGGCGCTCGAAATCCTCGGGCTTTCCGACGTTGCGAAAAAGTCGCCGAAAAAATTCTCGGGCGGCATGAAACGCAGACTAAATATAGGCTGCGCCGTGATTCACAAGCCGGAGCTGCTTATTCTTGATGAGCCCACCGTCGGCATCGACCCGCAGTCCCGCAATCATATATTAGATTTTGTGAGTGAGATTAACAAACAGGGCACAACCGTGCTTTACACCTCGCATTATATGGAGGAAGTCGAGCGGGTCTGCTCGCGGGTTTGCATAATGGACGCGGGGCGGGTAATCGCCGACGGAAGCGTCGAGGAAATCGCAAAGTCCGCAATATTCGAGGAAACGATTACGCTCGAGGTGAAAGAACCCTCGCCGTCGCTTGAAGAAAACCTGAGGAAGATTCAGGGCGTCGTGCGGTGCAGCGTTGAGAACCGCGCGGTTACGATTACAAGCACGGCGGGCTCGGGGAATCTCGCGCGTATAATAGAAATCGCCTCGCCCTATGTAATTCTCGGCGTATCCGCACAGCGCGCGACACTTGAAGACGCGTTCCTCGCGCTCACAGGCAAAAAACTCAGGGACGGCGGTGAGGCTTCATGAAAAACTTCCTGAACGTTTTTACCACGGGCTTTAAGTATTGCTGGCGGGACCCCGTGAGCGTGGCTGTGCTGACCGCCTTTCCGATTGTTTTGATTTTCGTGCTCGGAAACGCGCTCGCCGGATTCATCTCACCCGAATATGACTTCGAGCCTATTCCTGTGTCCGCCGTTGTTGAACCGGGCGGCAGCTTGGAAACATTTCTGCAGAGCGGTGAAATCTCGCAGTTTCTGAACGTTATGTTCACCGACCGTGAAAACGCAGGGGAGCTGCTCGAATCCGGTGATACTTTTATCACCGTGATTGAAGAGGACGGCGAGGTTTCGGTAATAAGGCCGGCGGGCGGCGGTACGACCTCGCAGGTTGCTGTTTCCGTCATTGATTCTTATAAGCAAATCGGCGAGGCGATGACGATTGCTGCTATGAACGGCGAAAATCCGCTCGAGCTGCTTCCGCTCATGGCGGCGGAAATATCCGTAACGGTCGTACCCCTCGGAAGCCGCGTGCAGAGCGCAACCGACTACTACGCGGTGACTATGCTGGTTATGATTCTGCTGTTCACGGGTATGAACGGGCTCGAGCTTTTCAAGAAAAGCATGTTCTCCGAAACAGGCGCGAGGGTACTCATTTCGCCGGTATCAAAGCCCGCGCTGGTCGGCGGGCTGCTCGCCGCTTCAACAGTGACAAGCTACATTCAGGGCATGATTACGTTTTTGTTCAGCATGTTCGTGTACGGCGTTTACTGGGGTGAGAACATACCGCTCGTACTGCTTACGCTGTTCGGGGTTACGCTGTTTTCGCAGGCGTTTGCGATTACGCTGCTTTTGATTTTTAAGAGCCCCAACGCGACAATGGGCATGATGCAGGCGTTCATCTGGGTAATGACATTTGTTGCGGGCGGTTATACCAAGGTAAATTTCGGCGCGGCGCAGGCGATATTCAACTACTCACCGAACTCGCTCGCACACACGGTTATCTTCGGCTCGGCGTTCGGCGGGAACGAGCAGCGAATGATGACTGACCTCGCGCTGCTGTTCATTTATGTTGCCGTATTGTTTATAATTGCATTTTTACTCGGGAAAAGGAGGCTTACGTCATGACGGTATTTCTAACGACTTTAAAACGCATATTCAAGCAGCCTCTAAACTGGGCGTTCCTGCTGATTTTCCCTTTCATATGCTTTATACTTTTATCTATAACTGAGAATTCCGACAACCCGGACGATGTCAGCGCTACTCCCATGCGCTTCGGAATCGTTGACAACGACGGCAGCGTGCTTTCGGGGGTACTTGCAAATCAGCTCGGTTTGCGTTATAATATAGATGAGGTTGAACAAGAGGATATTTCGGCAGTGCTGATAGACCAGTTTGTACCGTGGGTGCTTGTAATCGGAGAGGGTTTTGAAAACGACGTACTCGCCAAAAAAACAGAGCTTACGACGCTTGAAAGCTATTCGCTTATGCTTACGGACGTGTCTATGCTCGCCGCAGTCACCGCGGAAAATATTACCCGAGCGCTGATGATTCTCGGCACTAATGACGAGGCGGCTTTGGAGGCGTGGGCGGAGGCGTCGCAGGTGGAAATCGCTGTCGCCGATATAGGCGATAAATGGCGCACGCTTGCTCAGTGGATTTCCATGTTCGGATTCATCTCGATTTTTACAGCATATTTCGTTATTAAAACACTGCTCGACGATAAGCTGCGCGGCATGCCTGACCGTGTGGGAGTGCTGCCGCTGCTGTCGAGAAATTATCTGCTTCAGGGTACGTTTGCGGCATTTTTAGCTACGGAAATGACGGTCATACTCATACTCGCGGTATTGTGGCTGGTACTCGGCACGATTCCGAATGTGCTGCTTATGTTTGTGCTGTTGAGCCTGTTCAATCTCTTCTCGGTAAGCCTTATACTGTCAATAACATCAATTGCGAAAAGCCTTGCCGCCGCCTCGGTCACCATGACCATGATTGCGACGCTGTCAGGGATGCTCGGCGGGCTGTTCTGGCCGCTTGAAATGGTGCCGGAATTTATGCAGAAGGTGGCGTGGTTTACGCCCGGATACTGGTTCGGACAGGGACTGCAGAACATCAGGGAGCCGAATTTTGAAAACTTCGCCGTGCCGCTGCTGTTCCTGTTCGGGTTTACGGTTGTGACGCTGCTTATCGGCGGCCTGAAGAAAGTGCAGAAAATGGAAGACGGAGATTGACGAACAATTGACAATTGACAATTGACAATGTACAATTGGTGGATTTATGCAAAGCTACGCAATTTTCGCCCGTATATTTGCGGGAGCGGTGCTGATAACCGCATGGGGGCTGACGGGCAGCCCCCTTTCGGGCGTTGCGTTTGTGCTTGTGCTTGCTGCGCTTTCGGCGGTTCGCTACAGGTTAAACCCTTACGGCTGGCTCGGCTTGATTGAAGCGGCTGTCTGCATAGGATATGCATTCGCGTGGCTTCCCGCGCTGTTAGGCTTATGGCTGCCGGCAACGGGCTTTTTAGAGGGGAAATGGCGCGAATGGGAGCGGGAGCTGCTGCTCAAGGACTTCGAGGACAGAGCAAAGCTGCTGAAGCTCGAGAGAGCGCGGGAAAGCGCCGCGCTTGAACTCAGAAACGCGGCGAGGTTCGCCGAAACAGCCGAGCGCAGCCGCATAGCGCAGGATATTCACGACCATGTGGGGCATGAGATTACGGGCGCGCTGATTGCGCTGCAGACAGCCGCAAAGCTGCAGGAATCCGGCGACAGGCGCGCAGGAGAGCTGCTCGCTCAGACAATCGCAAGGCTTGAGTCCGCGTCGGCGAACCTGCGCGAAACGGTGCATAATCTAAAGCCCGTGAAAACCTTCGGAATCTCTGCGCTTGAGGAGCTGTGCGGCTCGTTTAAGTTCTGCAAGGTGCAGTTCTCAGTTTCCGGCGATTTAAATGACGTAAAGCATTTTGAGCTGCTGGCGGCGAACTTAAAAGAGGCACTGACAAATATCTCGCGGCACTCGAACGCAAATTTTGTAACCGTGCGGCTTGACGGGAACGAGAAGTTTTTCCGAATGACGATTGCGGATAACGGAAAATTTATAAATAAACCGCGGTTTGGACTCGGCTTATCGGGTATGAAGGACAGAGTACGTGCCGTGAACGGTACGCTGACGGTGAGTACGGACGATGGCTTTAAAATTACCTGCGTGATTCCGAAAATAAAAAGTTTTAAATAAAACCTGCATGTTAAATATCTCGGATATTCGCGTCGAAATTTTCTTGTACGACGAAAAATATCCTCACAAATCCGTTCACTCGGAGATACTAAACAGGCTCTTAAGAAAGGAATCAATGAAGCCATGAAGCTGCTTATAGTTGACGACGACGGTTTAATCCGCGACAGCCTTAAAATTTTATTTGAAACCAAGGAAGACTGGACGGCGAAAACCGCCGAAAACGGTCTGGCTGCGCTCGAATCATGCCGCGAACAGCTGCCGGATATTATACTGATGGACATTCGTATGCCTGTCTGCGACGGCGTTGAAGCCACACGTAAAATCAAGGCCGAGTTCCCGGGAGTTAAAATTATCATGCTCACGACGTTCACCGATGACGGCTATATCAGCTCCGCGATTAATGCGGGGGCGGAGGGCTATCTGCTCAAAAGCACGCCCGCCGACGGCATAATCGAGCGAATCCGCGCTGTCGAAAAAGGCGCAATGGTGTTTGATAAGGGCGTGAAACTAACGGCGGGCAGCGCCCCGGAACAAAAATCCGCGGAATTCCCCGAACTAACTCAGCGCGAAAACGAAATCCTATCGCTTATTGCGACGGGACTGTCGAATAATGAAATTGCGGCGAAATTATTTTTATCGCAGGGGACGGTACGCAACGCCGTTTCAATCATACTTGAGAAGCTTGAGCTTCGCGACAGGACGCAGCTCGCGGTGTATTATTGGAAAAATATTTGACGAACGTGCAAATCTGTGCTATACTTTAGATTATTACATAAAATTAGGAGAAAGTTTGAAAACAAATAATAACGACCCGGGGAGAATATTGTTTTCATTCCAATTTTGTGAAGAAAGGACTTAATGAGAATAACTATGAAAACTACAGAAACTGCAAGAATCAAAACCATCTGCGGAGATAACCTGCGCGAGTCCGTGAAGTCCGGCGGCTGCGGAAACTGCCGCGCCTCCTGCCAGTCGGCATGCAAAACCTCCTGTACAGTCGCGAACCAGCCGTGCGAAAGACTGAACAAGTCATAATGGGGGAGGAATCCGCCGTTTGCGGCGGGACTGCGGGCAGCGGCTCACGGTTTTACAAGTTTTTTCAAGGCGGGAATTACATACTGCTCGATGTTTGCAGCGGCGGCGTTCATGTCGTGGACGAAGAAATTTACAACGCGCTTGACCGTGAGGATTATACTAATACGCCCGAATACGCCGAGCTGCTTGAAGCGGGGCTTTTTAAGGGCGGGGACGACTATGAGGAATACGCCGAGACGAAAGTCGACGCGCCGCTCAAAGCCATGTGCCTGCACGTTTCGCACGATTGCAACCTAAGGTGCAGGTATTGCTTCGCGGAAGAAGTGATTTGCTCCGCCGATAAAAGTGGAGCAGAAAAAGGCATTATGAGCGTCGAAACCGCTAAAAAGGCGGTGGACTTTTTAATTGCAAACTCTCTTGACCGTGAACATCTTGAGATGGACTTCTTCGGCGGCGAGCCGCTGCTCGCATGGGAAACTATTAGGGAGGCTGTTTCGTATTCTAAGCAGCAGGGTGAAAAATTTGGCAAGAGCTTCAAGTTTACGGTTACGACGAACGGCGTGCTGCTTGACGAGGAGAAAACCGCTTACATAAACAACGAAATGAGCAATGTCGTGCTGTCGCTCGACGGACGCAGGGAGGTCAACGACAGAATGCGCGGCAAGGGCGTATACGACAAAGTCCTGCCGAAATTCAAGAAGCTTGTGAATTCCCGCACGAAAACAGGTTTTACCGATTATTTTATCCGCGGGACTTATACGAGTTATAACCTTGATTTCGCCGACGATGTGCTTGCGATTGCCGCCGAGGGTTTCAGGAATATTTCAATCGAGCCTGTGACGGTGGCGAAGGACGTGCCTTTTGCGCTTAAAGCCGAACACCTGCCGCGAATCAAAAACGAATATGACAGGCTGTTTGAAATTGCACAAAGCAACAACGGCTGGACATTTTTTCATTTTCACATTGACCTGCATAACGGCCCGTGCATTTTGAAGCGGCTGCGCGGCTGCGGCGCGGGAAACGAGTACATCGCCGTTATGCCGGACGGAAATATTTTCCCGTGTCACCGCTATGCCGGTATTGACGAGTGGAAAATGGGCAACATAAATTATGATTCCCTTGATTTACCAATAAAGCAATACTTTTCAAAGACGCATATCTATGCAAAGGAAAAATGCCGCTCATGCTGGGCGCGCTTCTATTGCGGGGGCGGCTGCAACGCAGAGTTTTACCTGTTTGAGGGAGATGCATGCAAGCCGTCGGAGGTTTTCTGCGAGTGGTTTAAAAAGAGGATCGAATGTGCGGTTGCGCTGGCTGTTCATAATGTATAATTTATTATAATCGTTTAACTTAAGAAACAGCAAAGTTGTTTCTTACATTCGCTCGTCGGGCGAATACCGTGCCACAGGCGCGGAAGTTACGATTTCATGCTTTTTAAGTTAAACTACTATATTAGGGAGAGCGGAATGAATCATTTTCTGAAGAATAATCATGATTTTTATTATCGTACGGAAGCTGCCGAAAAACCCGCATTGAAATCGAAAAAGAAAAGGAAGACAGGCGCGGCAATCGCTGCGTGCCTGCTCGTTATGGTGCTGGGAATCAGCGGCGGCGCGGGCGGAGTGCTGCTCGCCTCGCACTTCACAGATTCATTTCCGGGCAATACGGGAGCGGCAATCCGCCCGCAAATCCCGTATATTTCAAGCTCCCATGTACGGCAGACGCGCGAGCCCGCAGAGAATGTGCATCTGACTACAAGCGACACACTGGTGGTTAACAGCAACACGACCCCGTTTGCGCCTGCCGAGCTTTTCGAGATTGTGCGGGACGGCGTGGTCGGCATTGAGGTTCTGCAGAAGATGAGCGGGCGGTTCACCCCCGATGAATACAGCCTTGTGGGAAGCGGCTTTATTTTCACCACCGACGGATACGTGCTCACCAACGACCATGTAATCGAAAACGCGGAGAGCGTGGTGGTGCTTGTGGACGACTACAGCGACCCGAATATTATTCACCGCTACGAAGCCCGGGTAATCGGCTCGGACGATAAAACCGACCTCGCCGTGCTTAAAATCACGCGCGAGGAGGATTTCAAGGCTCTCCCGATTGGCGACAGCTCCGCGCTGCGGGTAGGTACCTTTGTTTCCCCAATCGGCTATCCGCTCGGACTTGAGAAGTCCATGACGCACGGCATAGTTTCGGGGCTTAACCGCGAGTTCGACGGCGGCGGGTACGAGCTGAGCTCAATCCAGTTCGACGCGGCGGTGAACGCCGGGAACTCGGGCGGGCCGCTGTTCGATATGTACGGCAGCGTCGTCGGGATTGTAAACAAGAAATTAGTTTTTGAAAACTACGTGGATAACATCGGGCTTGCGATTACCATTAATGAAGCCGTTCCGATTATAAACGACTTGATTTTATACGGCGCGGTAAGCTCCCGTCCGATGCTGGGGATTACGCCCGCCGTGCTTAACGACTATACTGCGGTGCTTTACGGCGTCGACGTGACCAGCGGCATATTTGTGCGGGAGATTAACCCGATGGCGCCCGCGTTCCACAGCGAGCTGTCAATCGGCGATATAATAGTGGAAATAGGCGGCGTTGCGGTAGCGAATGTGACCGATGTACAGGGGCAGATTAAAAATAACCGCCCCGGCGATATAATCGAGCTGACGATAATCCGATACAACGAGGCGGGCACGCAAAGGCGCGTTACGATTAGACTCGAGCTTGCGAATGAGAAAGACCTTGAGTGGGAGTGACGGATAATATAAAGATGACAATTAAACCGCCCCAAGGGGCGGTTTTTATTTTAGCTTTACGGCTTTCTGCACTTTTTTTAATATTTCCTCTTCTGTTTCCGGCTTCGCGAACAGGTACCCCTGTGCATATTTGACGCCGAACTTCTCCGCCTGCTCAAGCTGTCCTCTTTCCTCTACCCGCTTGACGCAGATGCCGTTCTTGAGTGTTGAAGCGAGCTTCGCCGCTGCGCCGACCCAGATTTCATCGAACTCGCCGAAGATGTTCGTAAACAGGCTGAAATCCATCTTAACCATATCCATAAGAGAGTGCTTAAGCAGCCGCAGCCCGCCGTAATCCGTACCGTAGCTGTCGATAATAAGCCGTACACCGAGCCCGCGCAGTTTTTTGAGCACGGCCGGAACGCCGTCCTGCCTGTCGGAGAAAGCGCGTTCGGGAATCTCAAGCGACAGCAAGTTCCCTGCTAAACCGGACTCGTGAAGGGCTTGTGCAACCATCGCAACCACCGAACCCGAGCGAAGCTCCCACGGCGTTATGTTTACGCTTACGGAAAAGCCGGGCTCATATTCCTGCATCTTTTTACAAAACGCGCAGGCGTTGCCCAGTACCCATGAGTCGATTACAATATCGAGCCCCATGTTCTCGGCGAGTGTGATAAGCTTTTGCGTCGGTAAGCCGTTCCAGCTGACAAAGGCTTCATAAAAAGCTATGACAGTATTGCTTTCTGCCGCAAAAACCGGCTGATACTTAACAGAAAAGCCGTTCATGCCGTCGGAAGTGGCGGCACGCAGCTTTTGCTCAAGGCTGTAGTTCTCGTCCGCCTCCGCCTTGAACTCTTCCTTATAAAAGGCGCAGCTGTTCGCGCTGTATTCGGTGGCTTTGTAAAGCGCGAGGTCTGCGGCGCGGTAAATTGAATCAAGGGTGTGAAATCCGTTAGGGTACAGCGCGATTCCTATACCGGCTTCCAAATAGTGCTCGCTGTTCTCGTGTTTCCACGGTTTCGCAAATCGTTTCAGCAGTTTTTCCGTGACTGCTTTAACTGCGTCCTCGCCGGCTTCGCGCAGCACAAGCATAAGCGTGTTGCCGGAGAAGCGGTACGCAGTCAGACCGGGTGCGGGCATCTCCGCAATAAACTGAGCAGCCTTGCGCAGCAGGCCGTCGGTGTATGTGTGCCCGAAGAGCTCGTTAAAGGTATGCAGATTTACGATTTTAACGACCGCAGCCGCGCCGCGCCGGTTGGCGGCGAGCTCAGCCTCGAGGTCTTCGTCTAATTTTGCACGGTTCGGAATATCAAGGATTTGGTCAAAAAATGCATGGTAGTGCAGTTTTTCGTCAGCCTGCTTACGAAGCATGAGAGTCGCTGTAATCTGTGAAACGCTGCGCAGAACCTTGCTTTCCTGCGCCGTAGGGATATATCCGGGCTTTGCCGGGGCGAAAACCATTACGCCGAAGCGGTTGCCGTCGGCGGTGAGGTTGGCGATTGTGCAGGCCTCCGGCGCGAAGCCGTCCTGCTCGCTTACAACGGCGGGAATGTACATATCGCTGTATTCGAGGCGCTCCATGATTTTTTGGACGTCGGCGTACGGCATAACGGGCGGGCGGGTATCGGGGCAGGACGCTGACTGCCACTCGTACTGCATTTCAAAACACCTGTTCGGGGCGTCGTCGACATAAACGCGTATGCGCCGCATCTGCATATATTCGCCGACCAGCTTTATTACCTCGCCGAGCGCTTCTGAGGCGTTTTCGCGCTCAAGTATTATATTATAGACGTTATTGGTGAGGATTTGCTGCTCGATGTGCTGGCTGAGGAGTTTATTGGAGTGCTCGGTGTTCTGCATTTCGTTATAAAGCATTACGAAAGAGTTTGCGATTCTTGAGATTGCTTGTGCCAAAGCCTCATGCAGGGGAGCATTATTTTCGATTAAATCTAATTCTTTTGCGGCAATAACCCACTGCGCGGCGATGACGCCCGTGATTCTTATGTCGATTTTTTTAAAGTGAAGCTTCTTATTCGGGGCAGGCTTGTCGCCCGCGTCCGGTTCATTAGGAGAACAGATTAAATTGCCGTCCTTGTCGACAATGGCGGACTTAATCCCCGCGGCGGCGAGCGGAGCCTGGATTTGCGTGAGATAGCTCTTGTCGATAATATCGGTGAGAGTGAGCTCGCTGTTGTTGATTAGGTCAACTTTTACCTTGTCTTTTCTTTTATATTCAAGTAAAACGCGGTCCTCGCCCGCAAATTCGAGATAATCGGAAACACCAAAAATAAATCCGTCGAGATGGGCTTTTCCGAACTTTTCTTTCTTCAGTGCGCACATAATCAAAAAAAAGGTGTATTCGCCGTCGGTTTTTATGCGCGCGTGCGTCTGAAGCATATTCTGTTTTCCGGCGAGAACGGCTTCAATCTGATTAACCAAAAGCGGGAGGTCTTCCGCCGAAATAACATCGGCGAGAAGAAGCTTGCGGCTTCTTCTGCCTGTGCTGCTGTCGCCGTATACGGTAAAGGGGAAGTTTTTCGCAAGGTCTATGCGCACTTCAGCGTATCTCAGCGAGGAAAATATGTTCTCTGCATTTTCCATTGTCACCCTCCGGTTTATTACATATATACAATTATAACATAAACATTTGACAATTACAACTAATTTTAGTAAAAATAGTCAATTTAAACAGAAATGTGCATAATATATATATAAAGTGACAAATAATATTTTATGCCAAATAATTATATATGCACATAAGTGTGATATTATTATTGTGCAATATGCCGAATTTAATAAAAATTAAAAAAATTTGAAAAAAACTATTGACAAAGGATGGCGATGGTGATATACTAATAAAGCTGTCGCTTGCGGCGGCGATTTTATCGGAAGATAAATAAGGGTTGAAGCAAAGCTTAAACCTGCAGCCAAATTGCATTAGCAATTTATCTGCCCCAGCACCTTGAAAATTGAACAATAACGAACTAAGCAGATTTTAACCAAATCTGCGAAACAGATTGAACAGGGTTGGTAGTACGACCCGAAAGAATCTGTTTAAACCTGAAAATTCCA
>WRCY01000009.1 GCA_009783695.1 Oscillospiraceae bacterium
AAGAGATTCTCGCCGTTTCGGCTGAAAAAAACACTGCGCCGTTTATTATTATAGCCGATGAAATCACCGACCCGCATAACTTGGGCGCGCTGATTCGTACGGCGGAGGCGGCAGGTGCAGACGGTTTGGTGATTCCGAAGCGGCGCAGCGCTGGCGTAAATTCGACTGTTCACGCGACGTCGGCAGGGGCTGCGAGCCACTTGAAAATTTGCAGAGAAGCGAACCTTGCTGACGTTATTACGCGTTTAAAAAAAGCGAATATCTGGGTTTACGGCGCGGATATGGACGGCGCGCCCTTTCACGGGCAGGATTTTAAAGGCGGTACAGCCCTCGTTATAGGCTCGGAGGGCGCGGGGCTTCGCAGACTTGTCAGAGAGCAGTGCGACGTTATAGTCGCTGTGGATATGTACGGAAAAATAAACTCCCTCAACGCGTCCGTGTGCGGAGGGATTCTGATGTATGAAGTTGTAAGACAGCGCCGGGCAGGCGGGGCTGATGCTTAAGGGTGGTGAAAATTTGAGCAAGGAGTTTTCAATAGACGATATACTTGCGGAAGTGGATAAAAAGCGGGGAAGCGGCAAGAGCTCCGGCGGCGGGCCGTCTGTCGGCGTTACGGAGATTATTGACGCCGAAAAGCTTTTTGCTGCGCCTGAAAAAGAAAAGCCGATTGAAGTTAAAGAAGAATATGATATAACCGAAAAGCCGGTTAAAGCAGAAAAACCAAAGAAAGAAAAACCCGTTAAAGCCGAGAAAGAAAAGCCCGTTAAAGCCGAGAAGGAAAAACCCGCTAAAGCCGAGAAGGAAAAGCCTGTTAAAGCCGAGAAGGAAAAGCCGGTAAAGGTCAAAAAAGAGAAGCCCGAGAAAGCGGAAAAGCCCGAAAAAATTAAAAAGGGCGATATAGTATTTAAAAAAGCGGTCGTGCCGCCGAAGCCGGTGACGGACGACGCGCAGCCGGCAGCCGGCAATGAGCAGCCGGGAAAACCGAAGCCTGTTTTCGACGCACCGAACCATTCTGCCGATTTTCGGCAGGGGGAGCGCGGTTCGCTTTACCCTCACGGAGAGGGGAATGAGCCGCAAGCCCCCGAAAAAGAAAAAAGCAACAAAGGCGCGGCGATTCAGGTTGGCAGCGATACCGCCGAGGGCTTTGAATTCCCGGGATTTGAGATTACGCAGGTTCTTGAAAAGCTCAAGCCCGCCCCCATGGACGAAGCGCTCAAGAAGCGCGGGGAAGCTTTGCTTGAAGCCGACATGGCGCTCGAGCAGCCGCTCGAGCAAATCGACGCGCTTAACCCTTACGCGCTGCTGAACGCCCCGCCCGACGAGGAAGACGAGGAAGACGAGAACGCGAACCGCAGGTTCATCTCGCTGCTTTCAGGCGACACCAAAGGCATTGCTGACGGCGACTTGAAAGAGCTTGCGCATAAAAATGCCGGGAAAGCTGATGAAGCAACTGCAGAAGTCGTTAAAACATACATACCGTCGTCGTCAACGCAAAACGTAGGGGGGGACGGCTCTGCCGACCCGCCGGATACGCCCGTCGAAGACAAATCGGCGGCAGGGCACTTGAGCGAGAAAGAAAAGCGCAGCAACACCGCGCTTATTGAATCGCTCAACAAGGCGCTCAAGGAAAAGCGCGAGAGCGACGTCAGCGCGTACCGTACGCTGCCCGATATAGCCGGCAACGGAGCATTTGCGCCAAATATCGGGAGCAGAGGCTCTCAGCCGCACGGGCTCAACATAGATTACAAAAAACAAATCCTCACCGACACGTCGCTGACGCTTCCTGAGCATCAGCCGCTGTTAATCGAGCAGAAAATGAACGAGCTCAAGGGCAAGCGCAAGCGTAAAATCCGCGACTTCGTGCTTGAGGACATTGAGGAAGCCGCGAACCCCGAATACGAAGACGAGGAAGACGATTACGGCGACTTCGACGACTACGGCAAGGGCGGGCAGATTTGGAGCGACCTGTGCGAAACGCATAATGGACTTAAAATCCGATTTTTTATACTTTTTATAATTACGGTTTTTGCGTGTATCGTCACATTCGGCAACGACCTCGGAATTATGAACGCAAACGTGCTCGGCTTCGACCTGCGATTCCTGGACAAAGCCCACGACGTAAAGGGGCTGATGTATCTTAATCTGATTCTCGGCATGCTCGGAATCATCACCTGCTCAAGCGTAATCAGACGGGGGCTTGCGAACCTATTCACCGGCAAGGGCGACTGCGACAGCCTTTGTGCAGTGCCTGCGGTCGTATCGACGCTTACGGTGGTACCCATGCTTTCGGGTACAGGCACATATCAGCTCGGATATTCAAATCTGTTTGTAGCCGCAGGGCTCGCGGGGCTGCTGTTCAACACTGCGGGCAAGCTCATGATGATGGCGCGGGCAAAGCGCAACTTCGGCTTTGTGAGCGGCGATAATCCTAAGTATTACGCTGAAATAATAGAAGACGAGCAGGTGGCGCGCGCGTTCACCAAGGGTGTTTTATATGAGCTTCCCGTGCTTTGCTCGGCGCGCAAGACGGAGTTCCTCACCGACTTCCTCAAGAACAGCTACTGCAACGACAAAGCCGACCAGCTAAGCCGTATGCTTGCTCCTGCGGCGTTCGCGGCGGCGGTGCTCGTGGGGCTCGGTGCGATGTTCCTGCCTTATGAGAACGAGCAGCTGTCCGGCAACATCTACTGGGCACTGACCGCGGCGAACGCGACGCTGTGCGCGCTTGCGCCGTTCTCGATTATGTTCCTTGTTAATAACCCGCTGCTGCGAGCCTCTAAAGCACTCGCGAAAAACGAGGCGGTTGTCCTCGGTTATAACTCGGCGGAGAAGTTCTCGAAAGTGAACAGCGTGCTTGTAGACGCGCAGTCCTTGTTTCCGGCGGGCAGTGTGGACTTCAGAAACCTCAAGCGCTGCCAGCAGCCGAACTCGCTCACGGGCTTCGCCATAGACGACGCGATAATCACGGCAGCGAGCCTGGCAATAAAGAGCGGTTCGATTCTCACCTCGATGTTCTACGACATGATAGCGGGCAAGAGCGAGATGCTTTACCCGATTGACAACTGTATTTATGAAGTGAACATGGGGATTTCCGGCTGGATGGGCAATAAGCGCGTCATGCTCGGCAACCGCGACCAGATGAAGCACCACGGCATAAAAGTCCCCGACTTTAAGAAAGAAGAGCAGTACTCCAAGAAGTTCGGCGACGTGGTTTACCTTGCCGCGGGCGGCGAAACGATAGCAATGTTCTTCCTTAAAATAGTCCCGAACGAGAAGATTAAACGCTCGCTGCAGGCGCTTCAAAAGCAAGGGGTAGCAATAGTTGTGCGTACGCGCGACTCGCTCGTCACCTCAAATTCGCTCGCTGAGGCGTTTGAGCTGTCCCCCGAAAGGCTGCGCGTTATACCGTTTGACCTGCATGCGAAGTTCGACGATTGCACCAAGTACGCGTCCCGCGGCGACGGGAGTGTCGCCTGTGCGGGGACTTTCTCGTCGTTTGCAGCCGCGCTCGGCGCCGCAAAGAAAGTCATGCACAGTATACTGCTTTCTTCGTCCGCATTATTCACGGGGCTGTTCCTTGCCGCGATTTTCTGTATAATTTTCACCATCTTTGGCGGGAGCACGATGTTCTCGTCAACGGGGATTGTGATTTATAATGCATTTTTCTTTGCGGCGATGATGGTGACGCAGGCGGCGAAGAGGTATTGACGAAAAAGTAAAATTATAAACAACCCCCGCTCTACGTAGAGCGGGGGTTGTTTTCGTTTGTCGCTTCTTTTTCTATATGTTTTACTAATATATGCGGTGGCATATCAAAAGCATTAGCAATGCGCCATATAGTTTCAAAATTTGCTTGCTTTGCGCCGTTTTCAATCATAGCTAAATGACTTCGCGCTATTCCGGCAAGCCCGCTGAATACTTCTTGTGACAGTTTGCGTTCATTTCTTATGCGTTTTATTACAATCCCTGCCGCCGCTCTGTTGAATTCTATCATCGTAGACACCTCTATATATAATAATACACATAGACAAGAATTAATTGTCTGCGATGGTTGACAAATATAAAAATGTATGCTATGATAGACAAAATAAACATTTTTGGAGGGCACTCATTATGAAAAAAGCAAGACTCATTATTAGCATTATTTCCGTTGTTCTACTCGTTCTTGTAGTAATTCAGCTATTCATTGACAACAGCAACGATTACTTTTTTGACTCTATAGGGGGTGAAGATAGTTCATACGCACAAAAAGATGCTGTAACGCTCTTGATTTCGGTTGTTTCTGTTTTTGCCGCAGTCATAATAAATTTCGCAAAAGGGAATACCGAAAGCAGGTCATTGTTTGTTATTATTAGCTTGCTATTTGCGTCCGGTTTTATTTTTTCTCTCTTAACATCGTTCAGCCGGTTTGGATTAGGCGCAACAGGAGTGATATTTACTGCATCTAACTTGATATGTACTATTCTAATCTTTGCTTTGGCAATAAAAACGAAGAATTAATAACAAACCCCCGCTCAGCGAGTGGGGGTTGTTTGACAAGAATTTACATATATGATATAATAAACTTGGACAAGGCGAAAACTGAAAAGACATAGGTGGTTAGCCGAATCTCCGAAAGGAGGTGACGCCATGGAGTTGATGTACATATTCTTGATACTGTGCGCAGTAGCTTTAATAATCGACAAAATGAAAAAATAACCGCCCCTCTGCTAAGGTTTGCGGTTATTTTTCTAACCAATAATCAAAGCTAACCGTCTGTGTAGGTTTCGCCTTTGTCTGTTTTTTATTTTAACACAGAAAAATTGTTTTGTCAACCCTTATTTAAACCTCATAATACTTATCATAATTCACCAGTTCATCGAGCATTTTCGGAAGCTTTTCTTCCATCTCCTCGTCCTTAAACTGGCAGGTTCCGACCATCGGATGTCCGCCGCCGCCGTATTTGAGCATGAGCCTGCCCACATTCACCTTGCTCGTGCGGTTAATAATCGAATACCCCACAGCCGCCGCACAGCCCATGCCGCCGCGCCCCGAAACTATCCACGCCGAGATGTTTTGCTCGGGGTAAAGGCTGTAAATGAGAAAGCGGTTTCCGGTGTAAATTGTGCTGACGCCGCGCAGGTCGGTGATGATTACGTCGCGCTCAATGCGGGTGTATTTCGCGACCATCTCCTTAAAGAGCTGAGTCTGCTCGTTATAAAGCTCAATCCGCTCCTTTATGTCGGGCATGGCGAGAATTTCTTCCGTCGTCATCTCGCGGCAGGCTACGAGCAGCTTCTCCATGAGCTGATAATTGCTGATGGTGAAGTCGCGGAAGCGACCGAGCCCTGTGCGCGGGTCCATAAGATAGCCAACGAGAATCCAGCCCTCGGGGTTTAATATTTCATCGCGGGTGAGGTTGCCGGAGTCAACCTTGTCGACGGCGACCATAAGGTCGTCAAACTGCGGGAACTTTTCCCTGCCGCCGTAATACTCGTAGATAATCCGGGCGCAGCTCGGGCAGGGACGACTCTCGCCTTTATACTTGCCCTCAAGCTCGTTGCGCTCGAGCTCGCTTGCATGGTGGTCAAACCAGAGCCCGCAGCCGGGCACGTAAGGCACGTTCGCGAGCACATCGTTTTCAGTAACGGGAACAAGCCCGTCCTGCAAGTCCTTGGGGTGCGCGAAAGAATATGTTTCTATAATTCCCGCCTCGAGCAGCAGCGCTCCGCAGGCAAGCCCGTCAAAATCCGAACGGGTGATTAAGTTCATCGGCAAAATCCACACCTCTTTCAACGTTGTACATAATATAGCCGATTAACTTGAAAAATGCAGAGCATTTTTCACAGCAAACTCGTTTGCTGACGCGCCGCAGGCGCGCAATCGGCTATGCAATCGAATTAAGCCGCTTCGCGGCTTACGCGGCAAATGCCGCGTCTTCAAAAATGCTTAAGCATTTTTGAAGTTAATTGATTATAATTATAGCACGGATTGGTTTTTTTTGCAAGAGATTTATTTAATTTTATGTCTGATTCATGTATAGCCGGTTAAATTAAAATAAAACGTCCGGTATGCAACTCCGGACGTTTTTGCCTAAATCATTTTTTGATTATTTCTTTACACGGCGCGTTCTCGATTTCTATGTATTTGTTTTTGCTGAAATGCAATTTCACCTTAAAGCTCCGCTTGCCTTTAAAGCTTTTTACAATGCAAACACAAACCACCGAAACTATACTTACCGCCAGTATAGAGATAATCGGGACCAGTAGGAATAGCATTGTTTACCTCTGTTCTTTCCGAAACAACGAGGTACAAAAAATGAAAATGAAAAATCCCTATTCCATCACAACATTCACAAGTACAATATAACATATAAAATCAACAATGTCAAGTAGATTTTGTAAAAAATGCATAATTTTTTATTTAATTATATCCAGCGCGATAATTCTTCTTGCCAGCCGCTTGAACTTCTTCTTCTCTGTCACTACCTGCGAATACAGGCTTTGCACCGCCTCCGAAAGCCCCGCGTACTCGACGGCTGTTAGCTCCTCGCGGCTGAACTCAAGCTTTAAAGCTGCGTTAATCACAGGCGTAAGCGTCCCCGCGGATAACCCCTCGTCCACTCTCGCGGCAAACTTGCGCGGCGTTTCACCCGCAGCCGCCGTAAAGCCCTCCATTTTAAGCAGCTTCAATATAAACCGATAGACTTCCCTTGCGATAATATCATCGTTTAAGTCCGCGTATCTTGCCAGCCGCCGCCGCTCGGAGCGCCGTACGCCCTTTAGGAACATCACAACGGCAGCCACGAGCCCCATGAAAAGCAGAACGATTGCAAAAACCATAACTATTTGCAGCATAAATGCGGTATTGTTTCGTTTTAAGGAAGCGGGCGGCGTTTCCGGGAGCTCGCCGCCGTCGGGCGGGGGAAGCTCTTCCGGCGTGCCCGGCGTAATCGCCGGCAATGTTGTAATCGTGGGCGTGGTGATTGTTACCGGCACCTCCGTAACCTGCGTTGTGGTAGTTATTCTCGGTTGTTCGCTGTTTTCCGCATTTTGCGCCTCGATGAAGTGATATTCCTGAATCGGCGGCGTAGGGTCGAACGGAATCCATCCGACGCCCTCAAAATAAACCTCGACCCACGCGTGCAGGTCGCGCTCTAAAATCGTATGCAGGTATCTGCCGCCGTGGGGGACGGCGTTTATGCCGCCCGCAACGAAGCCTGTCACATACCGCGCGGGAATCCCGAGCTCGCGCAGCATGAGCGTCATCGCCGTGGCGTAAAGCGCGCAGTGCCCGGACTGCGTTTCAAACAGGAAGTTGCCGAGGTAGCTGTTTTCGCCGCTGTGATTGTCGACGGTCAGCGAATAGGTGAAGTTAGTTTTGAAAAAATTTTCAATAGTAACCGCTCTTTGGTAATCGCTTATACCCCTGCGGCTGTCAGTTCCCCGCAGGGAAACAGGGTAAAGCGGCACTTCTGTTAAAATCCGCTGTATATTCTCTGCTTCACCCGGCGTAACCTCGAGGTAGACGCTGTAAACCATCTCTTCATACTGTGCAAGATAGTGAAGATATTCGGCGGCGGAAAGCCCGTAATCGTTTACGAAAATCCGCAGTGCGCCCTCGGTTTCCCCCCCGCCGTCATCGGAGAAGCTGAGGTAAATATAATCCTCAAAGCTGCCTGCAATGCTGTACATCGAGGCTTCCGCGCCGCTCAGGGCCCGCTCTCCCGTAATCCGTTCAATATCACTGATTGCATAGCCCAGGTGTGCGCTGTGCATCGGGTAGAACACGTCCCATGTGTAGGTCTGCGGGTTGTTGCTGCCGCGCTTCTCCAAAATAACGTCGTTGCGCCAGTTAAAGCGCGGGTCAGACTTGTAGCCGGGCAGATACGGCGAGGTCGGAAGCATGACGTGCGGCGTGCGTACGAGGTATTCTATATCCACCCGCTGCCGCCCGATAAGCAGGTCGGCGGCGAACCCTAAGTTGCTGACCTTTTGGCGGAAAACCAGATACTCATGCTCGGGGTAGAAACTGTCGGGGAAGCCCCGCATATGATTGGTTCTGCCGTCCACGTTCCAGCGTTCCCGCACGGCGTCATATGAGGAGCCTATGCCGTTTCTGAGATAGACGGGGGAAAGGCTGTCATCCAGCATGACGTTCAGGGCGGGGCGCTTGCTGATGGTGGGGTTGCTGATAGAGAGCGAGCCGGAGGCGTTAATCCCGCCGCCCGGCATATAGCCGCTGGTGTCGAGCGGCGCAGCACCTAAACCGCTGAACCCGTCCCAGCCGGAAAGCCCGCCGCCGATTAAGTCGCCGATGTCATGAAAAAATATAATCACGTTGTCCGTAGCGCGGCTCCAGAAGTCGATAATATCGCGCGCACGGTGAACGGGCAGGAGCGCCTGCGCCGTCATAACCGCAATGAGCGCAAGACAGGCGGCAGCCGCACCGTTGACCGAATGGCGGTGAATCTGCGGAATATAGGGCGGCTTCTTTTTTTTGCGGGCGCTGATGCTTTTAAGGAAGTTTTGCTCCTGGCTTGCCCAGATGCTGTAAAGCCCTAACATGCTGCAGGCAAGCAGCGTGAACGCGGGTACATAAGACGCTTTCTGCGAGGCGATGGCGGGAATCACGAGAATTATGGAGGTGATTAGTATGACGCCGATGAACTTTCCTCTCGCTGAAACTGCAAAAAGAAGCGTGAAAATCACCGCGCAGAAAATCACGGCGGCTTGCAGGCTTGCTTGAAAGTCAAGCGTCATGCGGGTCACAGCCGTGACAGGGCGGCTCGCGTAGCCCGCGGTGTGCAGCATGCCGCCGTCAATGTGAATAAGCAGGTAATCGGCGAGACAGCCGAGATTATACAAGACTTCGCCGGCACGAATATAAATGAAAAGAACAACCCCGAGAGCGGGGAGCGCGTATCTGAACTTTATGAACATGAAGAGGACATTGAAAAACAGCATGGTGAGAACCGTGCACAAAATAACTAAGCCGGTGTTTACAGGCACGTCGTAAAGCTGCACAAACATGAGAACCACGCCCGCCGTCGCCATGCACAGCAAAGCCAGCCTCACCGCTATGTTAAGCAGCAGCGCAAGGCTTATCTGCTGAGTTTTGGCTTCGCCGCCCGACCAGACGGGCAGCGGCTGAGGGAATGGCTTTTTCTGCTTTTTTTCTTTATTTTCTTTCAAGGCTTTCTCCAATTGTACATTGTTAATTGTCAATTGTACATTGTCAATTGTCCGTCATTCCATGTTAAAGTAATGCGATTCGTCGTTGATTTCAAGCAGCTTAATTTTTGTTTCGTTTCTGATGTATTCTTTAATTTCGCTGCTTGGGGGAGCAGCAGTGAAAGTAACCGCTACCACGCCGTCGGTCATGGCGAGCCCCGACTCCTCGAGGGTGTGCAAAAGCTCCCTGCTAAGGTCCGGCGTTATAATATAAATCGTATGATATTCCTTTATTTCCGGCGAGAAGAGCGAAATGAGCCCCCCGAAGTCTTTAGCCGACGGCTCCTGCGGTAGCATGGTAAACGCGCTGAAAAGATAGCTGTAGTGCGCGTATTCCGTGAGCTCGTACTTCTCGCTGCCGCGGGCTCCGTGCCAGCAGCTGATAACGCCGTTGCCGTCCGTCAGAATCTTTTTCGTTACCGCGAGCGAGGTTTCAATCACCGCGTCCAGCATACGCCTTGTCAGATAGTTCTCGCCAAACTCAGCTGAGAAATCGTTGAATATGACTGCGCTGTTGTTGAGCGACTGCTCCGGCTGCTTGATTACAAGCTCGTCCTGTTTTGCGGTCAGCTTCCAGTGAATGTTGCGTATGCTGTCGCCCTCGCGGTATTCGCGCAGGGAATTAAACATATTGCTTCTGTGGCTGGTAATCACCGAGGCGGGGCTCTCGGTGTCGGCTTCGGTTTCCTTGCCGCGGTCTGCGGGCGTTTTGTCGCGCGGGAGCACAATCAAGCGCGCCTGCATATCAAGCCTGCGCCGCAGCCGGAACAGCTTCAGCAGGTCATAGACGCAAACCTCATAAATACGGATAGTGTATTCGCCGCGGAACGGCAGGCAAAACGGCAGCCCCACCACCGACCTCGACAGCGGCGGAATGTCGGTCATGAGGATTTTTTTCGAGAATGTGGTTTCGTTTTCGTGCTGACTTTGAAAATCGCCGATGATTCTAATCGGCGACACGGGAAAAAGAAAACGGTTTTGCAAGTACAGCTTGACGCCGCACTCCTCGTGCTTCTCGGCGACGATTTCAAGAGAGGCGCCGCCCGCATTATCGCCGGGCTTGCCGGACGACAGCGCGAGCCTTACCGCGAGGAAGTTAACCAGCATCACGATAAAGCTGAACACGGGGCAGAGTATCAGAATAAGCAGCAGCAGCGGCATCATGCGGCTCTGATACACAAAGCACATTATGAATACAAACAGCACAAGCACGCTGTAAAAGATTCGGAATTCTTTCATAAGTTTATCCTGCTGCTGCCGCTTACGCCGCCGGACAAAAGATACAGGCAATATTGGTTCATTGATATTCCCTCCTGCTTTGAACGCTCGGCAAGTGTTTTATGAAGCGATTTGGGCATGCGTAGCTTAAACTGTCCGCTGAAATCTTCTAAGCTGCTCGGCTCGGGAATGGGTATTCCGTCCTCAAGGCAGGCGGTAAACCAGCATTTTTTTGCATCTTCAATCATTTCAAAACCGTGCTCCAAAGTTTCGGCGCAGGTAATACAGCCTCTTAATTCGGGGCAGTGGAGGGCATAGCCTTCTCCCTCTTCCGCTTTTATAACTTCTATCTTATAGTTTAAACTCATGTAATAATCTAAATCTTTCATTGCTCCCCGTCCTCTCCTGTTAAATAATCCATAATAGCTTCCCGCACTTGCCTGATATAAACTATGTCTATTTGAGTGCTTTTTGATTTGGGTAACGTGACAGGCGCACAGCTTTCTTTCCTAAAAGTATAATGACTGCCGCCGCCTTTTGGTTGATTTTGAGTATATCCGATTTTTATTAAAGCTTTGGTTAAATCATCAAAGCGCAGATTTCTGTTCAGCTTTAATATTTCTTCGATTAGTTTATCCCATTTACTCAAAATCAACGCTCCTTTATATTATAACATGGTGTCGTATATGGTGTCAATGATTTTGTGAAATTTTATCTCCTCTTCATTTCGTCCGAGCGCCCGACAAGATAGTCCAGCGACACGTCAAAAAAATCAGCGAGCTTTATTAGGGTTTTATATGTCGGGTCTGATTCGCCGTATTCATATCTTCTGTATTGCCTGCCGTCAGTTTCTAAGTATTCTGCAACTTGTTTCTGTGTTGCGTTTTTACTTTTTCTCAGCTCTTTAAGTCTATCCATGAGTGTAATCATAAAATACCTCGAAAATATTTTTAAAAACTATTGACAAGGACCCGCAAGTCCTATATAATAGAATAAGGACGCTCGAGCCCTAATCAATCGAAAGGACAAAAACCATGAAAAATATACTTGAAGCATTTTTCACAGACCATGTAAACACGAAAATAGCAAATAACAACTCAGAAAAATGCACTGACGAAATATACGGCATACTCACAGGAGAATTAAATTTAAAAGAACGCGACTTGTTCATAAACTATGCGGATTTACAGCGCGAGCATCTTTTAAACTGCGCTGCTGAGAATTTTAAGCAGGGGTTTTGGATTGGGTGTGAGTTTATGCGCAATTTGTCGGAATCGTGAAAGAAGCTACTCCCTGTGATAAGGCGGCGTAATCGACTTCGCGATTTCCCGCAGCACGCCGATTTCGGTGATTTTGCGCACCTTTGCGTCCTGCGTGAGCTGCAGGCGGTGCTCGAGCACGTGCGGTGTCATGCGCAGCACGTCCTCGGGCGTGACGTATCCGCGTCCCGACAAAAACGCGCACGCCTGGCTTGCCCTCATGAGCTGCAAACTGGCGCGCGGACTCGCTCCCAGCAACACCGCCTTGTGGTCGCGGGTGCCGGAAACGAGCTGAACTATATAGCGGTAAACACTCTTTTCTATATTTACGAACTGGACGGCTTCGATACACTCCAAAAGTTCCTGCCGCGTGCAGAGCGCAAGCACCTGCTCAAGCGGGTCTACGGTCTGGCGGGAGGCGATGATGCTGATTTCCTGCTCGAGCGTCGGGTAGCCGACCGAGATTTTCATCAGGAACCGGTCAAGCTGAGCCTCGGGCAGCGGATAGGTTCCGACGAAGCCGAGCTCGTTTTGCGTCGCTATGACCATGAAAGGCTGAGGAAGCTCGTAGGTCACGCCGTCGACCGTGACGTTCTGCTCCTCCATCGCCTCGAGCAGCGCGGACTGCGTCTTCGGGGAGGTTCGGTTGATTTCGTCGGCGAGCAGGATATTGCACAATACGAGCCCCGGGCGGTACTCGAAGTCGCCGGTGTCCTTGTTATAAATCGTGAAGCCCGTAATGTCCGACGCCATGACGTCCGGCGTGAACTGTGCGCGGCGGTACTGCAGGCCCGTCGCCTTGGACAGTGCGGTCGCGAGCGTGGTTTTACCGACGCCCGGCACGTCCTCAATCAGCACGTGCCCGCCGGAAATGAGCGCGATTACGAGCATTTTCACTACGTCCCGCTTGCCTACTATTACTTTCTCGACCTCGTCGATAATCTGCTTGATTTTTTTGTTCTGCTCTTCTGAAACATATTTTTGCATACTCTCATTATTCCTTGCATGGCAGCCATTAAACCGTAAAAATTTATCTCCGCTGACGGCAGAGTTAATTCTCAAGTTTTTTATACTTCCATTATTTGTTAATTAAAAGTATAACACTAATAGGAAATAAAATCAAGCGCAAAAAGAAAACTGTAAACGGAATGTAATAATTAATTTAAGCCGGCTTTTTCAAAAACAAGCTTCACCGGCTTATAAAGCATAACCGCGAGCGCTGCGTTTATGCCGCTTTTAATAAGATTAAACACCATGAATACAGGAATAATCATCGGCGCGACCTGCTCCCGCGGCCAGCCTCTGTAAGGCGGTACAGCAAGGTAGTTCCAAAGCATCATCACGCCCGTCACGCAAATTACTCCGGCGGCAAGCCCGATGACTGCAAACAGCAGGTTCTTCCTGATTCTGTAAATCAGCACTGCGGTGCAGGCGAATGTACAGGTTGAGAGCATATTGGCGGCAAGCCCGAAAAAGCCGTCTCTGCTCACCGTGAACATCTCGGTGAGGGAAACCACCGCCGACATCATAACCACCGCCAGCGGCCCGTAAATAAAGCCGCCTATAACGATAACCGCGTCCTTGGGGTCATAGACAAGGAAGGGTGCCGCGCCCACGGGCGTCCAGTTGGTGAAGAGCATCACCAGATAAGCGATTGCGGAAAGCAGCGCAAGGGTTACCAGTTTTTTTGTTGTGAATTTCATAATTTCATTAAATCCTTTCTTTACGGGAGGGAAAAGTTTGAAATAAAAAACCCCATGATAAATCACGGGGTAGTTCCTTTGTTAAAAAGGAACAAGTTTCTACCATCCAGACTATACTGTCGGTCCCGGAATTTCACCAGGTCAGCCTTAGGTCGAATCTTCGACTCGAACACAGCTCGCGGACTTTTACCGCCGGTGGGGAATTACACCCCGCCCCGAAACAATGTTTATACTATTAAATTGTAAGCCTAATTAACCCTCGATAGCATCAACAGGGCAGTCGGGAGCGCAGGCGCCGCAGTCTATGCACTTTTCCGCGTCAATTACGTAAATGGGGTCGCCCTCGGAAATTGCGTCGGTGGGGCAGCTGCCTACACATGCGCCGCAGGAAATGCAGTTGTCGTTAATTTTATAAGCCATATTTTCACCATGTCCTTTCTACACCCGCGAGAACTGAAAAGTATCGTTTCTCCGATTCGGCACTGTTTGTTTTAAACTTTCTGCCTGTGGTGTTTATTTGTTTTGATTAGTATAACATGAGATAGAAGAATTGTCAACTACAAAATAATCATTGAGTCCCCGAAGCTGAAAAACCTATAGCGTTCCCTAATAGCCTCCTCATAAGCGGCGAGCGTTCGCTCATGCCCCAAAAATGCGCTAACCAGCATAATCAGCGTACTTTCGGGCAGATGAAAGTTGGTAATAAGCCCGTCTGTAACCTTGAATTTGTAACCCGGGGTTATGAAGATGCCGGTGCTCCCCGAGCCCGCCAGTCCGCAGGAAGCCTCCAGCGTTCTGCAAGACGTCGTGCCTACGGCAATCACGCGGCCGCCGCGTTCTTTGCAGCGGGCGATTTTTTCTGCTGTTTCTTCGGGAAGCAGATAGCGCTCGTAGTGCATTTTATGCTCGCTTATATCCTCGCACTTGACGGGGCGGAACGTCCCGAGCCCGACATGCAGCGTTACATATGCGGTTTCGACGCCCTTGTCTGCGAGCCGTTCAAATACCCGCCCGGTGAAGTGCAGCCCCGCCGTGGGAGCCGCCGCGGAGCCAGCTTCATTGGCATAAATTGTGTTGTAACGCGCCGAATCGTCAAGCCTTTCGGTGATGTAATGCGGCAGGGGAGTGTGCCCGATTTCGTCGAGAATTGTATAAAAATCGCCGCTGCAGCTGAACTTTACGAGCCTGTTGCCGTCGCTGAGGATTTCAACGACCTTCGCGGTCAGTTTATCCTCAAAACTGATTATTCTGCCTTTTTTAAGATTCCTGCCGATACATTCCCAGCAGCCGCCGCCTTTGGGCTCAAGCAGCAGTATTTCAACATCGTCCGTGAGCAGCCGCGCAGGAAAAACTTTAGAGTCGTTCATAACGAGCAAATCGCCCGCGTTCAAGAAGTCGGCGATGTTATAAAAATAATCGTGGTTTGTCGCTCCCGTTTCGCGGCAGGTTATAAGCAGGCGCGAAGAATCGCGCGGCTCTATGGGCGTCTGCGCGATTAGCTCCTCGGGGAGCTCGTAATAAAAATCGGATTTTTTCATTCGTATTTTAATAAGTCCTTTCTTCACGAACGAGAAATAACATGCTTCATTTTCCCGGGTCCAATTATCTTTTTCAATCTTTTTCCTCAAGTAAAAACTCGGCGGCCCACTTCAAGTGCTCGGATGTTACAGCGTCAAGCGCTTCCTTAAACTCTCCCCTGCCCGCATAATAGCCGAACCGATGAAGCTCGTCTGCGGGATTATAATTATCAGCCGCATACCGTGCTGCGTATTTCACGAAGTTTTTGTAAAGCACAGCCCGTTCGTTCCACGGGAGCCTGCCTGCCTGCTTTACCGCCGTTTCATAGAGAACAACGCCGAAAACAACGTTGCTTTCTATATTTTTCTCTTCATAAGCGAGAGTAAGGTACGGCAAATCGAGAACGGCTTCAGCGATTTTCGCCATGTATCTGCCCAGCAGCGCGCCGTCCGTGTCTGTAACGGCGGTGTTATTTTTTATCTTCTCGAGGAGCGGTTTCCACTCCTGCTCGTCTATGCAGTCCTCTTCCTTTTTTACAGCCGCCGCCGATGTTTCCACCTTTATGGTTGTGCTGTCGGAGAAGGTCATTTTCCTGCGCCCGGTTTTAAACAGCAGGTTGTCGTATTCGGACTTTAGCTCCGCATACTTTGACGGCTCAGAATAAGTGATTATAAGGTTCCCGGTGTCGGCGGCAAGCCTGCCCGCGAGGTAATCGCTGTACAGCTTTAAGTATTCGGCGAGAGCTTCGATTGCCTCGTCCTGTCTTCCGAGCTGCTGCAGCGAGAGCGCCCTCGCCGCGTATACGTCGAGCCAGCGTATGTTTTTCGGCTTCCTGCCGAAAGACTTGATGAATTCGGCCACGCTGCCGAGCACGCTTTCGTACTTTTCAAGCATGTAATGGTTTATTATGTTGAACGAGAATATACCCTGCGCGTAAGGGTGGTTTTGCTGTCTGCGCGTTACCTCGAGCGTTTCTGCTAAAAACTCCGCAAGCCCGCCGCCCTGTATGTCCGCAAGGATATGCGAGCGAATCCGCACGTCGTTCGGCTTTTTTTTGAGCTCGGCGCACAGGGGCGTTAAGTTGCGCTCCTTTTTTGCTTTTGCCTGCTCCTCGGTTTCAAACGCGTAGCCGTAGTGATGGACAAAGGCTTTCAGGCTCAGCGTCGGCGCGGGATAGGGCAGCAGGTGCTCGTGGATTGCGCCGTGAAAACGCACACCGGGAAGCTTCTTGACGGCGCGCGAAACCGTGCCGGTAGACCATTCCGTACCCCCGGCGTCGTGATAGTTGCGAACCATGTAGGTCATGCTGCCGTATTTGTTAAGCGCGGCTCTGTTTGTGAAAAAACCCGTCATCTCGCTTAAGTCATCGAAAACCTCGTCCGCGTCAAGGAACATGAACCACTCGCCTGTGCACTTTTCGAGCCCGAAGTTGCGCGCGGCACTGAAGTCGTTAACCCACTCGAAGTGATAAACCTTGTCGGTAAAGCGTTTCGCGATTTCGACCGTGCAGTCGGTGCTGCCGGTATCGGCAATCACGAGCTCGCTCGGAACAGCGTCGAGCAGCGGTTTTAGTGCTGTGAGGCATTTTTCAAGATGCTTCTCCTCGTTTTTGACAATCATGCCGACAGAGAGAAGAATACCGCTTTCGTTATATGTCTGCTTTTTGGCGATACGAGCTTTCATGCTTTTAATAAGTCCTTTCTTCACGTGAGGGAAATGAAATGTTTCATTTTCCCCGATTTTGTCTCGGTTATTTTAAAATTTAAGTTTTACCTTTATAGCGAAGCGCTGAATTCTTCAATCAAAAACTTAATAATGTTCTGCATGGAATTGCAGGAAGCGAGCGCTTTTTTGAGCTCTCTTATATACCCGAGCCTGTCCCCGGAGTCCAGCAGCTTCTTCGCTATGCCCATGAAGTATCCGAAGCGGTGCGATTCCGAAAGCGCGCCGATGTCGTCCTCGTTGAGCAGGTCAGGATTGTAAACATTGCTTACGTAAAGCGAGCAGTAATTGACGCAGCGGTTGTAAACCTCGGACTTCTGCGGTTCGGTAAGCGAGTCCGTGTTGTAGCACGCCGCCTCGAAAAGCAGCGTTCCGAAAAGCAGGTTTTTGATACTTGAGAAGAAGAACGCGTCATTCTGATAGCCGATTGCGTGAACGGGCAGGAAAGTGCTGTTCTGTGCAATGACAGCCAGGTGCGTACGCATAAGCTCAAGGTTCATTTTTGTAATCTCTGCGCCGAGGCTGACGTTGTTTTTAAGCGCGAGCTCGACAGCCGCGGAAAAACCCTCGGGAACAGGCTTATCGCCGAAGCTGTTTATAAAGCTTTCTATTTCGGTGCTGCCGCTTTCCGCCGTCAGCCGCATGAGCTCTGCGAATTTCCCGCCCGTATCTTTGAAGCTTTCCGTGTAAATATTATCGTCGCGGTTCAGGTAATAAAGCTTTTCGAGAGCCTGCTCGAAATAATTGACTTTCTCATCGGTTTTTGTACTTTGAACTTTTTCGTAAAAGGCGGCGAGGGTTTTAAATACGGCTTCCCTGTCGCTTTTATTCTTTAACGCATTGATAATTTCAAAAATCGCGCCGGTAGTGTCCCTGAACGCTTTTGCGGGGAGCCCGGCGAAGTCCGTGCCGGCGTAAACCGCGAGAGCTTCTGTGGTTTTCCCCTGCTTTGAAATGCACATGGCAAGCAGATTGACGAAGTCGCCGCGCTTTTCGGGCGCGGAATAGTTTGCAATAAGGAACGTGAGCACGCTTCTGTCGAGCTTGCCTTTCCCGAGTTTTTCAAGGTATTCGAGGTATTTTTTTATGCACTCCCCTGCCTCGGAAAATCTGCCCGTCTCGAACAGCAGCGAGCCTTTGTAGGCGTACGCCTCGGTTAAGACGCCGTTGTCGGGCTTTGCTTTCGTTATAACCTTATCCATGACGGCGAGGGCGTTTTCAACCTCGCCCGCCGCGTAGTACATATCAAATGCCTTAAAATAAGCGGGGTATGAAACAGCCTCGCCGGACTTGTCGGACAGCGCAACGGCTTTCTCGACAAAGGCGCGCTTCTTGTCGTCCATGTCCATCATGGAGTCAATCATGTGCCCGATAGTGCGTAAATCATCAGGTTTTTTCTCAAGCTCCTTTTCGAGCAGCATAAGATTGCGCATGGATTTTTTTCTCTGCTGCTCCATGGTTTCAAAGGCGTAGCCGTAGTGGTGGGCGTAGGAACTGAAGTAGTAGGCAGGGTTATAAAAACCCGCAAAGGCTTCATGAATCGCGCCCTCAAAGCGCAGGTCATCGGTCTTGCGCGCGATTCTCTGCACATAAAAGCTGAAGTATTTGTCGTACTTCGCAGAAGTGAAGTTGCGGGTGATATAATAGGCGACGTTATAATTCTTGTGGATATTTATATCGCTGAAAAATTTTATCATCTCGGACACGTCTTGAAAATGGTCGTCCGCGTCTAAAAACATGAACCACATACCGCTGCATTTTTCAAGCCCGAAGTTGCGCGCCGCGCCGAAGTCATCAATCCAGTCGAAATGGTAAATTTTATCGGTAAATTGCTTCGCAATCTCTACGGTTCTGTCAGTACTGCCGGTATCGACAATTACAAGCTCGCTCGGCACGGCGTCGAGCAGCGGTTTCAACCCCTCAAGGCAGGCGCCGAGCATACGCTCCTCGTTCTTGACAATCATGCTTACCGACAGGACTATGTTTTTGTCGTATTTGTAGGAGAGGGATTTGACCCCATTCAATGCGATGCTTGTGTTTCTTTTTATATTCTCGTGCCCTTTCGAGAGCTCACAGAGCTGCTTTATTTGATTATAATGCGCTTCTTCAATACTTGAAAGCGGCAGAATACCGAGCACGTCTATATTGAGCTTGCCGTCGGTATAAAGCTCATAAAATTTAAAATAATTCTCAAAGGCAGTAATCGCATCACTGTATTCCTTGCGGTTATAGGCGATAATTCCCCTCTCGGCGTACATCTCGAGATAGAGCAGGCTTTTCTGGTTTTTCATCGCCGCCTTGAAGAACTTATAGTTATAATCAAGTGCCTTGTCAAAGTCGCCGATATTATAATAATGCAGGGAAACAAAAGCCAGAACGAGCGGCAGCCATGAACTGTTATCGTTCTGCTTTTTTGCGGCTTCTATTATTTTCGGAATCAACTTTTCCTTTTCTTCGCTGTCGAGATATACGAAAAGGTGCAGGTAGGCGAGCGGGTCGTTAGGTTTTTTATTTATTTCCTCGCGCAGCAGCGGGATATTACGTTTGTCTTTCGCTGCTTTTTCCGCCTCGCTATTATAAACGTAGCCCCAGTGATGCGCGACGGTTTTAAGGTGCATTGTAGGCTCTTTGAACATTGAAAACCGCTCATGTATAGGGTTTATAAAGTGCAGGCCCTGAACGCGCCTTGTTATGCGCGCACCTATATAATCACCCCACTCCGAGCCGTCGGGCTTGGCGTGATTCCTTATAAAATAAGTCGCGCTGTTATACTTTGCGAGCGTTTGTTTATCGCCGAAGAAGCGAATGAGCTCACTCAAATCGCCGAAAACCTCGTCTGCGTCAAGAAACATGAACCAATCGCCGCTGCATTTTTCAAGCCCGAAGTTACGTGCCGCTGAAAAATCATTCACCCAGTTGAAGTGAAAAATCTTGTCGGTGTAACGCCCGGCAATCTCAACGGTTTTATCCGTGCTGCCCGTGTCGGTAATTACAAGCTCACTCGGGACAGCGGCAAGCAAAGGCTTCAGTGCGTCAAGGCATTTTTCGAGGCGCGCCTCCTCATTCTTTACAATCATACCCACCGATAATGTTATACCCATATTTTCATTAAGTCCTTTCTCCACGGGCGAAAAATGAAATGCTCCGTTTTCCCCGGTTTTGTGCAGGTTGTTTTCAAGTTTATTTTCATTAAGCCCTTTCTCCACGGGCGGAAAATGAAATGCTTCGTTTTCCCCGATTTTGTGCCGGTTGTTTTCAAGTTTATTTTCATTAAGCCCTTTCTCCACGGGCGGGAAGTAAAATGCTTCGTTTTCCCCGGTTTTGTGCAGGTTGTTTTCAAGTTTATTTTCATTAAGCCCTTTCTCCACGGGCGGGAAATAAAATGCTTCGTTTTCCCCGGTTTTGTGCAGGTTGTTTTCAGGCTTTGGGGTTTTCTCCCGCAGCTTTGGCAGCGCGCTGTATATCCGCTTGATTTTTTCATATTCTTCGGGACGGCAGAAAGTCAGCGCAATCCCGCCGAGCCCCAAAAGATTCAATCTGCCTTTCGTGTAAAGCCCGTATAGCCTGAAGTAATTCTCAAAGGCAAGAGCTGCTTCGGCGTGTTTGCCCTGCGCCTGCAGAACCGCGCCTTTCGCGACGTAAACGTCGAGCATCAGTATATTCTCGGGGATATTTTTATAAAGCTTAAAGTATTCGCCGATATATCCGAGCGTTTTTTCGCCGCCCTCTCTCTCAAATAAATATAGAATGAACTCCGTAAAGGCGACGGCGGCGCCCGCGGCTTGGGGATTTCTGCGGATTTTTTCAAGCACTTCAAGGTAAAAGGCTTCTTTTTCCGCGCCTGCGAGTTCTTGCAATATATGCAGACATATGCCGATGTCGCCGGGATTTTTCGCGAACTCGCCGCGCAGGAGGGAGAGGTTTCTTTGTCTTTTTGCTTCTTGCTGCTCCGGCGTGTCATAGGTATAGCCGTAGTGGTGTACAAATGTTTTAAACTCATACACGGGCTCCGCGAAAGTCGAAAAGCACTCGTGAATAGGGTATTTAAAGTGAAGTCCTTTGAGCCGTCTGGTTACGCGGTGCGCCGCGAAAGGATACCATCGGCTGTTCTCGCGATTGGTGTAATTTCTTTTAATATAAGTTGCGCTGTTGTATTTGGCGAGCATTTTTTTGTCAGTGAAAAAGGCAATCATTTCGCTCAAGTCATCGAAAACCTCGTCTGCGTCAAGGTACATGAACCATTCGCCGGCGCACTTTTCAAGCGAGAAGTTACGCGCCGCCGCAAAGTCGTTCACCCAGTCGAAGTGAAAAATTTTATCGGTATAACGCCCGGCAATTTCGATAGTCTTATCAGCCGAGCCGGTGTCGACAATCACGAGCTCGCTCGGCACAGCGCGAAGCAGCGACGAAAGCGCCGCGAGACATTTTTCAAGGCGCGTCTCCTCGTTTTTCACTATCATGCCGACCGAAAGCGTAATGTTCATTTTTTTATTAAGTCCTTTCTTCACGGGCGGGAAATGAAATGCTTCGTTTTCCCCGGTTTTATGCCGGTTATTTTGAGGCTTATTTTTATTAAGTCCTTTCTTCACGGGCGGCAAATGCCGCGTAAGCCGCGAAGCGGCTTAATTCGATTACATAGCCGATTACGCGCCTGCGGCGCGTCAGCAAACGAGTTTGCTGCGAAAAATGCGGAGCATTTTTCAAGTTAATCGGCTATATAATTCATGGCTCTGTGTGCATTAAGACAAGTATAGCACATTTTTTATGAAAGCGCAATAATTTTTATACCGAATTGTTGACAAGTGTATTCTTTTCTGTTACAATATAGGGAAGAGTAAGAGTAATTGTTGTCAATATATAGAAACATAGAGTTCAAATTGACGGCGCCGCATGGTGAAAAAATGCAAGAGCACATAAGCTGTTGCGGGCGAAACTGCTATGAATGCAGGCATTTCCCGCACGAATGTCTCGGCTGCAACGAGGAACACGGACGTGTTTTCTGGCTGCAGTATGTTGACGAGGTAATCTGCCCTATTTATAATTGCTGCCGTAACGACCGCCAGAGCATTGACTGCGGGCTTTGCGGCGAGCATCCTTGCTGGCGCTATGAGGAGGACAAGGTTGTGCCGGACGAATTCCCGCTGCTTGAAACGATTCAGCCGAAATGGATAGATATAAAAGTCAGCTGATTAACAGTTGACAATTGGTAATGTATAATTAAAATACCCAGCAGCGTTCGCTTCCGGGTATTTTTTTAATAGCTTTTTGAAGATGTTCTCATTCCTGATAACCATTATGTAAATATTATTTTGTCACCTCGTTTTAATTTCAGCGGTTTCCTCGCCGCAGGCGTAACACTTGCAGTCTTTGCAGAGGCGGAACGCCGCCGCGCCAATCCCCTCGCCTGTGGTCATTTTCGCGCTTTTGGCGAATGTTCCGTGCGTCTCGCCGCATGCGCACTTGAACCCCGGGGACATCGGCTTCACGCGCCCGTCAGCTGCCGCCTTATCTTTCCACTCCTTTTGCTCGGGGCTCGAGCCTGTGTTTGCAAACATAATTGAGCACCTCCTGTGATTTTAATTATATATGATTAATTCTATTATAACAAACAATTATTATAAAAGCAATAGCGAAAAATGTAATTTATGCAACGGTAATATTGCACAAAAACGAAGCTGAAACTTTGTGTAAAAAACCGCCCTTGTGCAATATTAATTTACGTGCTATTATGTACTCACCGAAACTTGAAAGGAACATCAAAAACATGATTTTAGACAAATACAGAGCGGGCATAAATCTGGGCGGCTGGATTTCGCAGTGCAAAGACATGACACCCGAGCATATCGCCTCTTTTATAAAGAGAGAAAATATAGCGCAGATTGCCTCATGGGGGCTTGACCACGTTCGGCTGCCTTTCGATTATACCGTGCTCGAGGACGACGACAAGCCGTTTGTTTATAAGGAAGACGGCTTTGCGGTGATTGACAGTGCTCTCGCCTGGTGCAGGGAGTTCGGGTTAAACCTAATCCTTGATATGCACAAGGCTCCAGGCTATGCGTTCTGGAGTTATAAAACCGAGAACGCGTTGTTTACCGATGAACAGACGCAGGACCGCTTTGTGTCCATTTGGCGAGAATTTGCGCGGCGCTACAGTAACGAGGGCGACAATATAATTTTCGAGATTTTAAACGAAATCGTAGACCCGCACGGCGACAGCTGGAACAGAATTGCCCGCAAGGCGATAGACGCTGTACGCGAAACCGGAAGCGAAAGGTATATAATGCTCGGCGGCCCGCATTATAACTCGGTTGCAGGGCTTAAAACCCTCGATATTTACGACGACGAGCGCATACTTTACAACTTCCACTTCTACGAGCCGTTCCTTTTTACGCATCAGCGGGCGCGCTGGACGTCGCTTGAAGACACCGGCGTTGTACAGCCGTACCCGGGGAAGCTCGCGGGCTTTGACATTATAAAGGAAATCGCCCCCGACCATTTAGGCTCCATGACCCCCGATACGGTGTTTGACTTTACGTTTCTTGAAGAAAAGCTCGCGCCCGCGATTGAATTTATGGAGAAGACGGGCAGGCGGCTCTACTGCGGGGAATACGGCGCCATTGACCTTGCGGGAATCCCCGACCGCGTGAATTATCTGCGGGATAAGAACGCGCTGTTCGACAAATATAAAATCAGCCGCGCCTACTGGAATTATAAAGGGCTGGACTACTCGGCGGTTGATGACGACGGCGAGGCGGTTTCGATGGAGCTGGTAAAGGCGATTGGCGGGAAATAAACTGTTTTTGTAAATAATTAACAAATATCGCCTTATAACAAGGCGATATATTTGTACACATAGTACCTTGCAATGTATGGTACAGTGTGCTATAATATAGGTAATGATAAAGGAGAGATAGTATGAAAAATTTAAAATTACTGTTAATAACAATGTTTGCACTTGCGTTTTTCGCCGCCTGCGGCAGCAACCAAGATGCGTTGACGCCGGAATCACCCGAGAATTCCATGCTTTCCGATGTCACGGCGGCTGTCAATGGTGAAGCGGGCGAGCTCGTCATAAGCTTCGGCTTTGAAAAGCAGTCAGGCTGGGCAAGCAATCAGTTCGCTGTTTGGATTGAAGACGCGGGCGGCTATTACGTAGAATCACTTTATGTCACTGCCTGGGCGACGGGCGGCGGCGCCGGGAAACGCTCGGAAGTGCTTTCTGAATGGGTAAACCGTTCGGGGTTTACAGATAAAACGCAGTCCGAGACCGACGCAGTTTCAAGCGCGACGCCGCATACGGGAGCTTTGAGCTATACTTGGGACTTTACGGATTATCCCGATGGTGAATATGTTTTCTTTGTCGAGGGGAATCTACGCTGGGCGAATCGCGTGGTTTTTTCGGGAGCTTTTACAGCAGGAGCAGAGGTTATTAAAACAATAACGGCAGAAGCAGAGTATATTTATCAGTAAACTCAAATAGATTGACAGGGGGGTTGATTGAAATTAACTCACAATTAAAGCGCGGAACGCTGGAGCTTTGCGTTCTTGCTCTGGTTTGCAGGGGCGACTGTTACGGATATGAGCTTGTGAACCGCATCTCCGAAAGCATGCACATAACGGAGGGCACGATATATCCGCTTCTCAAAAGGCTCAAGGACAACGGGAGCATAACCTCTTATATAGTCGAATCGCAGGAGGGCCCGCCCCGCAAGTACTATCAAATCACCGACAACGGCAAGGTTGAAAAGGAACGCCAGGAAAGCGAGTGGCGCGAATTTGCCGAGAGTATCGGAAAACTGATTAAGGGAGAGGGAGAGTAAAAGAGTTTGAATGGAAAACAATACCTAAAAAGAAATCAAATTTTATGGCTTTTTGATGCCGGAAAGGGTTGGATAAAATATGTATAGAACCAAAGCAGAATTTTTAAGCAATCTCGAAAAGGAGCTCGGGCGGCTCGGGATTACCGACAAGAGCGAAATCATCGCGGACTTTGAGCTGCACTTTGCGGACAGCACGGCGAAGGGCTTAAGCGATATTGAAATCTGTGCAAAGCTCGGAAGTATCTCCGAAATTGCAAAGCAATACGCGGAGGAGGAGATTTATCCCATTATTGCCGTCGAAAAAGCAAAGGAGCAGACCGCCGCAGAAGGAGCCGGGAGCGAGGAGGTTCCGCCGCCTGCTGCGGAGGAGCCGCAGCCCACACACTTTTCAACCCGGGATATGCCTCCCCCGCAAAACGACGCTTACGCCGACTATGTAAACAGCGGAATCAAAATCAACTTTTTCAATAAAAAAAGTGAGCAGACCGCCGAGGCAGGCAATGCCGGCAGCACGTCCGCTCCTCCTCCCCGGTATAATAATCCGCAGGCCAATAATTATAATAATCATAATAACTATAATAATTATAACAGCTCCTGCAGTTCATTTAACGTGGGCGGGTTAATTACCGTGCTCATAGTTGATATTTTCGTGTTCAGCTGGGCGATTCCGGCGCTGTTCGGGATTATGGTTGCGTTTCTGGCGGCGCCTTTCGGGCTTGTCATTGGGGGAATCGCAACAATGGTCGGCGGCGCGTTCGGGACGGCTTTCTTCGGATTTTACTCGCCGTTCCCCGGATTGGTCACGTTCTTCGTGGGGCTGATGATATTGTCGCTCGGCGGGCTGTTCGGGCTGCTCGGCGTACAGTTTGTAAAGCTTTTTGTAAGCGCCGTCAAAGGGATTATCAACTGGCACGGCAACATGATTGCCGGACGCCCGGTCTTTAAAGCACGGGAGGTGAGCGCATAAATGAAAGCATTAGCAGTTATTTTTTCATCGCTGTTCCTTGTTTCGCTGGTCGGTATTATAATTTCGGCAGGGATAACCGGCGTCAGCGTTTTAAACATCATAGACACCGGCAGCTTCCATATCGGGTGGAATAATGCTGGGTGGGACGGCTATGAGGTTTCAAAGGAATTTAACGAAGCGTACGATAATATCGAAATCGCCGTCCTCGCCGCACGAACAAACATAACCGTATCGCCCAACAATGTGACGCGCGTTTATTACAGCGGCAACAGAAACTTCCGCAACGTCGAATTCATCGCGGAGGTAAGGAACAGCACACTCGTCGTAAGGGAAAAAGGCAATTTCAGTCTTGGCTGGGGTTGGGGCTACTGGGGCTGGAGAGGCATAGGAAGCACGGCACTCGATATCGAGCTGCCGGAAAGTGTTTACAATAAAATCGACTTAAACCTCACGAGCGGGAAAATAAACGGCGAGCTGCCCGAAACCGACAACCTCCACGTGAACATCACGAGCGGCAGCGTCATGCTTGATTATAACCACGATAACACGCCGAATCACCTGCGGAGCCACTCCACAAGCGGAAGTATAACCATTAACGGCTTCTCCCCCAAAACGTATGACATCTACCTTACGTCCGGCAATCAGCGAATCACGGGGCTGTCGGGGAGCGGGAGCGTACAGCTTACGTCGGGCTCGGCGAACGTTGATTTCGGCGAATGGAACGGTAGCCTTAGCATAAAAGTTACGAGCGGGAGCGCAAACGTAACTGTTCCCGCGGGGAGCGGCGCGGATATTAATTTCTCGAGAACGAGCGGAAGCATAAGGTATAGCTTGGACGGCGACTCCGGCAGGCTCGAAAGGTCGGGCAATGCGAGCGCGGGCGGGGAGAACCGGCAGAGGGTTAATGTGGACCTGACGAGCGGGAGCGCGAGTATAACTAATTGACAAGTATCAGCAAAGCAGAAAGCGAGAAACAAACTATGTGGAACAAAAATGAAAAGAAGCCGATTGTGAGGTACTTGCTGCTGACTTTTGCAATTGCTTGGATTGGCTTAATATTTCTCTTTGCGGGAGAGCAAACAGGAATACTTACAGACAGCACTTTCGGAGTGGTTGCAAGCTTTGCCGTCGTCGGCTTTGTATGCGGCATGGCACCTGCATACGCGATGTTTATTTTACTTAAAAGAAGCGGGCAGATACGGGGGGTAAAAGATTTTTTGGGGCGAGTTTTTAAAACAGAAAAAGCTTTAAAAACAATAATTATTACCGCTCTGTTCTGCTTAGCTTTGCTTGCCCCGAATATTATACTAAACAGCTACATTGAAAACCCTTGGTACTTTTTCTTGTTCTTCATTCCGGCCATAGCGGTAATGATGGTTGGCGGCGGATTTGAAGAAATCGGGTGGAGAGGATTTTTGCAGCCTGCGCTTGAGGAGAAAATGCATTTTATTCCCGCTGCATTTATTGTAGGCGTTATATGGGCTGTTTGGCATTTTCCTGCTTGGCTTGTAACAAATCTAAACCAGTCAGATTTTAATATGCTTGCTTTTTCTATTTCTTGCATTACTATGAGCTTTATAATGGCGGCGTTATATAAGCTTACAAGAAATGTTTTTTCCTGCGTTTTTTATCATGCATGGTCTAATGCTTTAGGCGGCATATTCACACTGGATATGCTAACCCAGCCGCCGAACGTTAAGCTGATTGTTGTATGCGCGGTGCAGATTACCGCTGCGATTATTGTGTATATTATTGCGGCGGGGAAACAAAAGAAAGAAGCGGGGATTTAAATAACCCGCTTCTTTTTTATTAAAAACTAATCTTCACGTCCTGCTTCTTGGCTTCCTCAGCCTCGAAGAAATCGAACTTTTGCAAATTCTTAGAGTTTGCGACTATGCTCGACGGGAATACGAGAATCGCTGTGTTAAACAGCGTGACGTTACTGTTATAGAGCCTGCGGGCGGCCTGCAGGTGCGCCTCGGCTTCGCGGATGCCGCGCTGCAAGTCGCTGAACATCTCGGCAGAGCGCAGCTCGGGGTACGCCTCGGCGACGGCGTTAATGCGCGCCATAAGCTGGTCGCACTGTGCGCTTGCCTTGCTCAGCTCGCCTATGTTCATGCCCTTGCGCATCGAAATCACCATCGACAGCGTTTCCTTTTCGTGCGCGGCGAAGCCCCTGGCGACGTCCATCAGCTTTGTCAGCTTGTCGAAGCGGTTGGTGAGCGCCACTTCAATTCCGGAAAGCGCCTCGTTAATCTTGACCTGCTTGCGGTGAAAGTTGTTACCGGTGCCTATCCACCAGGCGAGGATTGAAATGCCGGCGATTACTAAAATCGCAGAGATAATAATGACTGCTTCCATTTTCAGTTCTCCTTTTCATTGGTTGCGAATAAGTTTTCATTTAACAAAAGCTCTTCGATAATGCTTTTTATATAATTCACGTCCCACTCCATCTGCATGCGGAGCGCCGTGATATTATCCGTTGCAAAGAGCTTCCTGCCGCACGGCTCGAACAAATCCCTGCCGTTATGCAGTGCGACGTGAACCTCTTTTCCGCAGAAATTCATGTGCGTTTGTGCATCGGCTCTGTATCCGGGCCGCGTGCTTGCCTTGCTTTTTGCGTTTAATATATACTCCATGAAATGCGGGGTGAGTATATAAAACGCCGTGTGCGGGTCACCGCATTGAATTTGAAACCGGCTGTTGAACTCCATGTTCTCGGTTTCAATGTTAGACTTCGCCCGTTTGCCGACCGAGAGCCTTGAACGCAGCTGCAGGCTCCACGGCAGCGTCTTTGCGAGCCCGATAATCAGCCACTGCCCTTTGAATACTGTCACTCGCTTTTTACCGTTCTTGCTCCGAGTTACCTGCTCAAGGTGAATGTCCGAGAACCTGAACCGTACGCCCTTGTAAAATCCCTCGACCATATCGCTGCCGCTGAGGTTGTTCCAATTACGCTGAATCAGCATGGATTCTTTAATCGTGCTCTGCCCGATGTGACAGCCGGGTGCGTAGTGCGTGAGCTCGAACGTATCCGACAGCACACCCCTTACGATGTTGCTGCTGACAAGGCATTTGAGGCGATTTTTATAAAACATCGCATTAAGGCCGAAGAAGCCGCTCACTATACCAAGGGCAAACGCAAAAGGCCCGATGAAAAAGAACCCGGCGACCGCGGCAATCATAAATATTGCCGCAGTCGTGGTGTTAGACCTCATGCCGCGCGTCAGGTTGCGGATTCTCGCTGTGAGCTCCCTCTCGTCCATCGGCGGACAGGAGCCGGTGTTTAAATTATTATTGTCGAGCCCATGGAGAAATGTATTATAACGCTGCTCGCGGACTCTGTCGCTTTGCCTCATATTTTCACTATGTCCTTTCTGCATGGGCGGGGAATGAAAAGTTTCGTTTTGCCCGGTTTATTGCTGCTTGTTTCAACCTTTTACCTTATACTAATATCCAATTAAAACATTGACAGCTTTGCGGTCTTTTTACTGCCATGCTTTGTTAAAAATGCTCGGAATAAACAAATTATTCCTGCGCTTTTTCCTCGCCTGACAATAAAAACATTCGCAAATTTTGTCATTGTTTTTATCATATATTAATATCAGCTTTAAATAAAGTTTCGTTCAGTAACAGCTCATCTATTATGTTCGCGATGTAATTCACGTCCCAGCGCATCTGCATGCGAAGCGTTTCGATATTGTTAACTTTAAACATCTTCCTTTTTTCACTGCAAAGCTCGAACAAATCCCGACCGCTGTCAAGCGCAATATGCATTTTATCCCCGTCGAAGCTTACTGACATTTGGGCGTTTGCCCGTCCTGCGGCTTTTAAGATTTGCTCGATGAGCTGCGGCGTAAGTATATAAAAAGCCGTGTGCGGGTTTGAGGCGATAATTTGAAAACGCTTGTTAAACTCCATGCTCTCGGTTTCGATATCAGATTTTGCACTGTCGCCGCCTCTGCGCCCCCGAAGCTGAACGCCGAAAGTCAGCGGCTTTGCGAGCTCGAGGATTAACCACTGCCCCTTGAATACGACCGAACGTCTTTCGCTTCCTTTTTTATTTGCCGATACCTGTTCGAGAAACACATCCGAGAAAGTGAACCCTATCCCTTTGTATGCACCCTCAATCAAATCGCTCCCGCTTATTTTGTTCCATGAACGGTGAATCAGCCCCGCATACATTATTATATCACGTCTGATACAGCCTGACGGCGAGTATCTGTCTATCTCAAACCGCGTAGCCAGCGCACACCTCACCACGCTGTCGCTTATAGCGAACTTAAGCTTCTTTTTGTGCCTGTTTGCGGTCATGCCGGTCATGGAGGCTGCAGTAAGCCCGATAAATCCGAGGACAAGAAGACCAAGCCCGCGGCCGAGCGCAAGCTGAACATCAATACTGTACCATCCGATGCTGCTGCAAATAAATCCTATGAATCCTGAAATCCCCGCGATAACAGAATTCGTCCTGATTTTCGGTGTAAGTTCCTTTATTAATTCGTCGAGTTCAGTGTCTTTAAGCGCGTAAGAGGGTTTTGCCATATCAGTTTTCCTCCAAGCCGTAAAGCCTTGCGGCGTTCCCGTAGAGAATAAGCTCTTTTGCCCGCCCGGACAGATTTAATTTTTCGATAAACTCAAGCTCGCCGTCAGCGTCCCACATGGGGTAGTCCGTCCCGAACATGACACGCTCCTCGCCGTACATACTTATAAGCTTATTCGCGCTGCCGCTGCTTAATTCATACAGCGAGCTGCTCGTGTCAACGCAGAGGTTTTCAAAATCCGCAAGGCAGCCGCAGTCCCCCCACTCCGACCAGCCGCCGAAGTGCGCGCCGATTGCCGTAAGCTTCGGGAAACGGCGCAGAACATTCGCGAGTCTTTCAGGGTTTGAGAAGTTATATCTTTTATCACCGGTGTGAAACAGAATCGGAAGCCTGCCCTCTGCGCGTTCGTAAATCTTGAATACGGCGGGGTCGTCTATCCGAAACTTTTGAAAATCGGGATGAAGCTTGATTCCGCGCAGGTTTAAGCTTTCTGCGCGTATAAGCTCCGATTCAATTTCAAGCTCGCTCATCGCGGGATGCAGCGCTGCCAGGCAGATGAAGAAGCCGCCGGATTCTTCTGCGGCTTTTGACATATAATCGTTTATGATTCCAACCTGCTCGGGCGCAGTCGCTACTGAGCAGGCTACGCATTTCACGATGCCCGTACGTTTGCAGATTTCGAGCAGCTTGCTGACCGTGCCATTATATTTTACGGGTATGTCGTAGAAGCCGGAGATGCTTGCCGAGGCTCGTTCAGCGATTTTGTCGGGATAGATGTGTACGTGGGAGTCGATGATTTTCATGTTTTTCATAAGCACAACTTATAGCTTGCGCCTGCCGTGCTTTCAATCACGCCGTCTATTTCAAGCTCGAGCAGCAGCTCCGAAAGCACGTCTGCGGCGAGCCCGCTCTTCTCCGCAAGGAAATCCACGGTTTTCGCGCCGCCTTTAAGTAATTCTGCAACTTTTGCCGCAGCTTCGGAAAGCTCTGTAAAGTCCGTTAAGGGCGGCTCTTCGGGGATTACGTTGAAAGGCTTCGGTTTATTTTCTTTTACGGCGGGCGGCGGTGCGGCTGCGATTTCGTCAGTCCCGTCATAATCCGCAATCGGCGTAACAAGATATTGGTTAAGCACGTCGCTGTAGTCAAAAACGGGAGTTGCGCCGTCACGCAGATAGCGGAATACACCTTTGAACCGGGGATTAAAAATATCGGCGGGCGGTATGCAGAAAATGTCGCGGTTTTGATTGTCTGCGTGAGTTGCGGTGATGTGGCAGCCGCTTTTTTCCCCCGCCTCTATGATGATAACTCCGCGCGAAAGCCCCGACATAATGCGGTTGCGGAAGTTAAAGTATCCGCGCTCACTGCGGCTTTTCGGGAGCAGCTCGGTGACTATGGCGCCGCCCGCTCTTATGATTTCCTGCCGGAACGGCAAGGAATACTTCGGGTAGTCCACGTCAAACCCGCACGCGAGCACGCCGATTGTGCGGCCTTTTACATCCAGGGCAGCGGTGTGAGCGGCTTTGTCAATCCCGACCGCCATGCCGCTGACTATTGCAACGTTCCCGCCCGCAAGCTTTCTGCATAATCTTTGTGTGACAATGAGGCTGTATTCGCACGCTTCACGGGTGCCGACAACAGCGATACAAAGCTCGTCCTTATATAGCTCGCCCGCCGTGAAAAGCACGAGCGGCGGGTTATAGATGTTTTTAAGTGCGAGCGGGTATTCGGGGTCTTCGAGCGTTATGGCGCGGTAGCCGTGCTTTTCACATTCCTGCATGATTTCCCGCGATTTATCGAGCGTTGCGCACTGCAGCGCTTTTGATTCGTCGGGCTTCAGGAACTTTATGTCGTGCCCGAGCCTGCCGAAAGCCGAATAAACCGCTTCGGGCGAGCCGAAGTGGCGGATAAGCTGAATGGAGCGCGGGTTCGCCGCGCCCATGAATTGTAATAGCCAGAGGTAATATTCTGTCATGGCATTATCCTTATTTTCTTACTTGCTCAATTTCTTCCAGTGCTTCCTCATAAGAGGGAATCGAAACACCTTCCACATTTGCAGCCTTCATAACAACCATGTAGGCTTCTTTAAGTGTGGTTGACTTCGCAATACTGCCTGCTAAAGCTGATAAAAGTGCCTTAGTTTTAAATGCCATTATTTCACCATGTCCTTTCTGCACCAACAAGGAATGAAAAATTTAATTTTCCCCGAATTAATTTCATTTTTAAACTTTGCCGCCTCTTATTTATTATCTTCTTTCCTAATCTGCACTCTTCTGATTTTCCCGCTGATAGTTTTCGGAAGCTCGCTCACAAACTCGATTATGCGCGGATATTTATAAGGCGCGGTATTATCTATAACGTGCTTTTGCAGCTCTTTCACAAGTTCGTCGCTGCCCTCCGCGTCCTTGACGAGCACAACCGTCGCCTTTACGACCTGCCCGCGGACAGGGTCGGGGGCGCCTGTAACCGCACATTCCATGACGAGCGGATGGGTCATCAGCACGCTCTCAACCTCGAAAGGGCCGATACGGTATCCCGACGACTTTATCATATCGTCGTTGCGCCCAACGTACCAGAAGTAGCCGTCTTCGTCTTTCCATGCGGTGTCGCCGGTGTGATACAGCCCGTCATGCCACATGGAATCAGTCAGCTCGTGGTTTTTGAGGTAGCCGTCAAACAGCCCGTCGTCCCCGCGGCTGCATTTAATGCAAATCTCGCCGACCTCGCCCGCTGCAACAGGCTTGCCGTCGTCGCCGAATATATCGGTTGCGTAAAGAGGCAGGGGGCGCCCCATCGAACCCGGCTTCGGCTCCATACCCGGCATTGTCGCAACGATTATAACTGTTTCGGTCTGCCCGAAGCCCTCCATCATCTTATGCCCCGTGAATTCCCGCCAGCGCTCGAAAACCTCCGGATTTAACGCCTCGCCCGCCGTACAGCAGTATTCGAGGGCAGAAAGGTCGAACTGCTTTACGTCCTCCTGAATAAAAAAGCGGTACATTGTCGGCGGCGCGCAGAACGATGTAACCTTGTATTTTGAAACCACCGACAGCATTTCGAGCGGGTTGAAGCGGTCGTAGTCGTAGACGAAAACGGCGGAGCCCATGATGAACTGCCCGTACATCTTCCCCCACATCGCCTTTGCCCAGCCTGTATCCGCAATCGTGAGATGAAGCCCGTCATAACGGTTGTTGAGCCACATCGCGGTCTGCGTGTGTGCGAGGGCGTAGCGGTGGTTGTGCGTGACCATCTTCGGATAGCCTGTTGTACCCGATGTAAAGTAAAGAAGCAGCATATCGCGGGAGTCGGATTTTACGCGGATCATCGTATCGGGCTGTTTTTCAAGCTCCGCGTCGAAATCGAGCCAGCCGTCGTACTGCCCGCCGTTGACGATGAACTTGTTTAGTAAAACGCCGCCGAGTTCCCTGTCGGCGTCCTCCGCGCTTTTCGCTGCATTAATATCGTCGCCGGTGATGATTATGTGCTTCATCTCTGCCTGCTCGAAGCGGTAGACGTAGTCCTTTGCGGTAAGCATATGCGTCGCAGGGACGGCGACCGCGCCGAGCTTTTCAAGCCCGAGCATAGCAAGCCAGAACTGATAGTGGCTTTTGAGCACGAGCATAACCTTGTCGCCGTATTTGATTCCCTTTGACGCGAACAGGTTTGCCGCCTGTGTCGAGGCTTTTGAGAGCTGCCCGAACGTGAACGTGCGCTCATCGCCTTTGGGGTTCGTGTAGACAAGCGCCCGCGCGTCCGGCTCAAGCTCGCCGTATTTATCAATGATGTCATAGGCGAAGTTAAAGTCGTCGGGCGCGTTGATTTTGAACTTGCTGATTATGCCTTTTTCATCGTAATCTGTTTCTATATAATTTTTGTAGTAATCCTTAAGCATTATTGTTGTCCTTTCGTGGTTTATAGGGCGTGACGCCCTCGGCACGCCGCCGGATTTTTCGGTGCGCCTAGGCGCCGCACTCAACGTTATATCAACACCGCCAAAAATTCGCAGTCTGCGCCGCCCGTTGCGACCATGCCGTGCGGGACGCTGCTGTCGAAGTAGACGCAGTCGCCCGCTTCAAGTATTTCGGTCTTGTCGCCGATGGTGAATTTGAGCTTGCCTTTAAGAATCAAATTCATCTCCTGTCCGTCATGCGCCGACATATGGACAGGCTGCGTCTGCTCGGACTCCGAGTACGGCGCGGTTACAATTAGCGGCTCGATTTTCTTATGCTTGAATAAATACGCCATGTGCTGATAGGTGAAGCCGATTCGCCTGTCTATCGGCAGACCTTTTCCGGACTTCACGATACTGTATTTTTGAAGGCGCGGTTCCGTGCCTGTTAAAAGCTCGATGAGCTCGACTCCCAGGGCACCCGCGCAGTCGTTGAGGAAAGACAGCGATAAGTCTTTTTCGCCGCTTTCCAAGATAATGTATTCCTTAATGGGTATTTTAACTTTAGCCGCCATATCGTCAGCGGAGATGTCGAGGTATTCGCGTGTCGCCCTAAGGCGTGCGGAGACGTCTTTGATTTCGTAATTCATGGGTTTTCTCCTTATATTTGTTTGTCAAGCGAGCGCCCGACGAGCTCGTCAAGCGTTATGTTGAAATAGTCTGCAAGGGCGATTAATGTTTCAAACGAGGGTTTATACAAATCCCGTTCATATCTCTGATAGACATTCTCGGCTAAACCGACCTCTTTTGCAAGCTGTTTTTGTGTTAAATTTTTTGATATTCTTAAAGCTTTTAAGTGTTCTGCAAAATTTTTCATAAAATCCCCAAATAAAGTATTGACACAACCGAGCGGTTGTGATATAATTAGTTTAAAACAACCGTACGGTTGTGAAAAGAAAGGATAAAACTATGGGAAGCATTATTGAGGAATTGTATTATATCTGCACCGAAGAGGGAATGACGATTGAAAGTAAGCCGGCAGATATAATAACCAAGAACGAGAACAAGATTTGTAAAATGCTCAAAGGCAAGAAAAAGAGAATTTTCCATGATTATATGGACGCATATTCCGAATATGCCACATTATGTGCGATTGAGGGTTTCAAGCATGGTTTTAAGGCGGGCTGCAATGTCGCAGAGGAAATGTTTAACTTATAATTGTCAATTGTACCTTGTCAATTGTCAATTATCTCGTCACCCGCCCCGAGCCGTCGCCGCCCATAAGCTTCTCAACCTCGGCGACCTTTACGCGGTTGATATCGCCTGCAATAGTATGCTTGAGGCAGCTCGCCGCGACCGCAAACTCGAGGGCTTTCTGCGGACCATCATAAGTCTTCAAGCCGTAAATCAACCCCGCACCGAATGAATCCCCGCCGCCGACTCTGTCGACGATGTCGGTGAGCTCGTACTTTTTGCTCAAACAGAAGTTTTTGCCGTCATTAAGACACGCCGCCCAGTTGTTTATGTCCGCGCTCCTGCTCTCGCGCAGCGTAACCGCGAGATACCTGAGATTCGGAAACTCCGCCATGACGCGGTTACTCAGCGCCTCATAAGCGGAGGCGTCAAGCTCGCCCTTAGTCACGCTGTCCGCATGGGCATCGGACATGATTCCGAGCGACTTCTGGCAGTCCTCCTCGTTGGCAATCCCCGCGTGAACGTACCTAAACAGCTCACGCATAACCTCGGGCGCGGTTTTGCCGTACTTCCAGAGTTTTGCGCGGAAGTTGAGGTCGCAGGAGACTGTCAGCCCCATCGAGTTTGCAGTTTTAACAGCTTCAAGAGAAGCGTCAGCCGCGCTTTGGCTGAGTGCGGGCGTGATTCCCGTGATGTGGAACCAGTCTGCGTCTGCAAGAACCTCGCGCCAGTCAATGTCGCCGGGCTTCACGACGGAAATCAGCGAGCCCTCGCGGTCGTAAATAACGTTCGAGGCGCGCTGGTTTGAGCCGGTTTCAAGAAAATATATGCCGAGCCTGCCTTCTTTTCGCAGGATTGCGCTCGTATCAACGCCGAAGCGGCGCAGTTCGCCTGCGCAGGCGTCGCCTATGTCGTTATCGGGCAGGACGGTGACGAACTTTGCGGGGATGCCGAAGTTGCATAAAGACGCCGCAACATTGGCTTCGCCGCCGCCGAAAGTAGCTTCGAGCAGCGGGCTCTGGAAGAGCCGCTCGTGCGCGGGCGATTTTAAACGGAGCATTATTTCGCCGAAAGTTACGGCTTTTTTCATGTTTTTAATAAGTCCTTTCTTCAACCGGCAGGGAATCAAAACATATTTTCATTAAGTCCTTTTTTCACCAACGTGAAATAAAATGTTTCGTTTTCCCGATTCAGTTTTACTATTTTCAAACTTCAATTCTCCGGTTTAATGCAGTTATATTAAAGCTTAAAATTTGCTTTTCGTGCATATTAAATTATAGTTGTCTTAGGAAATTATAGCAAAAAATTTAAGAATTGTCAATATCTTTGCGAAGCCTGCTCGCTACGTCGGAGATGAGCGCGATGTCTTCCTCGCAAAGACCTGCAATGTCAATGCTCGTACGCTCGGATAAGCCGAGCAGGTAATCCGTGGTTACGTGGAAAAACTTCGCAAGCTCAACGAGATATGTAAGCGATGGCGCAGAAAGTGACTGCTCCCAGCTGTTGACGCCGTTTCTGCTAAGTCCAAGCTTCCGCGCTAACTCTGACTGCGACAGGTTTCTTTCAGTTCTTAGTATCCTTATTTTTTCTGCTATCATTTGTGATACCCCCATTATAAAGTAATAATAACTTATAATTTCGGTTATGTCGCTGGGTATTATAGGCTTTAAAGAGCCAATAATTGTTTCTATCACTTGACAACAGAAATATTTTATGGTAGAATTTGGACATTATAAACTTTGGAGGGGAATAAAAATGCAATACAAGTGCTATGTTAAGAATCCCGCTGATATTCAAAGAGTTATATCCGGTCAGAAGAAATAACGGCGTGATTACGCAGGAAGATTTTTACGCGGAGAAGAAAGAGTTATTAATAAATAAAGCTTTTCTCAAAAACCGTTCCGTGAAAATTTTCACGGAACACTTGACAAACCATTTTCATTCTGCTATACTATTAAAGCGTGTCGCATTTTCGCGGCAATAATTTCACAATAAAGGAGGTGTAAGACAATGGCAAAATGCGGTATCTGCGGGAAGGCCACTGCTTTCGGAATCCAGCTTTCACACTCGCACAGACGCACAAACAGGTCGTTTAAACCCAATATTCAAAAGGTTAAAGCTGTTGTCAACGGGACACCGTGCCGTGTTCACGCCTGCACGAGATGCCTGCGCTCGGGTAAGGTTGAGCGTGCTTCAAGACCGATTAAGGCGTTAGCGGTGGAAACCGAAACAGGTTTACAGGAAATCGTGGCGGAGAACGTCGTAATTGAAGGCGCAACACTGTAAACCCAAACAGGTATACAGGCGGCGAATAAAGACCTTGAGGACAGGATATACCGCTGGGGATATTAATTTCAAGGCAAGTTGGTGTCGGGAAGGAATGATAAAAAGATGAAACAGGATATACATCCGAATTATGAGGAAACGACCATCAAGTGTTTATGCGGCGAAATTATAAACACTAAGTCTACCAAAAAAGAAATCAAGGTGGAAATCTGCTCGAAGTGCCACCCGTTCTTCACGGGTAAACAAAAGCTGGTTGACAGCGGCGGCCGCGTTTCCAAGTTCAATAAGAAATACAATATCGATAAGCAATAATCTTTCGGTTAAACATAACCGCCCTGAAACGGGCGGTTTCTTGCCGTGAAACCGCTGCCCCTGCGAGAACCCCATGGAGAGAATTTTCCTTGCCTTTAAGGGCGCATTACCCTGTTTTAATACTAATATCCGATAAAAACAATGACAAGATTTGCGAGGATTTTTATGCGTCAGGCGAGGGAAAAAGCTCAGGAATAATTTGTTTGTTCCGAGCATTTTTAATGAAGAATGGCAGTAAAAAGACCGCAAAGATGTCAATATTTTTAAGTTAGATGTTAGTATAAGGAGCGGTGTTAGGAACCGAGGTAATTTAATGACAGAGCAAGCATACAAGACCCCAAAAATTTATGCAAAAATCTCTTTCGCTGAGAAAAAGTCAGAATTCATCGGGTATATAAAGCCTGCTGCGAGCGAGAAAGAAGCGCAGGGTTTTCTTGAGGAAATCCGCGCCTCCAACCGAAAAGCCAATCATAATTGCTGGGCTTATGTAATTCGCAGCGAAATTGCCGCCGGCGGCACGACGGTGCGGTATTCCGACGACGGCGAACCTTCGGGGACGGCGGGCGCGCCGATTCTTGACGTGCTGACAAAAGCGGGCTTGACCGGCGCAGTCTGTGTGGTGACGCGGTATTTCGGAGGGATTCTGCTCGGCGCGGGCGGGCTTGTGCGGGCGTATTCAAAGGCGGCTTCGCTTGCTGTTTCCGAGGCGGGAATACGCACGATGTCAGCCGCGCGGAAGCTTTGTGTAACGCTCGAATACCCGCTCTACAGCAAGATTGAACGAGTGTTCACCTCGCGAGGTTTACATGTGGAAAGCCGGGATTTCAGTGAAAATGTGACGCTTACGCTTGTTGTGCATGACGAGCTCGCGGATAAGTTTATACAAGATTTAATTGAATCATGTAACGGGGCGGTTGTTGTGGAGTTTATACAAAACGAGTATTTCGATTTTGGTTAGATTCACGTTTTTTCCAAGAAAAAAAGGTGAGCGGGGCAGAATATTGTAGAAATAATTATGAGAGATATAACTTTTAAAAACGAGAAGCTGCTGTTCTCTGAGTATGCCTGCTTTTCGGCAGACAGCGCAGGGCGCGCCCGCCCCGAAGAACCCTGCCCGCTGCGGACCGATTTTCAGCGCGACCGCGACAGAATTATCCACAGCAACGCTTTCCGGCGGCTGAAGCATAAGACGCAGGTGTTTTTAATGCCGCGCTCGGAGCACTACCGTACACGGCTCACGCACACTCTCGAGGTTGCACAGATTGCGCGGACAATTTCCCGCGCGCTGAGGCTTAACGAGGATTTAACTGAAGCAATTGCGCTGGGTCATGACCTCGGGCATACGCCGTTCGGGCATGACGGCGAGAGGGCGCTGAGCATTATATTCAGCGAGGGTTTCAGGCACAGCGAGCAGAGCCTGCGGGTGGTTGAAAAAATAGAAAAAGACGGCAAAGGGCTTAATCTCACCGCCGAAGTGCGCGACGGCATATTAAACCACGGCTCAGACGGCAGGCCTGCGACGCTTGAGGGGCAGGTGGTGCAGTTCTCGGATAAAATCGCTTATATTAATCACGATATAGAGGACGCGATTCGCGCGGGCGTTTTGAGCGAACGGGAGCTGCCGGAGAATTCGGTGCGCGTTTTAGGCGGCTCGAAGACGGCGCGGATTACCGCGCTTGTGAACTCCATTCTTGCAAATTCCGGCGAAAGAATAAAATACGACAGCGAAACGAAAAAAGCGCATGACGAGCTGCGGGCTTTTATGTTTGAGAAAGTTTATCACAAGCAGGAGATTAACACCGAGAAAGATAAGGCGGCGTTTGTGATTGAGGTATTGTTCAAGCATTATGTGAAAAGCATGACGGAGCGGGCGGCGGCGGATTTTATTTCGGGCATGACGGACGATTATGCGATTGAGAGGTTTAAGGAACTGTGCGTGCCGAAAGCTTTTTAGGGGATTGACAGTTAGGGGATAAAAATGCAGGGTGACATATTTACATGGAACGAAAACAAAAATAAAAGTAACTTTAATAAACACGGAGTTACATTTGAAGAAGCGAGAACTGTATTCAAAGATGAAAATATAATATATCTTGCAGACGAAAAACATTCACATGATGAAGAGCGGTTTGTAGCCATAGGTGCAAGTGAAAATTCAAGGCTTCTCATAGTATGTCATTGCTATAGGGAAAGCGGCACAGTTATACGTTTAATTTCGGCAAGAAAAGCAGGTAAAGGTGAAATCAATTTTTACAAAGGAGGCATACCATGAAAGATTATTACGATTTTTCAAAAGGGTTCAAAAATCCTGAATTAGCCAAAAGGCTGAAGAAAAACGGCTGCAGGGTTCAAATAACTTGTGGCGAAGGCGATGAAGAGATAATCGTAAAAGAATATTTCGTACCGCCGGAAGAAAACAGCTCACAACAGCAGGCGGCACAATGATTCCCGAAGATTTTATCGAACGCCTGAAGCTCGCAATAAACATAGAGGACGTCATAACCCCTTATGCCGCGCTGATTCGGCGCGGGCGGGACTATGTCTGCCTGTGCCCTTTTCACTCGGAAAAGACGCCGTCGTTGCATATCTATGCAAACGCGGACAGCCCGCACTTCTTCTGTTTCGGCTGCGGCGCGGGCGGCGATGCGATTACGTTTATAAGGCTTATTGAAAACATAGATTATCCCGAGGCCGTGCGGTTTTTAGCGCAGAAAGCGGGGCTTGACGTGCCGGAAACGGGTACGGGCGACCGCGAGGCGGCGCGGAGAACCCGTATACTTGAAATAAACAGGGAGGCCGCGCGGTTCTACCGCGATATGCTTCACTCGCCCGCGGGCACAACGGGGCTTGATTATCTCTATATGCGTGGGCTTTCGCCGAATACTATACGTAAGTACGGGCTGGGCTTCGCGCCGCCGGGCTGGAGCTCGCTCAAGGAGCATATGCGAAGCAAGGGCTGCAGCGAGGACGAGCTCATTGAGGCGTCGCTTTTGTCGCGGGGAAGCAAAGGAAATACATACGATTTTTTCAGATATAGAGTAATGTTCCCTATTATAGACAGGCGGGGCAACGTCATAGCTTTCGGCGGGCGGACGCTCGACCCGGACGACAAACAGTTCAAATACATGAACTCAAAGGACACGCCGGTTTTCAAAAAAAGCGTGAGCCTGTTCTCGATTAACTTCGCCAAGAACGCCGCGGACAAGAAAACCATGTTCCTGTGTGAGGGGAACATGGACGTGATTATGCTTAATCAGGCGGGCTTCGGGAATGCGGTGGCGACCTGCGGCACGGCGATTACGGCGGAGCAGGCGCGGCTTCTGCGGCAGTACTGCGAGCAGGTGATTATCGCAACGGACTCCGACAGCGCGGGGCAGAAAGCAGCCGGCAAGGCGGTGAACCTGCTCGGACAGGCAGGGCTTGCCGCGCGGGTGCTTGAGCTGCCCGCCGACACAAAAGACCCCGACGACTACATAAGAAAATACGGCGCCGAGGCGTTCCGCGCTCTTGCAGAGAACTCGCGCTCGGTGATTTCGTTCGAGCTCAAAAAAGCCTCGCACGGAATCGACCTCGACACGCTTGAGGGCAGGGCGGAATACCTGGGTAAAGCTACGCCAATCCTCGCAGGGATTGAAAACAAGACGGAACGCGAGGTTTATCTCAGCGAAACGGCGAGAATCTGCGGCGTGCAAATCGACGCGCTCAAAGCAAACGTTGCAGAGCACTATGAAAAAGCAAACAGCAAATGGAAAAAGAAAAAGGAAGAAAACCAAAACGCCATTCGCGGCAAAGGCGAGTTCCGCTCAAAATTAAACCCCGATGAAGCCTTGCATGAACCGCAGGCGCATGCCGAGCGCGGCATAATCGCCTATCTTTTTCACTCGCCGGACAAGCTCAGTCACATAGTTTCACGGGTCAGCCCGGAAGATTTTCCGACAGCTTTCAACGCAAAAGTACTGGAAATTCTTGTTTTGCGGCTTGCCGGAGGGCTTTCTTTGGACAGCAGCCTGCTCGGGAGCGAATTTTCCGCACAGGAAATGGGAAGAATAGAAGCGATTATCCGCGAAAACAAAGAGCTGCCGTTTACGGCTGAAAGGCTGTCGGAGTATATAAAAATCATAGAGGAATTCAAAAGAAACAAACATAAAAAAAGCCCCGCCGATATGACGGAAGAAGAGCTTTTAAACTATAGCAGAAAACTGAAAAATAAATAATTGTACATTGTTAATTGTCAACTGTCAATTGACAAGAGGGGGATTTTAAAAATGGCGGAGAACACAAAAAGCGTGCTTAACGACCTGCTTGACCACGGGAAGAGCCAGGGAAAGCTCACGACAAAAGAGATAACCGACGTACTCGAAGACCTTGATTTTAATGTGGAGCAGATTGACAAGCTTTACGAGGACTTCGAGAGCTTCAACATAGAAATCGTCGACGACTACACGATGGACGAGGATTTAGACACCGTGCTCGAGTTCGCGGCTGAGGAAGAGCTGGACGTGAGCGTAACCATGGAGGGCATGTCCAGCGACCCGGTCAAGATTTACCTAAAAGAAATCGGGCGGTTCCCGCTGCTGTCGGCGGAGGAGGAAATCGACCTCGCCACCCGCATGGCGCAGGGCGACAGCTATGCGCGCAGACGGCTTTCGGAGGCGAACCTGCGCCTTGTCGTCAGCATTGCGAAAAAGTACGTAGGGCGCGGTATGCAGTTTCTCGACCTCATTCAAGAGGGCAACTTAGGTTTAATCAAGGCCGTCGAGAAGTTCGACTACACAAAAGGCTACAAGTTCTCAACATATGCGACCTGGTGGATTCGGCAGGCAATAACCCGCGCAATCGCCGACCAGGCGCGCACAATCCGCATACCTGTACACATGGTGGAAACAATAACTAAAGTAAAAAAGATATCGAGCCAGCTGCTGCACAAGAACGGGCACGAGCCGACCGCCGACGAGATTGCCAAGGAAATAAACATGCCGGTTGAGCGCGTGCGGGAAATAATCAGAATCGCGCAGGACCCCGTGTCACTTGAAACGCCCATCGGCGAGGAGGAGGACTCACACCTCGGCGACTTCATTCCCGACGAGGACGCGCCCGCGCCTGCCGAGGCGGCAAGCCTCACGCTGCTTAAAGAGCAGCTCTCGGACGTGCTCAGCACGCTTACCGACAGGGAGGAGAAGGTCTTACGTTTACGTTTCGGATTAACTGACGGCAGACAAAGAACTCTTGAGGAGGTCGGGCGGGAGTTCAACGTCACGCGGGAACGCATACGCCAGATTGAAGCCAAGGCGCTGCGGAAGCTCCGCCACCCGTCAAGAAGCAAGAAGCTTAAGGATTTTTTGGATTAACCCGATTCCTGCAGCTCCCGCATCATTTCAAAACCGAGCCAGAAGCCGCGTTTGAAATTTTCTGCTGTATTCCTGCTTATAAACCGGTTATATGCGTCAGCGTAATCAATTAAAAGACTGCGCTGCTTATCGTCTAATGTTTCCATGAGCTTTTTCTCGATTATCCTAACGCGGGGCATAAAAGAATCATCTATTTTCCTTGCGCGTATGGCTTTGATAAAAAGTTCATCAAGTATTTCTTTCATAAGAACACCTCCGCTATATATTTCGTCTATATTATAACATGTAATTAATAACGTGTCAATACTTTTTAGGAATTTTTTATGGAAAATTTTGCAGAACATTTAAAAAATATAAGAACAACTAAAGGTTTAACCCAACGGCAAGTTGCGGTTGGTATTGATGTTAGTGAACGCCTTTATCAAAGATATGAAGCCGGAAAAGGAAAACCGTCGTTTGATAACCTCTGGGCACTTGCGGATTTTTTTGATATATCCGTTGACGAGCTTATGGGGCGGGAACAGAAAGCTTGAAAGATAATCTGCGTTTTCGGGGAAAACGAAACTTCCATAGCGAATTTGTAAACGAAGGACATGGCAAAAATATGCACATAACACTCGAAACCGACTACGCCATAAGAATCGTTGATTTGCTGGCGAAAAACGCAGGGCGTGACGCAGCCTGCGGCAGCAAGCTGCAACCCTCAGGCACGCCGCCCTTAGACGCCAAGTCCATCTCGGAAAAGACCGGCGTTTCGCACCGCTACGCGCTGAAGATTCTGCGCAAGCTCGTGGCGGGCGGCATCGTGAAAAGCCGCAGGGGCGTGCACGGCGGCTACGGATTGTTGAAAAAGCCCGCCGACATCTCGCTTTACGACGTGGTTGAAATCATGGAGGGCAGCTATAAGTTCAGCAGGTGCCTTGAGGAGAACTATAACTGCTCATCTGCTATGAGCGGCTGCAAATGCGGGTATCAAGCGGTTTTCGGGGATATATCCGAGCTCGTAATAAAAGAACTTAAAAAACATAAATTCGGGTGATGATTATGCAAAAAAACGCAAAAAAACAAACTGTTAATAAAATTGAAGAGCAGGGCGAGCGGATTTTCGCGCTCGACATAGGCACGCGCACGGTTGTGGGCGTCGTCGGCGAGCAGACCGAGGACGAGTTCGTGCTGAGTGAATACGTCGTGGAGCCTCACAGCAAGCGCGCCATGAGCGACGGGCAGATTGAGGATGTGCGGCAGGTCGCGAAAATCGTTGCGAAAGTCAAAGGCAGGCTCGAGGAAATGACGGGCATTAAGCTCACGAAAGTTTCAATCGCCGCAGCGGGCCGCGCGCTCAAGACGGGGCTGACAAAGATGGAGTTCGACATATCCGAGCGCGAAACGATTACCGCCGACATGGTGAAGTCAATGGAAATTGAAACAGTGCAAAAGGCGCAGGACGAGCTTAATCTGGCGGGCGACGAAAAAATCGCGTTCTACTGTGTGGGCTACTCTGTGATTAATTATCTGCTTGACGATTATAAAATGCTCAGCCTTGAAAATCACAAGGGCAGTATGGCGTCAATTGAGCTTATAGCCACGTTTCTGCCGGGCGTGGTGGTGGACGGGTTGTATTCGGTTATGAGCCTTAACGGGCTGTCTGTGGCGGGCATGACGCTGGAGCCGATTGCCGCGATGAACGTGGTTGTACCGCCGGAAATCCGCGCGATAAACATCGCTCTGGTGGACATCGGTGCGGGCACGTCGGACATCGCGGTGTCGCGGGACGGCAGCGTGGTGGCGTATTCGATGGCGACGACGGCAGGCGATGAAATCACCGAAGAGATTATCAAGCTCTTTTTCGTTGACTTTGCAAGCGCTGAGGAAATGAAGCTCAGCAGCACGGGCGGTAAGAAAGAGTTTGAGTACCGCGACATCTTCGGGCTTACGCAGAAAATCAGCACAACCGAGTTCAACCGTAAAATCGACCATGCCGTCGAGCACTTGGCGTCGGCGGTTTGCGAGCATATATTATCGGCGAACAAAGCGTCGCCTGCGGCGGTTTTCCTTGTAGGCGGCGGCTCGCTTATCGGCGGGTTAAATAAGAAAGTCGCGGCTAAACTCGGTCTGGACGAGAACCGCGTAGCGATTGGAAACCACCGTACACTTCGCGGGGTTGACACCCGCGGGCGCGAGCTGGGGGCGGAATTCATTACGCCGATTGGCATTGCACTAACCGCGATTTTGAACCGCGGCTACGATTTCTCGACAATAACGCTTAATGACGAGAAAATTCGTATTTTCGACACGAAGAAGCTGTCGGTGTTTGAGCTTTTGACGCTCGCGGGTTATAAAACGACTGATATCATGGGGCGCTCGGGGCGCGGAATTAACTATACCGTCAACGGCAAGCGCAAACTTATAAAGGGCGGGAACTTGACGCCCGCGGAGATTACCGTTAACAGTCAACCTGCTTCGGTTAACACCAATGTTTCGCAGGGTGATATTGTGCAGTTCAAGCCCGCTGTCAGCGGGGAGAGAGCAAGCATTACACTTAAAGAGGTTGTCAGCGATTTCGGCGTTATTGACGATGTTTCCGTGTATGTCAACGGTGAGATGAAAGCCGGAACGTATGAGATTAACCCGTTTGATAAAATTGAAATAGTGGCTGCCGATGCGGTAATTTCAGAAGCTGATGATATTAATGAAATGCCGGGAAAGCTTTCCGCAAATGAAATCGGTTTTGAGCTTGACACCGACAATATCTACACCGACACAAAGCCCGAGGAATACGGTGAAATTACGCTGAGCTTGAACGGAACGGTGCTCACGCTCGACCCTACACCCGACCGCGCGCCGCATAAGTTTCTCGAGCTTTTGAACTTTACGGATTTTGATTTAACCAATCCGGTTGCGGGTTACACGCTGCTTTTAAACGGCAGGGAAGCAAGCTTCAACGACCAAATCCGTGACGGCGACACGGCTGTTATTGAAATTATTGAAAAGAAAGCGGTGTAGGTAATACACAAATCACAATTAAAAACTCACAATTGAGTTAAGTTTGAAATGTGTGATAAATAATGAAAAAGCATATAAAATATATTATTTGTGCATTATGCATTGTGCATTGTGCGTTATTGGTTTCCTGCACAAAAATCAAGCCCGATGATGATGTAAGCGAGGATAATCCGGCACGTCCTGTCCCTGTGCGGGAGCGCCCGGAATACAACGACCATCGCAGTCTTTTTTTTAATATAACGAGGCGTAATTTTTCAGAAACATTGCAAACAGAGGACATTACGTCATATGCAAACCTCGATGAGTTGACAGGCTTTCACGGCAGCGGCTACATCGAACTTGAAGAGCGCCGCACTGCCGATTTTGAGTTTAACGTACCGTCATCGCAGCACTATTCAATAGGAATCCGCGCGGTTTCGGCGAGCGGGGAAGAGGACGCCGTTGTCGCTTTAACGGCGGCGGGCGCGCAGCAGGGCGCTTATTATGTGCGGGTTTCAGAGACGTTTGAGGACTACCGGCTGCACGGAATCTACCTTGAAGCAGGTGTAAACCGATTATCATTGACAGTGCTGAAGGGCAGTGTTTATGCGGACGAAGTGACAATTCGCGACTTTGAGCTCCCTGAAGCGAGGTTCAACACTTCGCGGCTCCCCGCGAACCAGAATGCCTCGAACAATGTCCGCCTGCTGATGGATTATCTCGGCGAAATGTTTGGGCAGCGGGTGCTTTTGGCGCAGCACGTAACTGCGGGCACCAACACCGAAATCGGCGCGGTCTATGAAGTAACGGGGCGGCTTCCGGCAATCAGAGTTTCCGACCTGATGAGCTATTCGCGCTCGTTCACGGGGGAAAAGCCGCTGCAGGACGATATTAATCTTGCGCTCGAGTGGCACGGAAGCGGCGGCATTGTCAGCTACGACTGGACATGGTTTTCACCGTCCTTAGCTATCGGCGACAGAAGCCACTACTTCGCCGCGGAAAGCGACTTTGACCTTGACCGTGCGTTCACGTCTGTGTACATTACAGACCTTGACGCAGACGGCGTCCGTGCGCTTTTTGAAGCGGGCGCGGTTTCGCGTTCGTGTTATGAGCTGATTCTTGAAATCGACCATATGGCTGAAAGCCTGAAAAGGCTGAACGACGCGGGCGTGCCTGTGCTTTGGCGTCCTCTTCACCAGGCGGGGACGGGCTGGTTCTGGTGGGGGGACTCTGAGCCGGAGTCATACAAGTGGCTCTGGCGGCTGATGTTTGAGCGGTTTGGCGAGTATCACGGGCTGAATAATTTAATATGGGTATGGTCGGGGCAGAGCGCGGATTATTACCCGGGAGACGGGTTTGTGGATATAATCGGCGAGTGTATTTATAACACCGACGACACCTCGAGTATACCGCAGTTCGTGGGGACGGGCGATTATTCGGGGCGCTCCGGGCGGCGCAGAATGGCGGCGATGACCGAATGTGCGCTGCTGCCGTCACCGGACCTGATGAACCGCGACAGGGCGCTGTGGCTCTGGGCGGCGCTTTACCGCGGCGACTATATCGTTGACGGGCGCGGGCGGCTCAGCGAGCAGTTTAACTCTCGGGAGCGGCTCGAACGGGCTTATAATCATGAATTGACCATTACACTTGATAAATTGCCGGAAGAGTTTTAAAAAGGTTCTAAATTTTGTTTATATTCCATAAAATAATTTGTTAATTTTCTACCAAATTTATCTTGAAAAGCAATTAATTTTGTGCTATAATTAATATCAGCTTTGGCAAAACGGGCTAAAATTAATGTCACATGGAGGTTATATGGCTGTATTTCAATATCAGGCGACCGACCTTTCCGGAAAAGTTAAAAAAGGCACGGAAATCGCGGAAAGCCCTCAGCAATTAGCGGAAATACTGCGTGCACGTGACCTTTTCGTAACAAGAAGCGAGATTGTGCAGGAAAGAGAGCAAACCGTACGGTATAAGTTCAAAACCGCCAAGCTTTCGATTTTCTGCCGTCAGCTGAGCGCGATGCTCTATTCGGGCATTAACCTTGTTCGCGCGCTGCACATCCTCATGACACAGGAGGAGAACAAGAAAGCGAAAGAAGTGCTGCGCGACCTTTATGAAGAGCTTCAGAGGGGGCGCTCTTTCACCGAAAGCCTTGAGATGAAAGAGGGCGTCTTCCCCGAGTTGTTCATAGGCATGATGGCCGCGGGGGAAAGCTCGGGTAACCTTGACATGATTGTCGACAGGGTCGCCGACCATTATGCTAAGGAAAACAAACTTAAAAACGTCGTTAAAAAAGCGCTTACATACCCGATTATTCTCGGCATACTGATGGTAGTCATTGTTCTGGCGCTGTTCACTTTTATACTGCCGATGTTCATATCCATGTACCCCGAGGGCGATGAGCTTCCGGGGATGGCGGGGCAGATGATGGCAATAAGCGACTTCATCATAGATTACTGGTACATTATAGGTCTGGTTGTTCTGGTGGTGGTGCTGGTGATTAGGGCGCTGTTCAGGGTTGCGGCGTTCCGGCTCGGCTGGGATAAGCTGATTATTATCATGCCCAAAATCGGAAAGCTTGTAAGAGTAATATACACGGCGCGTTTCGGCAGAACCATGGCGAACCTGTTCGCCTCGGGCATGCAGATGGTTGAATGTATAGAAAAGTCGGTGGGGACGCTCAATAACAGATACCTGCTGTACCTGTTTGACGATGTTCTCAACGATATAAAACGCGGAGAGCCGCTCTCGCAGGCAATCGAGAAAATCAATATTTTCGACGGTATGTTTGTATCCACGATTTACATAGGCGAGGAATCGGGAAGACTGGACGAAATCCTTTCAAAATCCGCAGACTTTTACGATGAGGAAGCCGATACCGCGCTGCAGAAGCTGACCACCATGATAGAGCCGGTTATGATTATTATCATGGGTGTGCTCGTAGCGCTCGTACTGGCGACCATATTCCCGCTTATGTACGGCTCGTTCGAGAACGTTGCATAAATTCGTCGCATAGTGACACCAAAATTATCAATTGTCAATTGTTAATTATTAATTGAAAAAGGCAGGTGGGCAGATTTATGATATCAATTGATATTACCGATACCCAAATAAAGCTACTCGAGGCGGCTGTCGCGGCTAAGATTTCCGTCAAGAGAACCGTCGTCAGGGATTTGCCGCCGAACACGATTGAAAACGGCAGAATCGTTGACATGCACATAGTTGCAGGTGAAATCACCGACATTCTCGTTTCGGAAAAAATAACCGACCGCGAAGCAATAATCTGCATAAACTCCGGCATGATTCTTTATAAGGAAATTGAAATCCCGAAGCCTAAAGCCGGCAGCGAAACTTTCGTTGTTGAAACAATAATCCAAAACGAGATGTCGCTCGGCGACGAATACAATATTACATACAGCATTTCTGAAGAAATAATCACCGAAGAGGGTCCCAAGCTTAAGGTTGTCGCCGCCGCCTGCCCGCAGAAGATGCTCGATATCTACCTCGAGCTGTCGCGGCAGGTGGGGCTTAAAACAAAGCTTGTAGTGGTCAGTACCAACTGTATCACCCGTCTTGTCCGCCGTTCCTCCGTTTATAAGGCGTTCTCTTCGCTGCTGCTGCTGCAGGTCGACAAGAATTTCATAAACATCAACCTGTATAACAAGGGCGCGGTTGTTTTCTCGCGGCACACGAAAATCGACGCCTCCGACTACGAAAACAGCCCCGACTATATAAATCTCGCCGTCTTTGATAACCTTTTCAGAACGATGCACCTGCTCGAGCAGAACGGGCTCGCGGAGGACATAAAAGAGGTTCAGTACTTCGGCGCAATCAAGGACGACGAGGCGCTGCATACAACAATCGGGCAGCTTAACTTGAAAGCCCGCGAGTTTGAGTATCCCGCCGACCTCGTAAAATCAAAGAGAAACTATAATTTCAAAGAATTTGCGAACGTTATCGGTTCGCTCATAAAAATCGACCCCAAAACCGAGAACATCAACCTGCTCAACACCAAGGAAAAAAGAATTAAATCACTGAACATGAGGTTCAGCTTGGTTTCCCTGTTGGCGGCGGCGTTTTGCGCCGTGGTTGTGTTGGCGGTTTTCGCTGTTTTCAGCTTTGTGGAGGGGCAGAGGAAAAGAGAGCTTACCAGTCTTGAAGAGCAGTTCCGCAACCTGCGCTATGATGAGATGCTTGCGCGCGTTTCCGAAAAAGAGACGGCAATCCGGAATTTTACGAACTATGCCGACGCGGTGGACACGGCGAAGCTTCTGTTTGACTTCCAGCCGAAGATGACAAGAAATATAGTGCAGCGCATGATGGATGTTATGCGCCCCTATAACGGAATGTTCATCTGCGGGTCAATTGAGGTTAAAGGGTATACGCTTTCTGTAACACTGCGCTGCGCGGACCAGACGCATCCCATGAAGTATGTTGAAGACCTCAAGGAGGCGGGCTATTTTGAAAACGTAACATTCTACGGCTACGACAGAGTGGAAAACGAGGATACCGGAAATATAGAAATTGTTTTCGACGTGGCTATGAGAGTGAAAGGGGGGAACATCTTTGAGCCGTAATATAAGCAATTTTGAGAAAGCGATTATTCTGATTGTTATAATGGGCGCTATTTTCGGCGCGGGCACATACTTTATAATTATTCCCGCGTATGAAGATGTCGGCAAGGTCAATACGCAAATCGAGGAAAAAAACAGGCAGATTGACGAAGCGATGCAGCTCATGGTCCGAGAAATCCAGATTGACGAAACCATGGCTGAAAGTCGGGAGAGAGCCGCAAACGTAAACGAAGGGTTCTTCCCGGAGATGACTACTACCGAAGCCGTAACGATGGTACAGACGATACTGAACGGCGCTAACTACGGCAGAGGCTTCACCGCCGAGTACGGAATACATGTAACCGATATTGAGGAGGGGCTGCTTTCGCTGCAGGTGTTCAGCGGAGGCAAGGACATTAAGTATGCACTGAGAGAGTTTGCCACACTCTTCAGCGCGGAGGAAGCCCCGGCTGCAAGCAGTGATGAGGAGGAGTTTAATCCCGCGCTGATGGCGGCAGAGTACCTGCTCGGCGCAAATGCAGACGAGCTTGAAATACTTGATAAAACAGCTGAATTCCTGGCAGAACCGATTTCTTTGCAGCTGACGATTGTCGAAATGCTCAAAGGGAGCAGCCTTTCTGCCGAAGAAAGACAAAAGCTTCTTAGTTTTATGCGGGAAATTCTTGTGATTACGGATTCGGGGGTGGGAATGATTACCGCTGAATTCACGCTGCGAATCCCGTATAACGAGTACCTGGACTTCCTTGATTATCTGCATGCATATCCGCTCAGAATGGAAGTCAATACAGCCATACTGTTCCAGGACAACGATTCGTCAATATTGAATAATATCAAATTCGACGAGAGCACGGGACTGGCAGATATTGATTTTAAGCTGTTCATTTATGTAGTGAAGCCCATGGAGTTACCCGAGGTGCAGCTCCCCGACCGGAGCGAAGCGGAAGAAGACGACGGTCAGTAATAATAGACCTGTCCATGAACCTGTTCGCGGCAGATTTTTGGCGGATTTTCCGCTATGCTTCGTTGAATTTTCTTGCAATGCACAAAGCATTACTGCGAAAATTCGCCTTGCCTAACGAAAAGTCCGCTTCAAAAATCTACTCGCTCAAAGTTCACGCACAGGTCTAATAAAGGGGCAGGAGCGCGTACCGCGCTCCCGTCCCGTTGTTACAATAAACCCGAATACATTTGTATAATGCGGTAACCGTACAGATAACCGGCGGCAATGCCGAACGCGAGAAACGGCCCGAAGCAGATAGTGGCGCGCTTTTTCGTGATTTTTACGACGAGTCCGAAGATTCCGCCTGTGAACATCGCAATCAATACCGACGGGACAATCGCCCACCCGAGCAGCAGCCCCGCCGCCGCCACAAGCTGAACGTCTCCGCCGCCCATCGCGCCGAGATAGCAGAAAACCGCAAAAGGCACGGAAATAATCAGCATGCCGATTAGATGTTCATACCATAAAACATCGGACGGCAGAAACAGGGAGAGCACGGTGGCGATGATACCGAGCGCTGCAATAGTGCCTGTGCACCAGTAAGGGATTTCAGTTTTCCTTATGTCCTCCGCGCTCAGCGCGACCAGCACGGGGAAAAGAATCATACCGATGACTGTGTGAATTATATCGCCGGGGCGTTGGAAGCCTGCCGCCATAAAAACCCAGAGGCAGCCGCCGCCGCACAGCAGCTCCATAAGCAGGTACTGCGGGCTCATGCGCGTCATGCATTTGCGGCAGCGCCCGCGCTGTGTGGTATAGCTTAGCACGGGAACAAGCTCAAACCATTTGAGGACATGCTTACATTCCGGGCAGTGCGAGCGGGTTTTCACGAAGTCCTTCTTCTGCGGCACGCGAAGAAGCACAACGTTGAAAAAACTGCCCAGGCAGCCGCCCAGCATAAATATAAGCAAACACATTATCCCGTAAAGAAAAGTTTCCATAAGACCCCCGTAATTTTGTTACTCCCATAATAATATACTAAAAGAAAATAATTGTCAATAATGCGGTAAGTTTAAATTATATCTGCAAAACCGGGGAAAACGATATTATGTAGTTTAGAATAGTTCAGAAAGGGCTTATTGAAAACAAGTTAAAAATTGTATTTGCAAAACCGGGGAAAACGATACCGTATAATTTAGAATAGTTCGGAAAGGACTTATTGAAAATGAAAAACATTCCGATTGGTCAGCTTTTGGTTGAGAGCGGGTTCATCACCGAACAGCAGCTTGACACCGCGCTTAAAAAGCAAAAGGATAAGGTCGAGAACCCCGAGGGCCTGAAGCTTGGCGATATGGTTTTAAAGCTTGGGTACGTTTCGGAAACTCAGCTTGTCCACGCGCTTTCGACGCGCTTGAAAGTCCCGTTTGTAGACCTCACGACTACGAAAATCGACGTTGATGCGGTCAAGAAAATACCTGAACAGATTGCAAGAAAGCACATCTGCGTGGCGTATCGCGTGGGCTCGGGCAGGCTTTATGTTGCGACCAATGACCCGATTAACTTCTTCATATTTGATGAGCTGAAAGTCACCACAGGAATGGAAATCCACCCCATGCTCGCGACGAAATCGTCAATTATGGACACAATCGGGCGCATATATACGCAGTCCGCAACGACGAGCGTTATCAATGACCTTGACGAAGAATATAACACGGAAGAAGAACAGCAGGCCGCGCTCGAATCGCAGGACCGCGTGGACAACGCGCCGATTGTAAAGCTTTGTAACTCGCTGGTTGAAACGGCGTTCCGGCGCAGGGCGTCCGACGTGCATATAGAGCCGTTCAAAGACCGCACACGCGTGAGGATTCGTATTGACGGCGAGCTGATTGAACAGATGGCGGTGAAGCCCGCCGTACATAACTCGCTTGTCACCCGTCTTAAAATCCTCGGCGGCATGAACATAGCCGAAAGGCGCGTGCCGCTTGACGGGCGCTTCGGCATGATGATAGACGGCACCAGCCTTGACGTGCGCGTTTCCAGCATACCAACCGTCTTCGGCGAGAAGGTGGTTATACGTCTGCTTGCCTCCGGCGACTCGAAAACCATGCGCGTAACGGAGCTGGGCATGACCAACCACAACTACGAGATGTTCAAGAATATTATCCGCTGCCCGCACGGGGTTATGCTGGTTACGGGGCCCACAGGCTCGGGTAAGTCAACCACGCTCTACGCGACGCTCGGCGAGCTGTCGAAGCCCAGCGTAAACATAGTTACCGTCGAGGACCCGGTGGAAAAGAAAATCGACGGAGTAAACCAGGTGCAGATTAATACAAAAGCCGGCATGACGTTTGCCGCGGCGCTCCGCTCAATCCTCCGCCAGGACCCCGACATAGTGATGGTCGGGGAAATGCGCGACAACGAAACTGCGGATATAGCAATCCGCGCCGCTATTACGGGACACCTGGTTCTCAGCACGCTGCATACAAACGACGCCTCGAGCACGATTTTGCGTCTTGTGGACATGGGCGTTGCTCCGTATATGGTGGCGAGTTCACTTGTAGGTGTTGTGGCGCAGCGGCTGGTAAGAAAGCTGTGCGAATCCTGCAAGGAGCAGTTTGAACTTGACGACCCTGCGGATTTGCGCCTTGTCGGGGTTAAAGCCCCTATAATGATTTACAGGCACAAATATGGCGGCTGCCGCGACTGCGGGCAGACCGGCTACGCGGGACGGACGGCGATTCATGAGATTGTTGTTTCGACCACGCAGCTCAAGGAAATCATCGCGAACAACGGCACAGCCGAGCAGATTGAACGCCGCGCCCTCGAGGAGGGGACAAAGCTGCTGAGGCATAATGTCGCGGATATGGTTCGGGCGGGCGTGACGACGATGGATGAGCTGGTGAAAGCGACGTATTCGGTGTAATAATTATAAGGGCGGCTATGCCGTCCTTTAGTTTTTTAGGTATATACAAATATCAACACGTATAGACAAAACAATATGCCGAAAATATAAAGACTTTTCGGGAAATGTGTGATATAGTGTTATTAAGTCAGATATGGCTTAATAATTTGAAGAGAGGTACCGAAAATGAGGAAGTTCAAAAAAATCATATCCTGCGCT
>WRCY01000010.1 GCA_009783695.1 Oscillospiraceae bacterium
GGAAGACCCCGGTGAAATGACGGCACGGCTCTCCGACCCGTATAACGAGCCGCTTCTGCTCAAAACGCAGTATATCCGCGAGATGACGTATGATTATATTTCCGACGAGTGTTATCTGATTTTCATGCCGCTTTATGAGGCGGAGGAGATACTGGGGCTGCGGGAATTAGCGGCGTGACGGACAATGTACAATTGACAATGCACAATGTACAATTGTAAAATAAAAAAAGAGTGAAGAATTAATGGGAAACGAAAACATAGCGCAAGATAACCTAAACGAAACAAAAAAATTTAACAAAAAATACATAGGGCTGACGATTGCAGCGTTTGCAATATCGCTTGCACATATAATTTTTTATATGTCGTTTGAATCATATAAATATTATAAAGAACAGCATGAAAGTGTTAAAATATTTATTAACTCCGATTATTCGTTTAAAGTTGATATTGATTATTATAAGCTTTCTGAACTTTTATTTTATGGCTTCACGACGCTTGATAAATATGATTTTTTCATTTGGAAAGAAGTGCGTTTTGCTGTAGTGAATACATCGAACAATCCAATTATAACTTTAGGGTTTAAAATCACAGACGCTGATGGTATGTCTATGTCAAATGCACACATTGACCATAAAGATATGGTTTATGAGCGGATTTTAGCTAATGATGCCGCAATTCATCACATTGATTTGTGTGTTCCAACGTATTTTCCCGAGTACGAGGAAATGAATGACTATATAGTAAAATTCGTTAAAGAAAGATTTGTTGATTACGTAAATAATGAATTGATAGTTAGTGATGAAGATTATGATTATGATTCACTTATGAACTGCATAAATGATATTTTCACGCACGCGTTATTAAATTATTACAAAGAAAAAGAAATACCGATTGTGTTTTATTATGAACTCGAAACTGTTAATAATGTTTATCATGAAGAAATAGTTATCGAAAATTTATTAGTGTATACTTAATAATTCAAACTAAAATAAAAGGAGCAAAAACTTATGGACAATGAACTTAAAAAGCGGTTGCAAATCATTGCAGCCAAGGTGCGTATGGGCATCATCGAGGGCGTTTACAACGCCAAGTCCGGACACCCGGGCGGTTCGCTTTCAATCGCGGACACACTGACCTACCTTTACTTTTCCTTAATGAACACAGACCCTGAGAACCCGAAGATGCCGGAGCGCGACCGCTTCGTGCTTTCAAAAGGGCATACCGCGCCCGCCTTATACTCGGTATTGGCGAACTGCGGCTTCTTCCCGGTGGACGAGCTCAAAACTTTGCGTAAGTCCGGCTCTCGTCTGCAGGGGCACCCCGTCATGGATAAGGTTCCGGGCGTTGACATGAGTACAGGCTCGCTCGGACAGGGGATTTCGGCGGCAGCGGGAATGGCACTGTCCGGCAAGACGAGCGGCGACAGCTACAGGGTTTACGCGGTTCTCGGTGACGGCGAGCTTCAGGAGGGTATGGTTTGGGAGGCGGCAATGTTCGCCGCACATCATAAGCTTGATAATCTTTGTGCAATTGTAGACAACAACGGACTTCAAATCGACGGAAATATCGACGACGTCATGTCGCCGAATCCGATTGATGAGAAGTGGAAAGCGTTCGGCTGGAACGTGATATGCATAGACGCGCATGATTTTGACCAGATTGAAAAAGCTTTTTATGAAGCGAAGTGCAAAGAGGGGCAGCCGACCGTGATTATACAGAAAAGCGTCAAGGGCAAAGGCGTGAGCTTTATGGAGGGCCTTGCAGGCTGGCACGGTGCCGCACCCAACGATGAGCAGTACGCGACGGCTATAAGCGAGTTAAAAGCCGCATTAAACGAATTGGAAGCTTAAAAGCCTATAAACTATATCAGCTGAATCGGGGAAAACGTTGTTTTCATTCCGCATTTAGTTAAGAAAGGACTTATTGAAAATATGGAAAAGATTGCAACACGTATTAGTTATGGTAATGCATTAAATGAATTAGTGAAAAAGCGTCCCGACCTGTTCGTACTTGACTCGGACGTATCCTGCGCGACTATGACTAATATTTTCCAAAAGGCAAACCCCGGCAGGCACTTCAACTGCGGGATTCAGGAATGTAATATGCTCGGCGTCGCGGCGGGAATCGCGTCAACAGGGCGGCTCGTTTTCGCGAGTGCGTTTGCGATGTTCGCAGCGGGCAGGGCTTATGAAATAGCGCGCAACAGCATAGGCTATCCGAAGCTTAACGTTAAAATAGGTGCGACCCACGCGGGTATTTCCGTCGGCGAGGACGGCGCGTCGCACCAGTGCTGTGAAGACATTGCGCTTATGCGCACGATTCCCGGAATGACTATAATTAACCCCGCCGACGACGTCGAGGCGAAAGCAGCGGTAATCGCAATGGCTGATTACGAGGGTCCCACATACCTGCGTTTCGGCAGGCTTCCGGTACCTGTGTTCAATGACCCCGACACTTATAAATTCGAGGTCGGCAAGGGTGTAACTTTGCGCGATGGCGACGACATCACAATTATCGCAACAGGCTTGCTCGTCTATCCCGCGCTTGAAGCCGCGGAAGAGCTTGTTAAAGAGGGCGTAAACGCCCGTGTAATAAACATTCATACAATCAAACCTCTCGACGAGCAGCTTGTGCTGAAAGCTGTAAAGGAAACCGGCAAAATCGTGGTCGCCGAAGAACACTCGGTCATTGGCGGGCTCGGCTCTGCCGTTGCGGAGCTTGTCGCGGAGAAATGCCCCGTGCCTGTTCACAAACTCGGCATTAACGACACATATGGTTATTCCGGCCCCGCTGTTCAGTTATTGGAGGAATTCGGACTTACAACCGCAGGCGTTATTGCAACTATTAAAAAAGCAATCGGTAAATAGTTTTAAGGGGGAAGTATTTCCCCCTTTTTATGTACAGAGAATTTATATAATGGGAAGGTACTTTATTAATGGAAGCGATAATATTTTTGTTTTGTCTTACAATTCATAATATTGAAGAAGCTCTTTGGTTTAACGATTGGCGAATAAAAAATATGCCTAATAAACGAAAAACATATAAGAAAGAATATTTTATTTTTTCGGTATTGGGTATAACAATTTTAGCATATTTATCCGTAGGATTATTTCTTCTTTTTCCTGATATTATTTACTTGGAATATATATTCATCGGATTTGTATGTGCAATGCTTATTAATACAATTATGCCTCATTTACTGCTCACAATTATATACAGAGAATATTGTCCGGGATTATTTACAGGCTGTTGTTTATTAGCACCTTTTAATATTATTATTTTAGCTAAAACCTTAAATAAAGGTTTTAGTATTTCGGAAGTAATTATTTCAACTCTTATTGTTGGGGTAGTACTTCTTAGTTCTATTCCTATGTTTGAAATTATAGCGAAAAAAATACTTAAGAAAAAAGAAAAACAACAACTATAATTCAACTTCGCAAAATAAGCATTATCTAAATTTCAAAATCTCAAAAATATTTCTTGCAATTATTTCCGGATTATGGTATAATTAATTAATTTGAGTAAAATTGCCGAGGAGTCAAAATGTTATTGCTTAAAAACGCCCGCGTTGTTGACTACACAACAATCACAGATAAGAAAAGCGACATACTTATAAACGCGGGTGAAATTCTCGCCATATCTGAAAACATCGAAACGACAGCGAACGCGGTTATCGACTGTGCGGGTTTAGTGGCGATACCCGGGCTTTTCGATATGCACGTTCATGCCCGCGACCCCGGGCAAACGCACAAGGAAGACCTGCTCACCTGCGCGGCGGCGGCGGCGGCGGGTGGCGTCACGGGCTTCCTGTGTATGCCGAACACCGAACCGGTTATTGATAATGTGGAAACGATTGAATATATAGACGAAAAAGCAAAAGACTGCAAAGTAAAAATATATACCTCCTGTGCGATTACAAAAGGGCAGCAGGGAAAGGAGCTCTGCGATTTTGCAACGCTTGATAAAGCCGGTGTAATCGCAGTTACCGACGACGGCAGGCCGGTCAGAAGCGCGCAGCTCATGGGCGAGGCGATGATTAAGGCAAACGACCTGGGGCTTACGATTATCTCGCACTGCGAAGACTTGGACATAGCTTGCGGCGGCGCGATGAATGCGGGAATCGTCAGCATTGAGCTCGGTGTGCGCGGAATTCATCGTGCGAGCGAGAATATAATAACGTCGCGTGAGATTGACCTTGCGCGGGATTTATACGGAAAAGTGCACATAGCGCACGTTTCCACCAAGGAAGCGGTTGCTAAAATCCGCGCCGCAAAAGAAGAAAACGTAAGCGTTACCTGCGAAACCGCTCCGCATTATTTTGCGATTACGGAAGAAGTTTTACGCACACGCGACGCAGACTACCGCATGAACCCGCCGCTGCGCCTGCAGGCCGACGTTGACGCTATTATTGCGGCGATTCGGGACAAAACCATCGACTGCATTATCACCGACCACGCGCCGCACAGCGTGCAGGAAAAAGTTGATTTCCGCTCCGCGCTGAACGGCGTTGTGGGGCTTGAAACCTCGCTCGCCGCGACGCTGACATTCCTGTACCATACGGGTAAAATCGACCTGTTCGATATAGTGCGGCTGATGTGCGTAAACCCGCGCAGAATCCTCGGAATAGACGGCGGCAAGCTCGCCGTCGGCGAGGCGGCGGATATAACGCTGTTTGACCCCGAGGAGGAGTGGATTGTAGAACCGGACAAGTTTAAGTCTAAGTCACGTAATTCCTGCTTTAAAGGCATGAAGCTGAAAGGCAGGGTTAAGTATACGATTGTTGACGGGAAAATAGTTTACGAAGATTGAGGTAATTAAAAGTTTGAAAATAAATAACATTGATTCGTGGAAAACGGCATTTTCATTTACATTTGGTGAAGAAAGGACTTAATGAAAATATGGCGGATAATTTCTATAAGCACTGGTTTAAGGGTTTTGAAAATTTTGTTGTAAACCTTGATGATGAAAACAGAACAAATGTTTTTAAGGAATGTGGAAGAGCGTGCTCGGATTCATACACTAAGCAGGTTTATATTGAGGAGTATAAAAAGTCAAAAAGCATTGATGATTTTTTAGACCGTTTAAAAGTCAGATTCCCTGAAATTGGCTTTAATATAATGAAAAAAGATGAGATTATCGAGCTTAAATATAGCTATTGCGCGTGCGATTTGGTTAAGAACGGGTACATAAAGACAGCTTTGATGTGCGAATGTTCAAGGCAGAGTCTGCTTTATAACTGGAGCTCGGTTTTCGGTGAGGGCAATGTTACGGTTCAGCTGCATCAATCTATTCTTGAAGGCAAATCATGCTGCAAGTTCACTATAAATTTAAAGCAAACGTAAAGGAGAAGAACAATGTCATTCGACCGTTTAATCGAAAAAATCGCAGAAACAGGGAACCCGACCGTAGTCGGGCTTGACCCGAAGCTTGAATACATTCCCGAGTTCATAAAACAAAAAGTCTTCGCCAAAAACGGCGAAAGCCTCAAGGGTGCGGCAAAGGCGGTTTTAAAGTTCAACAAGGGTATTATCGACGCGATTCATAAAGTCGTGCCGGCGGTAAAACCGCAGCTGGCTTTCTATGAAATGCTCGGTGTGGAGGGCATAAAGGCATTTCATAAAACTATTGAATATGCAAAAGCACGCGGTATGTATATAATCGCCGACGGAAAGCGAAACGACATCGGCTCGACTGCCGAGGGGTATGCGGCGGCGTATCTCGGGAAAGTGCAGGTCGGAGCGAACGAGTACGAGCCTTTTCCGGCGGACGCGCTGACCGTCAACGCCTATCTCGGCTCGGACGGTATAACACCGTTCACGGATATGTGCAAAAAATATGATAAAGGAATCTTCGTGCTTGTAAAAACCTCAAATCCGTCTTCAAATGAGTTGCAGGACAGAATATTAGATATTTCAATTTCTTCTGCAAAAGAACTTGCCGGTGGTATAAATGAGCGTTTAAATAACGGGCGGGAGATTACAAAAAACTGCGATAATTCAAAGAGCTTAGTTAATTGTTCATCGGGTCAATTGCAGGAAATAAATACAGGCAGCCCGCAGCTTATGAACGGGGAACTTGTATATGAAATTATGGGTCGCTTATGTGAAATTTGGGGTAAAGATATAATGGGTAAATACGGTTATTCCGCAGTAGGCGCAGTTGTAGGCGCGACGTACCCCGAACAGATTAAAATAATGCGGGAAAAACACCCGCATACGTTCTTCCTGATTCCCGGTTACGGCGCGCAGGGCGGCAAGGCGGACGACTTAAAAGCCGCGTTCGACTCGCGGGGGCTCGGCGCAGTCGTGAACAGCTCGCGGGCGGTCATGTGCGCGTGGCAGAAAGAGAAGTGCGACGAGCAGGATTACGCCGGCGCTGCGCTGCGCGAGGTTATGCGAATGAAAAATGAACTTATAAGTATAACGGGAGAGATAAAAATTTGAAATTAAATACCGTTGAATCGGGGAAAACGACGCTTACATGCTGATTTAGTATAGAAAGGACTTATTGAAAATATGAAAAAAAGAGCATGGCTGACACTGGAGGACGGCACGGTTTTTGAAGGGGAGAGTTTCGGCGCGGACGGCGAGTTAATCGGAGAGGTCGTTTTCACGACTTCCATGACCGGCTTTCAGGAAACGCTGACAGATTCTAATTATATCGGGCAAATCGTCGTGCAGACGTTTCCGCTTGCCGGCTGCCCCGGCACGAACAGCCACGACGACCTGTCGGATTACGGCGGCGCGGCGGGCTTAGTTGCTCGCGAATACAGCGAAATCGCCTCCAATTTCCGCTGCGAGGAAACCATTGACGAGTTCATGAAAAAGCGCGGAATCATCGGGCTTTGCGGAATCGACACACGTAAACTCACCCGGATTCTCCGCAGCAAAGGCACGATAAACGGCATAATTTCCGGCACGGAGCCTGCGCAGGAAGTAACGGCAGAAACTCTAAGCAAGCTTAAAACATACTCGCCCGATATAACTCTAATCAGTGGTACTGAAACAGTCACTCATGAAGCCGAAAACGCGAAATACAACGTCGCGCTGCTTGATTACGGACATAGAAAAAGCATAGTTACTCTGTTTAATAAGCTCGGCTGCAACGTAACTGTAATCCCTTTCACGGAAACCATAAACCCCGCAGATTACGACGGTATTATATTATCTAACGGCGCGGGAAATCCCGCCGAATGTGCTGATGAAATCGAAGCCGTCAAGGCGCTTGTCGCCGCGAAGATTCCATTATTCGGAATCGGACTCGGACACCAGCTGTTGGCGCTCGCAAACGGCGGTACGACGGCAAAACCGGGGCACGGACACCGCGGCGCGAATATCCCCGTAATTGACCTTGGGGCTGAATCCGGCAGAACCTTTATCACCGCGCAGAATCACGGTTATGTTGTTATGAGCATACCGGAATCCGTTGGAAAAATCACGCACATCAATGCGAACGACAAAACCTGCGAGGCGATAAGTTATAAAAACATTCCCGCGCTGTCCGTGCAGTTTGTGCCGAGCGAAGAGGGCGGCGTGAACTCGACTGCATATTTGGCAGAAAAGTTTATAGAATTAATGCAGTCCGTCAAAAATTAATTTGCTTGCGGTTTTGTATCCGCACTCAAAGTTATTAAATGCGATTTCATTTTCATAAATACAGCGGGCAGCTTTATATGCCTTAAATAACTGCTTTTGATTATCGTTGAATGTTTCCCGTAATTCTTTTTCTGCTGAATCAAACCCGTCATCAAATAAATAAAAATAGTCATTGCTTGAAGGATTAATTTGACCGTTAAAAAGGTTTCTTATTATATCGCTCATTGGCTTGCTCCTTTATATTTAATTTTAAATTCATTATACTACGGGTACACCCGTATGTCAATATTAAATTACGGTATCGCCCGTAATTTGTATGATTAAACAAAAGGCGGTGTATAAAATTATGAATAATTTACAAATAACTGAAAGAATAAAAGAACAATGTAGAAACAAGAAAATTTCAGTTGCTGCTTTATTGAAAGAATGTGGATTAGATAAAGGATTAATATATGAATTAACAAGATGTGTTAAAGCACCGTCGGTGGAAACGTTTGAAAAAATCGCAAATCATCTTAATTGTTCCGTTGATTACCTTATAGGTCGAACCGATAATCCTAAATTATATAAATAGAAAAGAAAGGAACATTTGAAAGTATGCCACTCAGAAAAGACATCAAAAAAGTACTTGTCATCGGCTCGGGGCCCATTGTAATAGGGCAAGCCGCCGAGTTTGACTACGCGGGGACGCAGGCGTGCCGCGCGCTCAAGGCGGAGGGCTTGGAGGTCGTCCTCGTGAATTCCAACCCCGCAACAATAATGACAGACAAAAATATGGCAGACATAATTTATATAGAGCCGCTGACGCTTGATTCAATCAAGAAAATCATCAAAATTGAAAAGCCCGACAGTCTGCTTTCCACGCTCGGCGGGCAGACGGGTCTGACGCTTTCGATGCAGCTCGCGAAATCCGGATTCCTTGACGAGCAGGGTGTAAAGCTGCTCGGCGCAAAGGTCGACACCATCGACAAGGCAGAGGACAGGCAGATTTTCAAGGACACAATGGCGGCAATCGGCGAACCCTGCATACCGTCGGCTGTTGTGGAAACCGTGGAGGACGCGGTGGAGGTTGCGGGAAGACTCGGCTATCCCGTTGTTGTGCGTCCGGCGTTCACGCTCGGCGGCTCCGGCGGCGGTATTGCCGCGGACGAAGAGGCGCTGCGTATAATTGCAGATAACGGGCTGCGCCTTTCGCCGATTACGCAGGTGCTGATTGAAAAAGGCATATCGGGCTGGAAAGAAATCGAGTTCGAGTGTATACGCGACAGCAAGGGTAACGTGATTACCGTCTGCTCGATGGAAAACGTAGACCCTGTCGGCGTTCACACGGGCGACAGCATAGTGATTGCCCCTTGCGTTACGCTCGCGGACAAAGAGTTTCAAATGCTGCGTACAGCGTCGCTCAACATAGTTAACGCGCTCGGAATAGAGGGTGGCTGCAATGTGCAGCTCGCGCTCAATCCAAACAGCTTTGAATACGCCGTGATTGAGGTGAACCCGCGCGTGAGCCGTTCGTCCGCGCTCGCCTCAAAGGCTACAGGGTACCCCATTGCAAAAGTCGCGACACGAATCGCAATAGGCTACTCGCTCGATGAAATCCCGAACGAGATTACAGGCACAACCTACGCCTGCTTCGAGCCCGCGCTCGACTATGTGGTTATAAAATTCCCGCGCTTTGCGTTCGATAAGTTTGTCTACGCGAAAAAAGCCCTCGGCACACAGATGAAAGCCACGGGCGAGGTTATGTCTATCGGCGTGAGCTTCGAGGAAGCGATGATGAAAGCTGTGCGCGGTATTGAGCTCGGCATGGACACGATGACCAAGCCCGCCTTTGAGAAGCTTACGGACGGAGAAGTTAAAGCCAAGCTCAGCGATATCGACTGCGACCGTATCTTTTGTATTTTTGAAGCGCTGAAGCGCGGCGTAAGCACAGAAGAAATCTGCAGCATAACCGCCTTTGACAAGTGGTTTATTGAAAAACTGCGCAATTTGTGCAGTATGGAGCAGGAATTAGCGAAAGGTCTGACCGCGGAAAAATATCTGCAGGCTAAAAAGTACGGCTACTTAGACAGAACAATCGAGCGTATTTCGGGGCAGAAGCTGTCGGATAAGAACATTGAAAAGAAACACTGCGTTTATAAATTAGTAGACACCTGCGCTGCTGAATTCCGGGCGCTGACGCCTTATTTCTACGGCGTGGGCGGCGACGAGGAGAACGAGGCCCTCGAATTTATTGAAGCAAATAATAAGGGTAAAAAGAAAGTGATTGTTTTCGGCTCGGGCCCGATAAGAATAGGGCAGGGGATTGAGTTCGATTACTGCTCGGTGCACTGTGTCTGGGCGCTCAAGGAAATGGGTTATGAGGCGATAATCGTCAACAACAACCCCGAAACTGTTTCCACCGACTTCGACACCGGCGACAGGCTCTACTTTGACCCGCTTACCCCTGAAGACATTGATAATCTTATGAACACCGAAAAGCCGTGGGGCGTGGTGGTGCAATTCGGCGGGCAGACGGCGATTAAGCTCACCAAACACATGCAGGAAATAGGTGCAAATATCCTCGGCACTCCCGCCGACAGTATTGACGCGGCGGAAGACAGGGAGCGCTTCGACGCGCTGCTTGAGAAGTGCGGGATTCCCCGTCCTGAGGGTATGACGGTTTACACAACTGAGGAAGCTTTAAACGCCGCGCAAAAGCTCGGCTATCCCGTGCTGCTGCGCCCGTCGTATGTACTCGGCGGACAGAATATGATAATAGCGCACTGCGACAGTGACGTCAGTGAATATATGGATATAATCACCGCGACCAAGCTCGACAATCCCGTGCTGATTGACAAGTATCTGACGGGCGTAGAAGTCGAGGTAGACGCAATCTGCGACGGCGAAGACTTCCTCATACCGGGCATAATGGAGCATATCGAGCGCGCGGGTGTGCACTCGGGCGACAGCATATCTGTTTATCCCGCGCAGACGCTCACCGAGCGCATAAAGAAAGTGATTATCTCGTATACCGAAAAGCTTGCAAAGGAGCTCAAGGTAATCGGGCTTGTGAACATTCAGTATGTCGTGCACAATCATCAGGTTTACGTAATTGAGGTTAATCCGCGCTCGTCCCGCACCGTGCCTTACATCAGCAAGGTGACGGGTGTACAGATGGTGGATATTGCTACAAAAATCATGCTCGGGCAGACGCTGAAGCAACAGGGCTTGCCGGCAGGCTTGTTCCCCGAGGGAGAGTATATCGCCGTGAAAGTCCCTGTGTTCAGCTTCGAGAAGCTGCACGACGTCGACACGCAATTAGGTCCTGAAATGAAATCCACCGGCGAAACCCTCGGGATTGCTAAAACCTTTAAGGAAGCGCTTTATAAGGGGCTGGTCGCGGCAGGCTTCAAGATGAAAAAGGCGAACGGAAATTCCGGCGTGCTCTTCTCGGTGCGCAACTCCGACAAGCCGGAGGTAATTGAGCTTGCGGGCAGATTCGAGAAGCTCGGCTTCGACATTTATGCAACAAGCGGAACCGCCTCGCTGCTCAACCACAACATGATACCCGCAAATTTTGTTTACCGCATAAACGACGGCAAGGAGCCGAACATTATCTCGCTGATTGAAAGCGGGAAAATCGACTACGTTGTTTCCACTTCAGAAGCGGGACGCAACCCCGCGCTCGACAGCGTGAAAATCCGCCGCAAATCTGTTGAACGCGGCGTGGCGTGCTTAACGTCAATCGACACCGCGAACGCCCTCGCAGACTGCCTTGAATCGGGAATGACGATTGACGACATGGAGATGGTGGATATAACGAAGATTTAAAATAATGAATTGCATTATACAGTAAAAATTTGTTAATAATATCAATAAGGGCGCGCACTGCGCGTCCGAGAAGGTCAAGTTTAAAAATAAATGAAATTGAATCGGGGAAAACGAAACTTTTCATTTCTCGTTGGTGCAGAAAGGACATGGTGGAAAATGCCCTACAAATGCGGCTCTTATCATATAATAGAAAAAACCGCCATTTCGGCGGGTGTATACTCGTATGGCATTTTATGCCCGGATGTTGCGGAAATCGCTGCTCCCGGGCAGTTCGTGCATATCAAAGTCGAGGGCTTCACTCTGCGCCGCCCTATTTCAATCTGCGATATTGACCGCAGAAACGGCAGCATCCGCATAGTTTTTGAAATCCGCGGTCACGGCACAAGAAAGCTCGTCGACGCAAAGGTAGGCGACAGCATAGATATGATTGCGCCGCTGGGCAAAGGCTTTACACTGCCTGACGACATTTCCCCCGACAGACGCGTTATAACAGTCGGAGGCGGAATCGGCGTTGCGCCTCTTTTTAGCGTAGCAGCTGCTTTTCGGGAAAACGCTACGGCAATCCTCGGTTTCAGAAGCTATGATAAGATTATACTTGCCAACGATTTCAAGCAGAATGACGTCCACGTTATCACCTGTACTGATGACGGCAGCGTAGGAATAAAAGGCACTGTTACCGCGCCTTTGGAGGCGGAGCTCGTTAAGGGCGACGTGGACATGGTTTACGCATGCGGCCCCCAGCCGATGCTGGCAGCGATTGTCGGGATTTGTGAAAAAGCGGGCGTACCGTGCGAGGTTTCGCTTGAGCAGCGCATGGGCTGCGGCGTGGGCGCGTGCGCTGTTTGTGCCTGTGAAATAAAGCGTACATTAAATGACAGTGATGTTTCCGCAGAAACAGCGGGAGCCGAGACACTCGGTATGCTTATGGTTTGCAGGGACGGCCCTGTATTCAAGGGAGAGGAGGTAGTGCTGTAGTGGCTGTGAAAAAGAAGTGGAACTTGACAGCGTCTGTCGCGGGCGTTACGTTCCCGAATCCGGTAATAGCGGCTTCGGGCGTTTACGGCTTCGGCGAGTATTATACCAACCTTTATCCTTTGAGTCTGCTCGGCGGGATTTCCTGTAAGGGGCTGACGCTTCATAAAAGGCAGGGGAATACCCCGCCCAGAGTGGCGGAAACCCCTGCGGGCATGCTTAATTCCGTGGGCTTGCAAAATCCGGGGGTTGACACATTTATAGAAAAGCATCTGCCTTTCCTTAAGGAAAACGGCGCGAACATCATAATTGCGAACATAGCCGGCAACACACCCGAGGACTATGCAGAAATCGCGGGAAAGCTTGACGGCACTGATGTTGACATGCTTGAGGTGAATATCTCCTGCCCCAACGTCAAGTGTGGCGGCGCTGCATGGGGTATCAGCACACAGGGCGCGGCTCTTGTTACTAAAACCGTACGTGCAGCGACGAAAAAGCCGATTATGGTAAAGCTCACCCCGAATGTAACCGACATAACCGAAATCGCAAAAGCAGCCGAAAGCGAGGGAGCTGACGCTATTTCACTTATAAACACGCTGCTCGGTATGCGCATTGACATACGCACCAAGCGTCCGATTCTGCACAGGAACGTGGGCGGGCTCTCGGGGCCTGCGGTGTTTCCCGTGGCTGTACGTATGGTTTGGCAGGTAGCGAACGCCGTTAAAATTGACGTTGTCGGTATGGGCGGCATAAACTGCGCTGAGGACGCGGTTGAGATGATGCTTGCGGGCGCGAAAGCTGTGCAAATCGGAACGGCGATTATTTCCGACCCGCTCGCGCCGCTTAAAATTATAGGCGGGCTGGAGCATTATATGGACATCAACGGGATTAAAAAGATTGATGAGTTTATAGGCAAAGTGAAACCGTGGTAAATGAAAAAGCCGGGTTTTGAAGCCCGGCTCTGCACTGCATTATTTTTTAACTTTCGCTTTCGCTACGGATTCCTTAAGGAGCTTGCCTGCTTTGAAAGCCGGAACTTTTTTTGCGGGAATCTTGATTCTCTTGCCCGATTGCGGGTTGACGCCTTCTCTTGCGGCTCTTTCGCGAACTTCAAAAGTTCCGAATCCTACTAAGGAAACTTTTTCGCCCTTTTTAAGAGCGTCGGTGATGCTGTCGATTACAGCGATGAGAGCAGCCTCGGAATTTTTTTTGCTGAAGCCGGTCTTTGCGGCGATAGCGGCTACCAATTCGATTTTTGTCATTCTGAACTTCCTCCAAATAAACATTATATGTCATATTATATCATAAAATGGCGGTTTGTCAATTAATATGAGGCAAAAAAACTAAAAATTTACTTTTTCGTAATAATTACTTAAAAATCTATCGGACAGGCGATTTAACATAGTATAAATTGCACTAAAGAGATTCGCGGCGGTTACATTTAAGTAGGAGGTGAAACTAAATGTACAAGCGGGAAAAGTACACCAAAATTTTAAGAATCGGGGCGCTCATTATCGCAATTATATTCATTTTGGGTATAATTCTGGATTCTGTCGGTCTTTTTTAAACAAGTTTAGCAAATCATCAAACTCTTTAAATTCCTTTTAAACTAACTCAGCAATTCATCAAGCTGTTTAAGTCCCGGTTGACAATTTTTGCAGCTTATGGTAGAATTAAAGCAAATAAATTAATAATCCGGAGGCTAATCATGGCTAAAGTCATCGTAGAAACATCGGCAAGACACGTACATCTGACGCAGGAGGCGTTAGAGGCGCTTTTCGGGGAGGGCGCGGAGCTTCATGAAATAAAACGGCTTTCGCAGCCTACGGAGTTCTCCACCGAAGAACGCGTTACAATCGTAGGCCCTAAAAGAGAAATACCTAATGTAATCGTGCTCGGCCCCAACAGAGCGGCGGTTCAGGTAGAGGTTTCGGCATCGGACGCACGTTCGCTCGGCATTAAGCCGGTAATCCGCGAGTCCGGCGACGTTGCGGGGACACCGGGCTGCAAGCTCATCGGTCCCAAGGGCGAGTATGAAATCGCAGAGGGCGTAATCGTTGCAAAAAGACACGTACATATGACGCCGCCGTTTGCAGAGCAGCACGGCTTTACAAACGGCGAGATTATTAACATAAAAATAACAGGCACAGGCAGGGACGCGCTGCTCGGCGATGTGGTCTGCAGAATCCGCGATACTTTTGCGGAAGCCGCGCATATTGACACCGACGAAGCGAATGCGGTGAGCGCCGGTGCGGATTTGGTCGGGGAGCTTATCAAGATTTAACTCACCCGTCCCCAAACGAAATTCCGATATTCCTCGCCGTCACAACTTCCTTGTTCTCGGGCGCAACAAACTTCATCTTCATCGCAACTTCGGCAAGAGGGTTCTCAACAATCTCATCTTTAACCATCGCAATCGTATAACCGAATTTTTCTTGCTGAATCAGCGTCGCCGCCCTTGCGCCGAACTTCGTGGCGAGAACCCTGTCATACGCGGACGGGCTTCCTCCGCGCAGCATGTGCCCGGGCACAACCGTACGGGCTTCAAATCCGGTGGCTTCCTGAATACGCTTCGCGACACGCGCCGTAACGGTAGTTTCACCGGCTTCGGCGCGTTTTTGTGTGCGCTCTTTTCTTTTTAGATTTGCTTCATCAATATCGAACGCACCCTCGGCGACCGCGAGAATTGAGAAATACTTGCCTGAATCCGCACGTTTTTGCACGGCGCCTATTACGCAGTCCATATTAAAAGGAATCTCGGGAATAAGAATAATGTCGGCGCCGCCCGCGATTCCGGTATAAAGCGTGAGCCAGCCGGCTTTGTTGCCCATGATTTCAATGACCATGATTCGGCTGTGCGAGTGTGCGGTCGTATGAATACGGTCGATTACCTCCGTGCCTATTTCAACAGCGGTATGAAAACCGAAGCAGACAGATGTCCCCCAGATGTCGTTGTCGATGGTTTTGGGCAGTCCGATGATGTTGAGACCCTCCTCGGACAGCAGGTTTGCGGTTTTGTGCGTGCCGTTGCCCCCGAGTGTCAGCAGGCAGTCCAAGTTCCATTCTTTGTAAGTATTCTTCATCTGCGCGACTTTATCTACATTGTCCTCCTCAACGAGCTGCATTTTTCTAAACGGCGTTCTGCGCGAGCCTAAAATTGTCCCTCCGAGCGTCAGAATACCATAGAAGTCCGAGGGTTTCATCAGCTTGCAATGGTTGTTAATGAGCCCCTGGAATCCGTCAGATATTCCGACTATTTCAATGTTTCCCTCACCCATAAGCTGATAGCAGGCTTTTACGACTCCGCGGATAGTGGCGTTAAGGCCCGGGCAGTCGCCTCCGCCGGTAAGTATGCCGATTCTTTTTGGCTTTAACATAAAATTTTATCCGTCCTTTGTTATTAGTTTTTTGATTACGAAGTAGATAATCTGATAGGCAATACAGGTAGACAATGCCGCGAGAATAATGTATGGCTCGGGGTCGCGAGGCCCGGTGGTGAGCAGATTATCGGCAAGCGTGCCGCGATAGGTGAAGTTCATTATATAAGTTATAAGAATGACTGCCTCAATAGTAATCGTATAATATAAAACCCATTTCGTCAAGCATTTCCCGATGCTTATATCATCACCGTCACGCCTGTAAAATATAAACGCATATAAGTACTGATAAGCAGCAGCAATAACAAATATAAGAATGAATATTTCAGATGATTGTATGGAGTTATAAAAAATAATATCCCTTATAAATATTCCCGAAATTATAAACGAGAGCTTATAAACCAGGCTCATATCAGTCACCCCCGCTGTAAGTATAGCACAGCTACGGCTTTTTTTCAACCGTTTTCCTGTGAAAAATTTCCCGAAGCCCCACAAATACCAGCAGCCCCGCGAACAGCTTCCGAAGCAGCCCCTCATCAACAACGCCAAGCAGCAGCGCGCCGCCCGCCACTCCAACCGCCCCGGCAATGCAAATCGGCGCAACAAGCTTCCACTCAATCAGCTTGTTTTTCGTGTGAATAAACATCGAAATCAGCGCAATCGGCAGAAAGAACAGCAGGTTAATCCCGCCCGCCGCAACCTGCGCCGTCCCTGTGAAAACCGTCAGGTAAATAATCAGCACAAAACCTCCGCCCAGCCCCATAGAAGCCGTCACGCCCGTTAAAAACCCTGCAATTGCAATCCATAATAAACTCATATTTAAATAAATCCTTTTTTACCCGAGAAGTAAAAACATCGTTTTCCCGGCTCGGTAATTAATATAATCAAACTTAAAAGAATAAAATTTTTACAGCAGATATAAGCACAACAATCCCGAAAATCCGCCGCAGCAGCGAGTTCGGGACTTTTTTAAGCAGCAGCGCGCCCAGGACTGCCCCCGCCACTCCCCATGGTACGTAAGACAGCGCAGTCTGCCACTCAAGGCTGCCGCGAAGCCCGTATGCAATCACCGACATAACGGACAGAAAAAAGATTACGGCGACTGATGTTGCATGGCTTTTTCTGGCTTCGAGCCCGAAAAGACGCAGCATAGGCACGGCAATTACGCCGCCGCCCGAACCGAACAAGCCGTTCAGCAAGCCGCAAAGTGCGCCTGTCAGGGTTTTCATGTGCTTTTTAATAAATTCTTTCATATTTTCATTAAATCCTTTTTACGAGCGGAGAATGAAAAGTGTTGTTTTCCCGATTTTATATCATTTATTTTCAATCGTATTATATAGCCGATTAACTTGAAAAATGCTCTGCATTTTTCACAGCTAACTTGTTTGTTGCCGCGCCGTAGGCGCGTAAATCGGCTATGCAATCGAATTAAGCTGCTTCGCGGCTAACGCGGCATTTGCCGCGTCTTCAAAAATGCCGAAGCATTTTTGAAGTTAATTAATTATAGTATTGCCATGAATTAAGGCTAAAGATTTGGAAATATCTTCCGATATTAATAGAGAAGTATAATAATCTTATGAAAGGAGATTCCGCCATGAATATTTCTTTTGCCCCGATGACTTCCATGTTTACGAAAACGCAGAATCAAAAACGGGAAGCAAGCTTCTATGCCCGAACGATAAATAATAAAGCCGATATAAAAAATAACGATAAACAAACTCCGCCGCTGAATGAACGGGAAGAGGAAAAGAACACGGACAGGTTTGATGACAGTAATTACAAGTGTGAGCATAAGGAAAAGCGGGAAGATACAGAACGCACGTTTGCGATGCTTTACAGGGAGCTTGAGAGCACAAAGATTAAAGGCAGCACGATGTTCGTCATGGCGAAGTGCATAAGAATCGCGCAGCGGATTCAACGCGGGGACAACGTCCCGCTCAAGGACGATAAGTTCCTGTACGACAATTACCCCGAGATGCACCTGAAAGCCTGGATGCTGAGGAGGTTCAAAGAAGACCCCGAAGACCACAAGAGCGAGCTTGATGACGAGGATTGCGGCAGCGGCGGAGTGAAGTTTACGATTATGGCGGGTTCCGCCTCTTTCGATTTTGGCGGCACCGCTGACATTGCAACGCCGGAAATAAATATTTCTTAAGTCTATTGACATTTTTTCCCGCTTGGTATATAATTTTAGAATAGCAGGCGCGGCAAATTTTATAAAAATCTTGTCCCCGAGTAAGCCATGTTTGCTCGGGGATTAGTGATGTTAAACAAAAAGGAGAATCGTTATGTCAACTGTAAAATTTATGTCCGGGGAAAACATTCCGCTCGAAATGCACAAAGTCCGCATGGTACAGAAAATCAATCTGCTGCCCGTTGAACAGCGCTTGAAATGTATTGAGGAAGCGGGGTACAACACATTTCTGCTTAAAAACCGTGACGTGTTCTTAGACCAGCTGACCGACAGCGGCGTCAACGCCATGAGCCAGGACCAGTACGCGGCTATGATGCGCGCGGACGACAGCTATGCGGGCTCGGAAACCTTTTACCGCTTAGAGGCGGTATTGCAGGATATATTCGGCATGAAGTATTTCCTGCCCGCGCACCAGGGGCGTGCGTGCGAGCATCTTATTGCGAAAATCCTTGTGCAGCCCGGCATGACGACAATCATGAACTATCACTTCACGACGACCAAGGCGCATATCACGCTGCTCGGCGGAATCGTTGAAGAAATCGTAATTGACGAGGGACTCAAAATCGAGAGTAACCTGCCTTTTAAAGGCGATATAAATATAGACAAGCTGAATGATTTAATCGCAAAGCTCGGAAAGGAAAAAATCGCGTTCGTGCGTATTGAGGCGGGAACCAACTTAATAGGCGGTCAGCCTGTTTCCATGAAAAATATGCGCGAAGTTTCTAATATTTGTCGTAATGCCGGCATACCCTTGGTATATGACGCGAGCCTGCTCGGTGATAATCTGTATTTCATAAAAGAGCGTGACGAGCAGTATAAAAATGTTGACATAAAGTCAATCTGCCGTGAAATCGCCGCGATGATGGACATTATCTACTTCTCCGCGAGAAAGCTCGGTTCGGCGCGCGGCGGGGGCATACTTGTAAATGACGACGAATTATATTTGAAGTTCCGTGATTTGATTCCGCTTTACGAGGGCTTTTTGACTTACGGCGGCATGTCTGTGCGCGAAATGGAGGCGCTTGCGGTCGGCTTGCAGGAAACAATGGATTTTGAAGTGATTAACCAGACGCCGATAATTGTAGAAGCACTGTGCAACGAACTGATGGCGAAAGGCGTTCCTGTTGTAACACCGCCCGGAGGACTCGGCTGCCACGTGGACGCAACGGCAGTCTGCGAGCATATACCGCAGGCGCAGTACCGCGCAGGCGCGCTTACCGCCGCGATTTACATTGCGAGCGGCGTGCGCAATATGGAGCGCGGCACAATGAGCGAGCAGCGCAACGAAGACGGCAGCGAGCGTTTCGCCGAGATGGAGCTTGCCCGGCTTGCGGTACCGAGGCGCGTGTTTACGCTGTCGCAGGTGAAGTACACGGCGGATAGAATTAACTGGCTTTATCAGAACCGCAATCTTATCGGTGGGCTTGAGTTTGCGGAGGAACCCAAGGTATTACGCTTCTTCTTCGGCAGGTTGAAGCCGATTGGAAACTGGCCCGAGGTATTGGCTAAAAAATTCCGCGAGGATTTCGGCGACAGTTTATAAAAACCCGCATTTAAATGCCGTAAAAAAATAATACCCGCCGAACGCTTGACAAAACTGCTAAATGAAAGGTTAGATATGCAATCAAGTGTAAGTTCGCTCACACCTCTTATAAGTGCCCGCATTTAAATGCCGTAAAGAAATAATACCCGCCGAACGCTTGACAAAACTGTTAAATGAAAGGTTAGATATGCAAACAAGTGTAAGTTCACTCACACCTCTTATAAGTGCCCGCATTTAAATGCCGTAAAGAAATAATACCCGCCGAACGCTTGACAAAACTGCTAAATGAAAGGATAAATATGCAAACAAGTGTAAGTTCACTCACACCGCAAAAGTTCCCGTTCGGTTCTGTAATAGTTTCGGAAGATTCCCTGAAGCAGATGATTGTCGTGCTTCAGGGAAATGCGGGCATTTATAAGAATTATAAAATGACCAATGAAACATTTATAAAGTCGGTCGGGCAGGGGGGCTTCGCTTGTGAGCAGTCGCTGTTTCTGAATAAAGAGCACGACGAAGCGCTTGTCGCGCTGACCGATGTGCTCGTGCTTTCCGTTACGCGCAACAATATAAAAGAGTTCTTCACCAAGTATCCCGACGCTGCATTTTCAATAGTCGAGCAGATTTATAAACGGCTTGCGGATACCGCAGCCGCACTTGACAAGTATGAGAGGCTGCAGCCGAAGGAAACAATGCAGGGTGAAGTTAAAAAAAGCTCGCTGTTCCCGGAATGGCATACAGGAAATTATACTCTGCCGCTGACCCACAATCAATCGGAGATTATCTGCCTTAATAAAACCGCCTGCCCCTTATGCGGGCGCAAGTTTGAAACGCACTACATACTGTCATCGAAACTGCGGCGATTGAACTCTGACGATGATATGCGCGTACGGTACAAGGACGTAGAGCCGCTCTATTACAGCATTATTACCTGCCCGAACTGTTTGTACAGCGCGGAAACCACCAACTTCAGCGAGGCTCCCAAACGCCATGCCGACGCCGTAAACGCGAAAATAGCGCCCTACAGACTCGATACTGTTATTCAAACGGGCAGCGAGCGGGACACGCATACTGTTTTTATCGGCTATTATCTTGCGCTACTCTGCGCGCAGATTGTCGCCGAAAGCCACGAGCTTATTGTCGCCGCGTTATGGCTTAAAATAAGCCGCCTTTACGAAGACTGCAAGGATTCAAAGATGCACCTGTATGCAACGAAGCAGGCGCTCGAAAGCTATAACTATGTTTATGCAAACCTGCGCATTTCCGACAGCCAGACGCAGCAAATCCGCTGCATGATTGGGGAGCTGTACTACAAACTCGGGGATTACGATGCGGCAAGGCAATTCCTCTTTATGATAAAATCCGACAAAGAAGCGCCGGCTTCGCTTAAAAGGCAGGCGGAGAACAGACTTGAGATTATTCGCGAGATTAAAAAGAACGAAAATGAGGCGTAAAACCTTAGCAATCATTTTGTGTTAGAGGGCGTAGTTATTCCTTAATACCCAAAACTAAATAAGAAGAAAAAGAACAATAAAAGCCGTTCTTTATGAACGGCTTTTATATTAGATTCTGTTAGATGATTGTATTGACATACAACATGTAGGGCATGGCGTCCCCGACACGCCGATTCCATGTTAACTAATTATATCATATACTGCATATGAAAGTCAACTAAAGCCGGAATATCGGCAAGGGTGTAAATTTATGCCGGCTGACTGCGTGCAGTCTGTCGATTTTTTGCTTTACGGCTTTGTCCCCACAAACTCCCTCGCGGATATACTTGTCAAGAACCTCGTAAGTGAAGCCAAAGTTTTCCTCGTCCGTTTTGCCGCAGAGCCCGTCGAGCGGCACCTTGCCGATGAATCTTTCCGGCAGTCCCGTTTCACACCCCACGGCTTTAACCTCCGTTACCGTCAAGTCGGACAGCGGGCTGAAGTCGCCCGCCGAATCGCCGAACTTCGTCGCGTAGCCGACCCAGTCTTCGCTGAGGTTGCTGGTGTTCGCGACCCTGCCTTCGATAATGGCGCTGACAGCGTAAAGCGCAGTCATGCGAATACGTGCGGGCGTGTTGAAAGTCGCAGTATCGCTGAGTTTTAAATCGCCCGCTAAAATCTCATCGTATAAATTCTGCACCGGCTTTTCAATGTTAATCTCGATATATTCAATGCCGAGCGTTTTGCATAAGTCATATGAAACATCAATGTCATGCTGTTTGCCTTGCGGCATGAGCACGCCGAAAACGCGCTCCTTGCCGAGCGCCTCTGCGCAGAGCGCAGCGACGACAGAGCTGTCTTTCCCGCCGCTGATGCCGACTACGGCTTTGGTTTCGGGAAAGGCGTTATTTTTGAAATAATCTGCAATCCATTGCACTATCCGGTTTTTAGTTTCTCTTGCATTAAACATGATTATTTTCATTAAACCTTTCATTCATAGAATCGAAACGAAACAAAGTTTCCCCGATTCGTTTTTATTTAATCTCTAACCTCAACCTGACATGATTTCATGACTAATATAGCGGCACGGTGAGCCACTTCCGAAACGCCCGCACAGCAGGCAGTGTCGACAATGATTTTCGTTTCCGGCAGCCTTGCTTTTAAAATTAAAGCGTTTGAAACCACGCATATATCCGTACAGAGCCCGCAAATCTCGATTTCATCGAAGCCGCCGCCGGCGATTTTTTCAGCAAGCTCAAGCGAGCCGAAGGTGGGTTTATTAAAGACATAGTAACCGCCGAAGTTGAGCTCGGGCGTGATTTCGTGCCCCGCCGTGCCGAGTATACAGTGCGGAACGGGAAGAAACCTGCCTTCCTGCGTGTTATAATAATCGACATCATGAGTGTCGCGTGTGAGTATGATTTTATCACCGTTTTGCTTATACTGTTCGATTTTCGCCTTAACGGCGGGCACGATTTTCTGCGCCTGAGGCGAGCCGAGCGAGCCGGTGATGAAGTCAACCTGCATATCAATGACGAGCAAAAGCTTTTTCATTTTACATAACCCTCAATCCATTTCAGATATTCCGGCAGTCCGTCAGTGAGCGGGATTTGCACTATCTCGGGAATATTATAACTGTGATTATTTTTAATAAGTGCAGAAATCTCTTCAAACAACGAAGCTTTTGACTTCACAAATAGTAACACCTCGTTCCCGTCGCAGACTTTGCCATCCCAGGCATAAATGCTTTCAACTGTCATGATTTGTACGCAGGCTGCAAGCCGCTGTTCAACAAGCAGCTTTGCAGCAGCTTTTGCGGCAGTTTTATCGGGAAAAGCGGTGATGGTTATTGAGAATTTACTTTCCATATTTTCATTATGTCCTTTCTTCATTAAAGGGATATGAAAACGTTATTTTCCCGGTTAAGCAGCTTTTGTTTTAAACTTAATTATTCCCACTCAATCGTCTTTGGCGGCTTGCTTGTTATGTCGTAAACCACGCGGCTGATTCCGTCCACTTCGCTTATTATTCTGCCCGAAACCTTTTCCAAAACGTCATAAGGAATTTGCGCGATTTCTGCGTTCATATAATCTTTTGTTGTGACTGCACGGAGCGCTGCAACATACCCGTAGGTCCGCCTGCCGTCCAGAACCCCGACCGCTTTCAAGTCGGTAAGGATTGCAAAGCACATACTGATTTCGCGGTTTATTTCAAGCTTTTCAAGCTCCTCGCGGAAAATATAATCTGCGTCTCTTAGGATATTGAGCTTTTCCTTTGTTATTTCGCCGATAATGCGAATCGCAAGCCCCGGGCCCGGGAAGGTCTTGCGGTTCACGATATAGTCTTTTAGGCCTAAAGCCGCGCCGAGCTCCCGAACCTCATATTTATATAATTCCCGGACAGGCTCAATTATTTCGCGGAAGCTGATATACTCGGGCAAGCCGCCGACGTTATGGTGTGATTTAACGATGTCTTTCCCGTCCTTACCGCTTTCGATTACGTCGGAAAGAATCGTCCCCTGCGCCAGAAAGTCAATCGTGCCGAGCTTTTTCGACTCCTCCTCAAACACGCGGATAAACTCCTCGCCGATAATTTTACGTTTTTGCTCGGGGTCGGTGACTCCGGATAATCTTGAAAGAAATCTTTCCTCGGCGTTCACCGTGATTAAATCCAGCTCCCAGTCGGCGAAAGCCGCCTCAACCTCTGAGGTTTCATTTTTACGCATAAGTCCGTGGTCTACGTAAACGCAGGTTAACTGCTTGCCGATTGCCTTTGACAGCAGTGCGGCGCACACGGAACAGTCAACGCCGCCTGAAAGCGCAAGCAAAACTCTTTTGCTGCCGATTTTTTCACGAAGCTCTGCGAGCATTTTCTCTTTATAAGCCTTAATATCCCTCATTTTCCACATACTCCTAAATTATTTTATTAAGTATAACACATATTTGCTATAAATGCAAATATGTGTTATAATAAATTTAAATCAAAATACTCGTGAATCGGTAAAATGATGTTTTCATTTCTCTTTGATGAAGAAAGGACTTAATGAAAATACGAACATGAATATATTTTTGAAAGACGACCCGCTGCTCCAAAAGGAAAGCCTTTCATACGCAGAGGTTATTGAAGAGAGAATAATCGAGCCTGAAACCCGCGAATTGACGCAGAAATTCGGGATTAATAAGCACGAGCTTATTTTAATAGAAGCAAAACCGCTGTCCTCATTTAAGGTGAAAACAAAAAAGGGGTTCAGCGGAACCGAAGAAGACGCACGCAGGCTTATGCTGTTGAAGCTGATTCTAAAAGGCAGGCGGGTTTATTTCAGTCGGCTGTTCATGAATGACGGCTGTTTTGAGTTTTCGCCGCCGGAGCAGGTAGTTTTTGAAACAACCTGCCCTCGGCTCAGCAAACGCTTTCAAAAAAAACAGAAAGCTTCGCCCGTAAGCGGCACGCATCTCGAGAAAATAACGGGATACCTTAGTGAAATCAACAGGGAAGCGGTTCGCGGGCTGCTCGCGTCGGCTAAGCGCGACTTCGATTTTATAATTCACATCAACAGCGAGATGTTTCATCACAGCCTGACTGCGAAGGGTTTGACACTTTACAAGGAAAACGTAATCGGGATTTATGAGCAGGAAAGGTACACAAAAATTATCGACCTTTCTGATATGCGGGAAAGAATGGGTTTCATCTCGCTTTATGCGATGACGTTCCATGGCTTGAATCTCGCCGACCTTTATTCGGTTGATGGCATTTTTACGCTTCAGCCGAGCCGCGAAGCAGACGAGAAGAAGCGCCTCGCGGGGCAGGAGGTGTTCGGGCTTGTTTTTAGTGAAAACCGCGCGGAAATCAAGGCGCGCACAGCAATAATGGCACAGACGCTCAAAAATATGCCGCTGCCCGAAATAACGTTGAATATAACAGGTCAGGTCAAGAAAAACTATACGCTGTATCTCGCATCGGGCGACATCGGGCGCTCTTTCTCAAGGCTGATTTTAAGCGACGACAAAGATTTCGAGAGTGCGGTTAAAACCGCGCGGCGGCTTTCGTTTTACAGGCTGCTCGAAAAATATTACTATGAGCTCGCAAGCGGCAGAGCGGGCTTTGAAAAAAGCGAGCTTTACAAAAGCGTCATGATGTTTGCGGGGGCGGCGAGCGGAAAAAAGACAGCGGGAGAGTTAAATTTTAATATAAAGTAAACGAGAATTAAACTTGACAATAAATAAAACTGAATCGGGGAAAATGTTGTTTTCATTTCGCATTTAATTGTTAAATGATTATAATGAAACAGGAATTAAACCTAACAATAAATAAAACTGAATCGGGGAAAATATTGTTTTCATTCTGAATTTAATTATGAAAGGACTATAATGAAAATAGAACAAAAGTTCCCGTGCCTTTACACAAAGGAACAGGAAGAAAAGTTAAAAGACCATATTGAAAAGTATTTGGGTAAGAGCGTAGCCGTTTTTCGAGAGGAGCATATACCCGATATTAAAGTTGATATTCACCTTATTGCCCCCTGCGAGAGATATGCGGGTTATACGCTGGTGACAAGCGGCGCAGGTGCGTTTCGGATGGACATTCCCGAAGATTATGAGCATCCCATCAATTCAAAGCGCGCTGAGTACATAATCAGGCTTCCCGAAAACTGGGAGTTCCCGGAGGATTTCAATAAGACAACGGAAGAGATTGAGCCTGATGAAAACCTTTACTGGCCGCTGCGCTGGCTGAGAATCCTTGCGCGTATGCCGATTATCCATAAAGTATGGCTCGGCTGGGGGCATACCGTGCCGTGCGGAAGCCCGTTTGCCGAGAATACCGACCTGTGCTGTGTATTGGTCGAGATGCCGTATGTATTCGGAATCGGTATGTTTAAAGTTGATATAAACGCGGAGGAGCCGGTGCACTTTTATCAGCTTATACCTTTATACCGGGAGGAAATGGAGTATAAAATCCAGAACGGTACCCACGAGCTAATGGAGATGTTTGACGACGACTTTTCCGATATTGTTGATATTAACAGGAAAAACTATTGCGCAGACGAATGAAGACGTCCTTGTCGGAAATAAAAGTCGCAGCAACATAGACAGCCGCGCCAGTTCCGATTGAAAGCACGAGCTGTATTATTCTGCCGAAATCGTTAAAGACAAGGTTAAACGCAAGAAGCGCGGCGCCTGCGCAGAACGCGGAGTTTGCAAGCGCTTTAATAAAGAATATGGGCAGCCGGAGTTTTATCTTGATAATCCGCGCAAGGCAGACGAATCCTAAAACGCAAATCACCGCATAACAGCTAATGGTTGCAATCGCAGCGCCGCTAATATTGAGATGAGGAACTCGCAGCAGCCAGAGGTTCATACATAGTTTTACAACAGCGCCAGTGAGCATCAGCTTCACCGGCAGGTCGGAGCGCCCGATTGCGAGAAAAATACTGAACAGCGTACCGGTCAAAGACAGCGTAATTCCGCCCAGGCTGAGAATTATAAGCGGGCGGGTGCAAATATAGGCTTCGACGGGCTTCGCACTGTAAAGCAAATTGAGTACAGGCTCGGAGAACGCCGCCATTCCGAGGCAGAGAGGCAGCCCGACCATGAATGTGCTTTTAAAAAGAAGCTTTAAGTTTCGGCCGAGCAGGTTTTTATTCTGCTTTTCCCACGCCGCCGTAACGGCGGGAAGCGCGCTTTTGCTCAGCATACCCGTCATCGCGGGAACGAGCGTGAAAATAGAAGCCACAATCCCCGTGTAGCTGCCGTAGATGAAGTTTCCGAGGTCCTCGAGCGGGATTCCTCCCTGCAATCCATATGTAAAACGAGCAAGAAAAAATGCACGGTTCTGCGTAATCGCATAGTTTATGCAGTTTGTAATTGTCAGCAGGTCAATCAGAGAGTTTAAGTTAACCGCCAGCGCGCCGAGCGTAATCGGAAAGGCTTCCCGCAGGAACTTCACGAGCAGTTTTATGCCGTTCTCGGGCTCGGGGCTGAAGTCGAGCTCCTCCTTAGAAATGCCGTCGCTCGTAAAACCGCGCAGAACCAGGAACAGCAAGCCGAAAACCTCGCTGAGTGTAATGCCGAGCACAGCCGCCGCCGCCGCAAGGGACAGCGAGCCGGTAAAGCGCAGGACGATGAGTGAAAGCGTGACGCCGAGCGCGGACTTTACAACAGCTTCGATTACCTGCGAAATCGCAGTCGGGAGCGTGTTGCGGAGCCCTTCGTAATACCCGCGGTACACCGAGGTGATACAGCAGAAGAAAACAGACGGCGCGATAATCAGCATGGAGGGTATGCTTTTCGGGGCGTCGGCGACGAGGCGCGCGAAAGGCACGGTAATAACTAAGATTAACACTGTCCCGCCGAAGCCGAGCAGCGCAGCGGCGCGAAGCGCAACTTTCCTTATTTTGCGCACGTTCTTGAACTTCCCGGCAGCGGCGTTCTGCGCAACGATTTTGGTCAGAACCGTCGGGATTGCAGCTGCGGTCAGAGCGAAGACAGGCCCGAAAACGCTGTACGCCGAGGAGAAATAGCTCATACCGAGGCCGCCGAGGATGTTGCCGAGCGGGATTTTAAGCAGAGCGCCGACCGCCTTCGTTACCGCCATTGCGATAAAGAGAATCGCGGCGTTTTCAATCATGCTTTTATTTTTCAATAGTCTGTCCTCCGCTTTTGATAATATATACTATTGAAAAATAATTTAATCTATGCTATAATTGTTAAAACATAATAAGAACATGTATTCAATAACGCTCAACGCACATATATTGAATACAAGTTTTAAAAATTTATGGAGTCTTGTATTGTGTCTTTGTTAACATTTAAGCAAGGGGCGATTGCAGTAATCGCATATATGTTTGTTTGGGCGGTTAGCATTGTTTTGCTTGTTTTGCTTGGCGGAATGATTTATTATGCGGCAGTTCTTCTGCCGTCTGCCATAACCGGAATAATGTTTGCCGTTCAAGTAAGGAAAGCTAAACGGAATTATTGGCGGGGTTTATTATTTTTGGTAATCTCATTTTTTCTGTGCATTATAATTACGAGCATATTTCCGATTTTCTCGCGGTTCGCGGGTGGCGGCGGTTTCGGCGATTTAATAACAATGCTTGGATTTGCGTTCGCTTACCCCATTATAGCGCAGACGACCTACACAATTATGTACTTTAAATTAAACAGCAAATATAAAGGAGTATAAAAAATGCCCATTAATATCCCCCGAACTCTCCCTGCTTTTCAAACGCTTTCGGGCGAGAACGTCTTCGTTATGTGCGAGGAGCTCGCGCAAAAGCAGGACATCCGCCCGCTTGAGGTGGCAATTGTAAACCTCATGCCGACTAAAATAGAAACAGAAACCCAGCTCCTGCGGTTATTATCGAACACGCCGATTCAAGTCAATGTAACGTTAATAAAAACAGCCACCCATATCTCTAAAAACACCGCTTTAGAACATATGGAGACTTTTTATACGACATTTAATAAAATAAAAAACAGAAAATTTGACGCTTTAGTAATTACGGGTGCACCTGTGGAGAAGCTGCCGTTTGAAGAAGTTACATACTGGGAAGAATTATGCAGCATTATGGAGTGGAGCAAAACAAACGTCTTCTCAACCATGTATATTTGCTGGGGCGCACAGGCGGGGCTTTATTATCATTACAGAATAAATAAGCAGAACTTAGAAACAAAATTATCGGGTATTTATTCACAAGTTGTAGTGAAAAAACACCAGAATCATCCGCTATTGAAAGGGTTTTCTGATTACTTTTATGTTCCGCAGTCGCGTTATACCGAAATTATTTCCGAAGATGTTGACAAAAATGAAAATCTTGATGTTCTTGCAACTTCAAGAACATCAGGAAGATGGAAAACAAAAAAATCAGGCGACCATATTATCGCAGATAAGACAGGGCGGCAATTCTTCATAACGGGTCATGCGGAATATGATACCGATACCCTTGCCAAAGAATACGAGCGCGATAAGGACAAAAATTTGGAACCTAATATCCCGCATAATTACTTTGATAAGAACACTCCCAAAAATGCAATTACAAACACATGGCGCGGTCACGCCAGCCTGATGTACTCGAACTGGCTTAACTTCTGTGTGTATCAGAAAACGCCGTTCGATATCAACAGAATTGAACCGTTGGTTATATAAAATAGGGGCGGATTAATACCCGCCCCTATTTTATGCGTTTTAAGAACTTCGGTTTTATCCACTTTTCAATCACGAATTCAAGCTGGCTGAGGCAGAATTCATAGCATAAAAACGCAAAGTTCGCGAAACCCCAGAAGACGTAAACCGCCAAATCGCCGAAACGCTCCATTCCCTCAAGCACCTGCTCAACTGCTATGAACAGCGTAATTACCTGAAAGGCGGCGACGCAGGCGGCGTTGAAAACCGCAAGCTTCACAGTCAGCCGCAGAACAACAGGCTTCACGGCGATAAGCTTGTCCCTTATAACCGGGTAGTAACCGAAGAACGCTATGTAGACTATGTTCGCTTCCAGCGAATGGGAGAGCAGAATTAAAAGCAGCAGGCAACTCGCCGCGTATGAAAGCAAAGCCCACTTGTAGTTAATAAAAAAGCAAATCGACCAAATCAATATGCCCGCGACCGCCGGAACGGCATATGTAAATCCCGGTATGAGCGAAACGAGCATAATCATAACCGCTAAGGCGCAGATGATTCCACTGTAGGCTATTTTGTGACTTATTTGCTTAAAATTACTCATATTCGCCTCCAATTTGGTTGTTGTTTCAGAAAAAGTTACAGAATAGTTTCAGTTTCGATAAATATTTTAAATTTTCTATTGACAATTACCAAAAAAAAGTATATTATTAGAAGTAAGAACTGATTATAATCGTTTAACTTAAGAAACAGCAAAGCTGTTTCATACATTCGCCGTTGGGCGAATACCGCGCCACAGGCGCGGAAGTTACGGTTTCATATGTCGTTTGACGGCAGAGCCGACCGATGCGCAAAGCGCATCGAATTTAAAAAGCATTTCATGCTTTTTAAATTAAACGACTATAGTAAGAATAGAAGGAGGGCTTTTAATGGTGAAATCAATAAAAAAATCAAAAAACACACCGGTATCGCTCGCGGTTGATATTGCGAAGCTGTTTGATGCGCAGATGCGGGTTGAGATGCTCAGGAATGGCGCGAGAACGTCATACAAGCAGATTCTTCATTCGCTGTCCCGAAAAGACGGCGTAACCCAGCTTGACCTCGTAAAAGTTACAAAGCTTAAGGCGCCCACAATCAGCACAACTCTGCGCAATATGGAAACTGCCGGCTTGGTTCGCCGCGAAACCGATAAAGACGATGCAAGGGCGACACGCGTTTACATAACCGAAAAGGGAAGAGAAACAGATAAAAAAATCCGCAGTTCAAAAACGAAAATTGAAAAAGCCTTTCATCTCAATTTAAGTGCGGAAGAAAAGGAGCAACTAATAATTCTTCTCGGCAAAATGAAAGAAAACATAAGCATATCGGCTGATGAACTGCCGGTGGATGAAAGTTAATATAAAAGACTGCCCATCGGGGAAACGATGTTTTCATGCCGCATTTGTTAAAAAGGTTTATTGAAAAAGTTAATACAGCAGCCCTATTTCCGAATCATAATCGTCAAGAACAAGCCTTAACGCCGTATAAGCGATGATGTCATAGACATTATCGGGAGCGGTGTTAAATTTTATGGGAATCTCAAGCGGCTGAATCTTTTTGCCCGAAAACGCCGTAATTTCCCTGTTGAGCGAAATCATAATCCCATCATAGGTGAGGCTTGTGTAAGAAAGTGTGTCGCGGTTATTTTTGCCGCAGGAGATTACCCGCTGCCCCATTGATTCAAGCCGCTCAAGCTGCCCCGTGTTCTCGGAATTGGCAATCACTATGCTTTTTTCCGGGAGCCGCGTGACCGGAACCTCGCCGAAGTCTTTCATAACCACAATGCATTCATTAAGCTCTGCAAGTTGCAGGTGCGGGGTGTCAAGCACAAGTATATCATAACCTTTTCCAAGGCGCATAACTGCGCCGTCTTTGATATAAGTAACGCTGTAGGTGCCGGAAAGATTGCTTTTAATAAGGCTTTCAAGCCCTATGTCTTCGCGCTCTCCGATTAAAAATACGGTAGTCAGAATAATTCACCATCCTTAATGCGGAAACTCCGCTTTCGGAATTAGAATTACCTGATTACCGTAGTTTTATACCCCTGTTTAATACTCTGCCCCGATTTTAAGAGCCTTCATGTTAAGGTCGTATAAATGCTCCTTGCCCTCGGTTACGAGCTTCATTGCCTTTTCTACGGTTTCGGCACTTGCGAAGCCGGTTTCTTTAATAAGCTTGCCGAGCATGATGATATTCGCCATGCCTACAATGTCGTTATCAAGGGCGAGCTTGGTAGCGGGAATGTTGAAAACCTGCACGCCGTCAGCGGGCTTCGCGCTTGACGCCGAGGTATCTGCAAGCGTCGAGTCTACAAACGCCTTGCCGCCGCTTGCAACAATACCGATAAACTTATCGTAACTGGGGCCGTTCATTGCGAGCAGCAGATTCGGATGTGAAACCACCGGCGAGCCTATAGGACTATCGCTGATTACAACCGAGCAGTTGCAGGTACCGCCGCGCATAGCGGGCCCGTAAGCGGGGAACCATGTCACTTCCTTGCCATCAAGCAAGCCTATTTCGGCGAGCAGCTTCGCTCCGAAGAGTACGCCTTGTCCGCCGAAGCCGGCGGTTAAAATTTCATAAGTCTTGTTCATTATTCGTTCCCTCCTTTGTCCGCGTATACTCCGAGCGGGTAGTGAGGGAGCATATTTTCTTTTAACCAGTCGAGTGCCTTTAGCGGCGTGAGTCCCCAGTTGGTAGGGCAGGTGGAGAGAACCTCAACGATGGAAAATCCCTTTTTCGCTTTTTGAATTTCAAAGGCTTTTCTGATTGCCTTTTTTGTATTGGCAATGCTCTTCGGGTCTACGGTCATAGTGCGCTCCGCGTAAGCCACGCCATCAAGCGTACTGAGCATTTCGCTTACTCTAATCGGGTGACCCTCCCTTACGGTATCTCTGCCGTAAGGCGTGGTCTGCGTGAACTGACCGGGGAGGGTTGTGGGCGCCATTTGCCCGCCTGTCATGCCGTAGATTGCATTGTTAACAAATATAACGGTGATATTTTCACCTCTTGCCGCCGCATGAACAGTTTCAGCCGTGCCGATTGCGGCGAGGTCCCCGTCACCTTGGTATGTAAAGACGAACTTATCGGGGTTAGCACGCTTGATGCCTGTCGCGACTGCGGGCGAGCGCCCGTGCGAGGCCTGCATCATATCGCAGGAAAAATAAACATATTCAAGAACCGAGCAGCCTACGGGGCAAATCCCGACGGTGTCGCCCTCGATTCCCATCTCGTCAATAACCTCCGCGACAAGGCGGTGGATAATCCCATGAGTGCAGCCGGGGCAGTAGTGGGTCGGCATATCTATTAAAGCGTTTGGTCTTTTAAAGCTTGGCATATTTAAACCTCCTATATTTATTAAGTTTTATCAGTTATTTGAAATTTCTTTGATTTTCTTAAGGATTTCATCGGGATTAGGCACGAAGCCGCCTTGACGTCCGTAGAATTCTACGGGCAGCTTAAACTCAAGCGCCATCTTAACGTCGTCGACCATCTGCCCCATCGACATCTCGGAAACAAGCACGGCCTTTGCGTTCCCGGTGGCTTCTTTGAGCTGCTTCACGGGGAAGGGCCAGAGCGTCTGCGGGCGGAAGAGACCTGCGTTTATGCCCTCGGCGCGCGCCTTATCTACCGCGCTTCTTGCGACCCTCGCTGTCGAGCCGTATGCCGCTACTACAATCGTCGCGTCCTTGTCATATTCGGCGGCGGCTTCTGTTTCCGCGATTTTTGCATAGCGCTCAAAGCGCTCGTTTATTTTTTCCTCTAACTTCAGCGGGTCTAAATAGAGCGAATTGATTATGTTTCTTTCGCGCTTATTGCCATGACCGTATGCGCCGTAAGGATACTGAGCGGCATTGTTCTCAATTTCGCCGAAGCTCACGGGCTCCATCATCTGCCCGAGCAAACCGTCGGCAAGGATTATAACAGGAGTGCGGTATTTTTCGGCGATTTCAAACGCCTTTACGGTCATATCGACCATCTCCTGCACTGAGTTCGGCGCGAGTGTGGGTATTTTCAAGTCACCGTGCCCGATTGCCTTTGTCGCCTGGAAATAATCCGCTTGCGACGGCTGGATTGTGCCGAGGCCGGGGCCTCCGCGCTGGACATTTACGATTACGCACGGCAGGTCAGCGCCTGCGAGGTACGAAATGCCCTCGGATTTGAGCGATATACCGGGCGAGGAGGAGCTCGTCATGCAGCGCACGCCGCTGCCCGCGCAGCCGTAAACCATATGTATTGCGCCGATTTCCGATTCAGCCTGCACAAAAACGCCGCCGTCGATTTTCGGTAATGCTTTAGACATATAAGCTGTGATTTCATTTTGCGGCGTGATGGGATAGCCAAAGTAGCTCTTGCAGCCTGCGCGGATTGCCGCCTCGGCGCATGCCTCGTTGCCTTTCATTAAAACTTTGTTCATATTTTAGTAAGTCCTTTCTGCACATCAGTGCTTTTAAACAACGTTTTCCCCGAAAAGGAGGTATAGTTATTAAGTTTTAAGTTTAATTAAAGTAAGGCTTTACGCCTTGGTAATCGTAATAGCACAGTCGGGGCACATCACTGCGCACAGCGCGCAAGCAGTACAGGCTTCAAGGTCTGTGCAGACAGCCGTGCTGAACCCCTCCTTGTTTAGCTTCTCGCTTTGCATGACCACGATGTTCTTCGGACAGGCTGTGGTGCACAGTCCGCAGCCCTTGCAGCGGTCAAACTCGATTTTGAACTTTTCCATTTCTTTTCTCCTTTATTTTATTTTTATTTAAACCTAATTGACTCAATCGCCTCTTCGATGATTGCGAGGTCGAAATCCTTATAGGCGCCGCTGCGCACAAGATAGGCGTCTTCATCGTTGATTATCATATAAAAAATATAGTTCATATCGGTAAGCAAATTTGTGATTTTCAACGTATCCCTGCCGTCAATAAGACAGAGCTCTTTCTCATAGATAGGTGTGTTATGCTCGCTTATCATGTTGTCCGCCGCTATGCTGAGAATTTCCTCATTGGAGATGTTCTCGGGGAAGTCGAGCAGGTCGGGAATAAATTCCTTGTCAATGACAAACTGCGCCTCGGCAGCAGTCCCGTAATAAGCGCGGAGCTCCCCCGCGATTGTGTCGGGCGGGGTTCTGGCCTCGGCTATTGCGCTCAGCACTTCCTCATGGTTTGCCGTTATTTCCTCGCGGGTCGCGGTTTCATATTCCCAAGCTTCAGGCAGCATAATCCAGTAATCGTCGGTTTCAATAAGTGTACCCGTAAATTCGGGAGGGTTGTCCGTTTCCGCTGTAAGCGTGCCGTCCGCTTCAGGCGGGTCTTCCTGTTGTTCGGCGGCAGGCTCGGGAGCGCCAATATTTTCGGAACAGGCGGTAAGTATTGTTATTGTCAGGGCTGTAATGATTAACGTTCTGATTTTCATTTTTCTCTCTTTTATAATTTTATTTTTCTTTTAAGCCTAATAGATAATCAGCCGAAACATTAATCGTTTCCGCTATTCTTTTGAAAGTCGCTAAATTTGGCTCTCTTGTGCCGTATTCATAATTCTGATAATGACGTTCAGCAATACCAATTAATTCAGCTAATTGCTTTTGAGTTAATTTTTTTTGTATGCGAATGTTTTTAATTTTTGTATTAAACCCCGTCATTTATGTAACTCCTAAAAATATTTTTAAAAACCCTTGACACCCACGCAAATAGCGTGTATAATATAATTGCACCCACAATTATATCGTCAAGAAAGGAATCAAAACCATGAACAAACATATGCTTCAACGATTTTTCAACACTTATGCAAAAGACATTAAATCTAATGAGGAAATAGAGCATCTTACAAAGAAGCTGCAAACAAAACTGCAAAATATTCTGCAGGGCGAAGACCTGGTTGAATTCAACAAGTATGAGGACGCGAGAACCGAGGAAACCCAGCTCCTCACATACGAAAGCTTCAGGCAGGGCTTCCGCGCAAGCATACTGCTGATGCTTGAGGTCATGCAGGGCTGACTACTCCCAAACCTTTTTCACCAGTATTCGGACAGGGAAGTCGAGCCCGACCGAAAACAGCAGCGGCACGCCCGCCTTTTCCGCGATTTCTTTTGCGTAGGGCAGGGAAGCTTCGATAAGCTCCGGCGTTGTTTCTTCACATAAATGCGTGTTGTTTATAATTCCCGTGCATTTCAAGCCCGAAACGGATTCAATCGCGCGCAGCAGCTCAAGCGCCTCTTCGGGCGTCTGCGTGTGTAGGCGGGATTTGTTCACGACATAGAGCATGTCGTAGTCCTGCCCGAGCAGAAAATCGCGGTATCTTCCGAGCGCCCGCGCGCCCTCGTCGTCGCCGCCGACGTCTATGATTGTATAGCCGCTGCTTTTGACGGCGCCCGCGATGTCGAAGCCGAGCGCGGGAACGTCAAGGCTTGAGTTTGCATACTTTGAGGCGATAATTTTGATGTTCTTTCCGGAAAAAACCTGCCCCGCCGCATTAGCGGGATTTTGGAAATCCGCCGTCCTAAAGTAAGCGTTGACAATGTCGAGGTCGACGATTGACACGGAATCCTGTTCGGCGAGCTTTAATGCTAAGTTCGCGGCGATGTTCGTCTTTCCCGAGCCGTAGTGCCCTGTGATTATAATTATATTTTTGAATTCTGTCATTCGTTTTTGTCCGGCTCTTCCGTGATTTCAAGCGTATCAACAGGAGGAAGGTCTTCTGCCGGCGGCTCTTCGAGCGCGGCTTTCGCCTCTTCCTTTAAGTCCTTGTCGGCAATCAAATCAAGCTCGCCTTTCATCAGCTTCACGAAGTCCTCGCCGTCCACCTTTTCCTTTTCAAGAAGATAATTCGCGACGACATGAAGCTGCGCCATGCTGGCGGTGAGAATGTCCTTGGCTTTCTCGTAGCCGAACTCGACGATTGCGCGGATTTCCGCGTCTATTTCAGCCGCGACGTTTTCGGAGTAGTTGCGCCCCTGCGAATAGTCGCGTCCGAGGAATACCTCGGGGTTTTCGTGCCCGTAAACGATGGGGCCGAGCTTTTCGGAGAAGCCGTAGCGCGTTACCATGTTACGCGCGATTTGAGAAGCGCGGACGATGTCGCTCGACGCGCCGGTCGAAATTTCGTTCAAAATCAGCTTTTCTGCGACGCGCCCGCCGAGAAGAACAATAATCTCCTCCTCGAACTCGGTCTTGCTCTTGTAGCTCTTGTCGTGCTCGGGCAGTGACATAGTGAAGCCGCCCGCCATTCCGCGCGGAATAATCGAAACCATGTGAACCTTGTCCTGTGTTTCGCAGTTGTATACGCAGATTGCGTGTCCTGCCTCGTGATAGGCGGTGAGCTTTTTCTCCTTGTCGGTGACGACGCGCGATTTCTTTTCGGGTCCCGCCACGACCTTAATCGTCGCCTCGCCTATATCCTTTTCGGTTATGGATTTTCTGTTGTGCCGTGCAGCGAGCAGCGCCGCCTCGTTCACTAAGTTTTCCAGGTCCGCGCCCGTAAAGCCCGCGGTGGACTTTGCAATCGTTCCGAGAACGACATCGGGAGCTAAGTTTTTATTTCGCGTGTGAACGACAAGGATTTCCTCCCTGCCTTTAATATCGGGATAATTTACAACCACCTGCCTGTCGAAGCGTCCCGGGCGGAGCAGGGCGGGGTCTAAAATATCGCGCCTGTTGGTTGCGGCAATGATGATAATGCCCTCGTTCTCGGCGAAGCCGTCCATTTCGACAAGAAGCTGGTTGAGCGTCTGCTCGCGTTCGTCATGACCGCCGCCGAGGCCCGCGCCTCTGTGACGCCCTACGGCGTCGATTTCATCTATGAATATAATTGAAGGTGTGTGCTTTTTCGCCTGGTCGAACAGGTCGCGGACGCGCGAAGCGCCCACACCCACGAACATTTCAACAAAGTCAGAGCCGCTTATAGAGAAGAACGGTACGCCTGCTTCGCCGGAAACAGCTTTTGCAAGCAGGGTTTTCCCCGTTCCCGGAGGCCCGACGAGCAGCACGCCCTTAGGGACTCTGGCGCCTATTTCCTGGTATTTGGCAGGGTTTTTAAGGAAGTCGACGATTTCCGCGAGTTCTTCTTTTTCTTCGTCCGCGCCCGCAACATCAGTGAACATGATTTTCTTGCCGCCGGCAGGCTTTTGGCGGGTATTCGCCCTTGAGAACGACGACATCTTGCCGCCGCCTGTAGTCTGGCGCATTATTATATAGGTGAAGCCGACCATAAGTGCTATTAACAGCAGATACGGCAGGAAGTTAGTCAAAAATGTGTTATCACTGGGCCTGATGAAATTCTGAACAAGCGCGGTGTTGTATCTGTCGTTATATTCTTTTCTGTATTCGGCAGTTTCGTTAAGAAACATACCCACGTGAGGAACGGAGTAATGGTGGGTATAATTACCGTCGATTGGCTGCTGGCTCGGGTCGGTGCGCAGGTTATACTTTAGCATGCCTGAGCCGAGGTCAAGCTCGTATGCCGACACGTTAAAATTATCGAAGTGCGTGATTACGGTTGAATAGTTTTCGGGTCTTACGCCGCTGCCAATAAGGTTCAGCATTGAAACAAGACCGATTATTAAAGCGATGATTATAGCAACGTATATTAACGTTCCTTTGTGTTTAGACTGCATTTTCCCCCCATCCCTTTAAAGCAGCGACAAATATTATTATTTGTTATCCGCTAAAAAGGCTTCTTATTGTCAAGTTTTATCTATGCTAATTATATATTTCTCTTCTCAGGACGCCCACATATGGCAGATTCCTGTACCTTTCGGCATAGTCAAGCCCGTATCCCACAAGAAACTCGTTTTCCGCGTCGAAGCACTTATAATCAGCACTAACGGGCTTTTTAATTCCCAGGTTCTTATCCAAAAAGACAGCGGTTTTAAGCGACGCGGGTTCCCGCAGGGAAAGGGTATGTAAGAGCGCGGACAGCGTCACCGCCGTATCTAAAATGTCTTCGACTATTATTATATCGCGGTTTTTTATGTCAATCTCGGGCTCTTTGAGGATTTTGAGCTTGCCGGAGCTCTGCGAGCTCATTCCGTAGGATTTGGCGATTAAAAAGTCGGCTTCAACAGGCAGGTCAATTGCCCTCATTAAATCGGCATGGAAAACCGAAGAGCCTTTTAAAATACAGAGCAGTACGGGCGTTTTTCCTGTGTAATCGCGGGTAATTTGCTCTCCGAGCTTCTTTACGGCTTCGGCGATTTGCACCTCGCTGTATAAAATGCGCTCAATGTCATGGTTCATTGCAAATTTTCTCCCTAATTAAATAAGTATAACATAAAAAATATAAAAAATCAATCAGTTTTTTCTGTAATTCTGCGGAATTATCTGTATGTTCAGCGAATTATCCTTTACTACAGCGAATTTATCTTTAGAAAGGTTGATTTTTTTTAAAGCGGACTTCGCGCCGCCGCTTTCGAGCAGGGAAGCGATTCCGTTAATGCGGAGATTAGTGGGTGATATATTATTTTTGGACAGGAGCAGGGAAATTATACGGTTTTTAATTGCCGGCGGTTGTTTTATAAGAAAATCAACTTTAAAAGAATCGCTGTTAACCGCAATTCCATGCAGATACTCCTCGTCAAAACGCAAGCTATTGCACATTCTTGTGACAGCTGCGGTGAGCGACGGATTGATTTTTTCAAGCAGCGGGATTATATTTAACCGCAGATTGTTACGGGTGAATTCATCGGAAAAGTTACTCTCGTCCGAAATATAGTCAGCGCCTTTTTCAGCAAGATAAGCCAGTACCTCTTCTCTTGTGGTTTCAATCAGAGGGCGGATAATAATCGCAGAGGTCTTCTCATCCGACGGCGAGCTTGCGAGCCTGTCATGGCTTGAGGCTTTCATATTTCCGCGCACAGGCGGAATCCCGCATAGTCCGCGCAGTCCCGTGCCGCGGATTAAGTTCAGAAGAACCGTTTCGGTGTTATCACCTGCGGTATGTGCGGTTGCTGTAATTGAATTTGTTCCTATCTCATTAAAATATGCATACCGTGCTTCGCGCGCACATTCCTCAAGGCTTTGATGTTTCTTTTTAAGCGATTTTACGTCAATTTTATGCACATGGAGATTTACGCCGAGCCGTTCACATAATGCACGCACAAAACTCTCGTCACTATCGCTTGACTCGCCGCGCAGCTTATGGTTGACATGGCAGGCTTCAACAGGAATATTCATCTCGAGCAGTACGTGAAGCAGGCAGACGCTGTCCGCGCCGCCCGAAAGCGCAACAATAATCGGTTGAAAGCTGCCCGTATTATTCTGCGCGGTTTTCCCAAGCATATCATATTTATCTATAACGTTCCTAATATTCGTTAACATGAATAAACTCCGCTGACGTAAAGCTGTAGTATTCTCCCTCAAAGTTTAAATCGAATTTGCCGGTTTCACCGCGGCGGTTTTTTTCGATTATACATTCGCACCTGTTAGGGAACTCGGTTTCGGGGTTGAACATACTCTCCCTGTGCAGCATGAGCACGATGTCCGCGTCCTGTTCAATCGCGCCGGAATCGCGCAGGTCAACGAGCGTGGGGCGCTTGTCCTGCCGTTTCGCCGATTCGCGCGAGAGTTGGGAAGCAAGGATTACAGTGATTCCGAGCTCCTTCGCCATGATTTTGAGGTTTCTTGTGATTTCTGAGATTTCAGCGTTCCTGTTCATATCGCGGCGGTTCAGTGACATGAGCTGCAAATAGTCGATTACCACCACGCTCACACCTTTTAGACGGCGCAGCTTCGCTTTCATCTCGCCGACAGAAACGTTCGGCGTGTCATCTATATAAATATCGAGCGAAGAGAGAAAATCGGTCGCGTCGCTGATGTTTTTCCAGCCGTTGCGGTCAATCTCGCCTTTTCTCATCTGGTCGGTTGTAACGCGGGCTTCTGAAGCAAGGATTCGCTCCACAAGCTGATGGCGTGACATCTCAAAGCTGAACACGGCGACCTTTCTGCCGCGGTATTTCTTCGCAACCTTTACGGCTACGTTAATGGCAAACGTAGTCTTGCCGGTACCGGGCCTGCCTGCAACGATGATTAAATCGGCGGGCGCGAAGCCGAAGATTTTCTTGTCGAGCGATTCAAATGAAGTGGCGATATACCTGCTTTCAAAAGCCTGCGGGTCGTCAGCGATTTCAGAAAGCTCCTTTACTTTCTCCAAAATCGTAGGTTTAATGGGGGTCAGCCCGACTATATCTTTTTCGCTTCGTATGCTGTAAATCTTGGTTTCGGCGAAGTCGAGCAGGCTTTGCGGTTCTTCCGTGCCGGCTCCGGCGAGGTTGAAAATCTCGTTGGAGGCGAACATGAGCTGCCTTACCATATATTTTTCGGCAATAATCGTTGCATAGCTCTCAATACTTGACGGGCTGATTGCAGATTCCATGAGCTTTGTGAGGTATAGCTTTGCGTCCGCCTGGCTGTCGAAAATATTTTTTCGGACGCAGTTCTCCATGACCGTGATAATATCAATCGGCTGCCCCGAAATGAACATCTGCATCATAACGCCGAAAATCTCGCTGTTGAGCCCGATGTGAAAGCTCTGTGTACCGAGCTTGTTCGTAACGTCATTGATTAATTTGGAATCAAGCAGAATCGAGCCCAGCACGGCTTGTTCCGCGTCAAGGCTGTAGGGGAGAGTGGAGTTATTTAAATCTGCCATTTTTTCTTTATAATCCTTTCCGCACAGATGAGAACTTAAAACAACATTTTCCCCGATTTAGTGCCGGTTATTTCAAAGTTTTACCTATGTCCTTTTGTTACTTAACTGTGAAAGAAAAGCTTCGTTTTCCCCGATTTAGTGCCGGTTATTTCCAAGTTTTACTCATGTCCTTTTGTTACTTAACTGTGAAAGAAAAGCTTCATTTTCCCCGATTCGGTGCCGGTTATTTCAAAGTTTTAACTATATTCTTTTTAGTTGTACGCGAAGTTTTAAGCGGGCAAGCCGTCTTTGGAGAGCATGGCGTTTCTATACCTCAGGTCCTCGGTAACATCTTCACCGAACCACGGAAAAGGCTTGAAAGCTTCAGCATCCTCAACACTGTCAAAAAGAACCTCGGCAAATACGAGCCCGTCCAAGTCACCAAAGAAAATATCAATACGAACATCAACCTCATCATACTTAAAACGGTATCTCGTCTTGTGTATGACTGTTCCCGAAATCTTTTGGAACAGTTCATCATACTCTTCTCTTGATAATTCAAACTCAACATCCTGACGGGAAATCAATGATTCTTCAATAGGTGTCCTAAGCAGAAAAGTAAATTCAATTCCGTTGACATTACGCAGGCGTATTTCGGGAGTGAAGCTTATATATGACTGTAAAATATCAATGCTGGTGCCCATTTTGCCCCAGGGTAAATCATCAAAATCAATTAAAAATCTCCGCTCGATTTGAACTCTGTTAATTACCCTTGATGAGGGGTCGTCGTCAGCTCCGAGCAGCTGCATTATCAATAAGGCGGCGACAGCTGCTGATAAAATAATAATCAATACGTTTTTGATTACATCTTTTTTGCTTGTTATTTTCATGATTTAATCCCTCTTTACATTTAATGTAAACTTGGCGATTGTGCCGCTGTAAAGCTTAGCCTGTGCTTCGTAAGTACCGCAGTTTTTTATGTCCCCGGGGACAATCAGCTTCTTCTTATCGATATCGAATCCTTCTTTACCGAGCGCGGCAGCAACGTCTTTCGTCGTTACGGAGCCGTACAGCCTGCCTTCCTCGCCCGCCTTGACGGTAACGTTAATCGTTCTGCCGGAGAGCTGCTTCGCTATTGTTTCGGCAGCTTCGCGTGCTGTGTCGATTTTATGCTGTGCTGATGCTTTCTTCTGCTCGAGCATTGCAAGGTTTGCCTTCGTAGCTTCAATCGCAAGACCTTTCGGCAGCAACGCGTTACGTGCGTAACCGTCTTTGACTTCCTTGATTTCGCCTTGTTTGCCGGTACCCTGAACGTCTTGTAATAAAATTACTTTCATTTTTATTTTCACTAAGTCCTTTCTTCACAAATGAATCATGAAAACAGCATTTTCCCGATTCAATTGTTTTATTTTCAAACTTTTACTCCTTTCATGAATTTAATTCAAAATACTTATCGATTGATTTAATTAACCTCTCTTTAATCTCATTTAAACTTGCATCTATGAACTGTGCGCCTGCCATCGTCAGATGTCCGCCGCCGCCAATCTGCTCCATCACAAGCTGAACGTTCATAGCACCGAGCGAGCGCGCGCTTATTGAAATTTCGTCCTGCCTTGAGCGAAACACAACGAAAGAAGCAGCGACCCCGGAAATCCCGAGCATCTCGTCCGCCGCCTGAGGCGCGATTAGGCGTATGTTATCGGTAAGTTCCGAGCTGTATGCGATTGCACATTTGTTGTAAATCCCCGCCGACGAAACGATAGCGATTTTCTTTTTGTATGAATCGAAGGAGTTCGCAAAAAGTGACTTCACGCTGACGGTGTCTGCGCCGAGCTTTCGCAAAAACGCCGCAGCTTCAAATGTACGCACACCTGTACGAACCGTGAAATTTTTAGTATCAAGCATGATTCCCGCGAGCAGCGCTTCCGATTGCTGCGCCGAGAGCTTGCCCGCCTCGCCGTAGTAGGGGAGCAGCTCCGTAACCATTTCCGAAGCTGAAGAAGCGTAGGTTTCATGAAAGAAAATAAGTGCGTTGTCAACGTGATTAACCATTTTTCTGTGATGGTCAATTACAACTACTTTTTGGGCCGCGCGGTAAAGCTCTATATCCTCAAGCATATTGGGTATATGCGTGTCGGTAATGATGAGAAGCGAGTTTTCGGTGAATTGTTCCCGCGCTCTCTGCGGGGTAATGAGCAGTTGTTCCTTGAACCTGTCGATTAAATCAGCGCATAATGTTGAACTCTTGTCAACCGCTATGTAGGCGTCCTTGCCGAGATTGCGAATCAAGCAGGCGAGCCCGATTGACGAACCCACGCTGTCCAAATCGCCGGACTTATGCCCCATTATGTAAACACTGTCGGAGTTCATTATTAAATCCGCAAGCGAGTTTGCGATAATCCGTGCCTTAACTTTATTCTGCCGCTCGATGCCTTTTGAGACGCCGCCGTAAAACTCGAAGCCGCCCGCGGTCTTAACCGCCGCCTGGTCGCCGCCGCGTCCCTGCGCCATTTCAAGCGCCTGCCGAGCCAGCTGTTCGCTTTCGGAAATACTGTTTCCGGTAGAGCCTATGCCGATGGACAGCGTAACGTTAATCCGGTCCCTAACCGCGATTTCGCGCGCTTTGTCAAGAAGCTTTACTTTTTCCTCAATCAGCTTGTCGACGTGCCGCTGCTCGATTACAGCCCAGCAACGGTCGCGGTTGGTTTTCTTCATGATGCCTGTCGTGCCGGCGCTGAATTCTTCAAGCAGCTGGTCGATTTTTACCGTGACGTGCGCTTTCTCGCTTTCCAGCGCGCCCTCAAACATCTCGTTGTAGTTGTCAATCGAAATAAGAATAACAACGGGTTTAGAAAGCCTTTTTTCTATTTCGAGCAGAACTCTTTCAGTTATATCTTCAAAGTAGATAACATAAACGTTTTCGGTTTTCTCCGTTAAGGGAACAATCGCGCTGACTTTAAAATATTTTTCGTTATAAAAAATTTTTGCCGGTTCGTTTTTAAGGAGCTTCTCTACATTTATATCCGAAAAGGAAGCGAGAGAATTGCCGGCTATTGCTTCATTCTTGAAGTTGTTCAAAAAGTTTTTATTAAACCAGATAAATTTATACGCAGAGTCGATTATGGCGACACAAACCGGCAGATTGTATAGCGATTTTTTATCCGCCGTATCAATTTCATCTGAAATAAAGGCGGAATACTGAAAAGTTTTGCGAGTGACCATAACCAGCTTTCCGAGGCATAAACCCGAAATGAGCACGACAAAAGGCGCAATCATCCAAAACAAGTCGGATTCGGTAAGGTAAAAATACCCCGTGAGAATGAACAGGATTAACACTAAGCAGCAGACGACAATAATAAGCCCGCTGTCGCGGTAGAAGTTTTTCAAAGGTTCACTCCTTAATTGTCAATTGTCAATTATACATTGTCAATTGTTCGTCATATCTCCATAATAATCGGCAGAATCATCGGACTTCTCTTGGTTTTTTGGAACATGAAATCGCTCATTGCGTCGCGTATATTATTTTTCATCACGCTGATTGGCCCGCCCGCGGATTCAACAATCGCCTTTTCCATGAGCTCGCGCGCCTTGTCGATGAGCTCCTCGGATTCACGCACGTACACGAAGCCGCGCGAAACTATGTCGGGCCCCGACATAAGCCGTCCGCTTGTGCGTTCAATTGAGGCTACAATTATAATCAGACCGTCCTGCGCAAGTTTTTTCCTGTCACGCAGAACCACGGTGCCCACGTCGCCGACGCCGAGCCCGTCGACAAGCACTTTTCCGGCTGTGACCTGCGTTGTGATTTTCATGGAGCTGCCGTCGGTTTCAAGCTGCTGCCCTAAACCGGTGATGAAAACATTCTCTTCGGGAACGCCCATTTTTACCGCAAGCTGAGCATGCTTAACCAAGTGTTTATACTCGCCGTGCACTGGGATGAAAAACTTAGGCTTCGTGAGTGACAGCATCATCTTGAGCTCGTCCTGGCAGGCGTGCCCCGAAACGTGAACCTCGTACATTGATTCGTAGACGACTTCTGCGCCCGACTTCATGAGGTCGTTGATGACGCGTCCGACGGTCTTTTCATTACCCGGTATTGGAGAAGCTGAGATTACAACAAGGTCGCAAGGAGAAATATTAACCTGCCTGTGGTCGCCCGCGGACATCCGTGACAGTGCAGAAAGAGGCTCACCCTGGCTGCCCGTGGTTATGACGACTACTTTTTCGGGCGGATATTTATTCACCTGCTCAATGTCAATAAGAAAGCCGCCCGGAATTTTAACGTAGCCGAGCTCAATTGCCTTTTGAATGACGTTAATCATGCTGCGCCCTGAAAGCGCAATTTTACGTTCATAAAATATGGCGTTGTCAATGATTTGCTGGATTCTGTGAATATTGCTTGCGAAAGTAGCGACGATGATTCTCCGGTTCTCGGCAGAGCCGAAGATATTGCGGAAGCTGTCGCCGACCTTGCGCTCCGACATGGTGTACCCCGGGCGCTCGGCGTTGGTGCTGTCGGACATCAGCGCAAGCACGCCTTTGTTTCCAAGCTCGCCGAACCGCGCAAGGTCAATAATCCCGCCCTCAATAGGCGTGTAGTCGACCTTAAAGTCGCCGGTGTGCACGATTATGCCTGCCGGCGTGTGAACCGCCAGCGCGCAGGCGTCGGGAATCGAGTGGTTGACCCGGATGAACTCCACACTCATGCAGCCGAGCTTAACCGTTTGTTTTGGTTGGATTATATTAAGGCTGCAATCGCTTAAAATCCCGTGCTCGCGCAGCTTCCCCTCGCATAAGCCCAGAGTCAGCTTTGTGCCGTAAACAGGGACGTTGATTTTCTTAAGCAGATAGGGAAGCGAGCCGATATGGTCTTCATGCCCGTGCGTGAGCACGATACCGCGGAAACGCTCCCGGTTCTTTTCAAGATAGGTGAAATCGGGGATTACAAGGTCAACCCCGAGCATATCCTCGTCAGGGAAGGCGAGTCCGCAGTCGATTATGAACAGGTCGTTTACACATTCGATGACATACAGGTTTTTTCCGATTTCGGAGAGTCCGCCAAGCGCGGTAATCCGAACAGCGGAAAGATTATGTTTAATCGATGGTTTTTTTCGCTGAATCTGCTTCGGGTGCGAAGTATCTTTAGGTTTTTGCTTTTTCTTATCCTTTTCCTTTTCCTTTTCTTTTTGTTTGATTTTACCCGCAATTTCTTCTTCAAGACGAAGAATACTATCGGATAAGCTGTGCTTTTTCCGTTTTGTTTTATTAATTTCCGACATTTGTACCTCTATGATTTGGCCGAACTGCGTTCGACCTATTATGTAAGGGCGTTGTTTTTGCTTAAAACGCCCTAAAAATTTTGACTAACAGTAAAATTATACCAAATTCATAATTAAATGTCAAGCATAAGTCTTTTGACCTGTGCTTCAACATCGTCACAGAGGGATTTTGCAGTCTCGCTTGATACGCTTTCCGCCATAAGAAACAGTGCGTTGCCTTTTTTATTTGAGCGCAGAAGAACCCTGCCCGCCCTCTGTTTACCCGCGAGGTCCAGCACAATACCCTCGCCGCAGCCGGACTTTCCCGCGCAGAGGCGTCCCAAAATTCTTTGAGGGGGGCAGTTGATGACGACTACGCGGTTCTCGCGGCTGAATTCCGGAAGACTGCGCGCGGTATCAATGAGAGAAGCTCCGTCCCTTGTAATCCAGCCCAGCACGAACAGAGCAAGATACGCACCGTCCCATAAGAACGTTTCGCTTTCCGCCGTAATTCTCGCTTCCTTGTCGGAATCGTCGTTGGAACAGGCGAAGAAACGGTGAACACTGCGCTCATAACGCCCTGCAAGCACATCAGCGGCGCTCGGGAAATCAGCGGGCAGCGCAACGTCGCAGCCGCCCATGAAAATGTCAAGGCAGGCGAGCAGAATCAAATTATCGTGGTTAATAATGAAATCCTTGCCGAGTCTAAATTCGGCTTTGGTTCCGGCGTTGTTCAGAGTGATTATAAGCTGTTCGCCCGTGGGGTTGCTGATTCTTTCAAATATAGGCTTCAAGAGCGCAAAAAGACGCTCATTTGTGCAGTTGAGGATAATTTTGCAGCCGGTCTTGAATCCCGACATAGACTCAAGCATAGCGGCATAAAGCTCATCGGTGCACTTTATATCGCCAACGGAGCCGAAGCCATCGCTGGGCGCGCTTCTGTATTCCGCGCGGTTAAGGCCGCCCTCTAAGCTGCGCTCCTGCTGACGAGTAAGTGCAAGCCCGTGGCTGTTGAGGATTATTATTTCGGTTTTGGAATTTGCACGGATATGCACGATTAAATCTGCGAGCATTAGCTTGCTTAAATGAATAAGCATCGGCAGCGTCGCCGTGCCGCAGTCCGACGAGTTCACGCCCGTGCTTGAAATCCCCGCGAGCAGTGCGCTTTTAAGCGACAGCGAGGCGTTGTTCTCTTCGCAGGAAACGAGCACGTTGTTAGGGTGAAGCCCCGAAAGTGCGCAGCCTGCCTTTGCGGCGAAATCGGGCGTTATATCTATGTTTGTGTCGCCGGTGATTCCGCGCTCGCTTATTTCGATTTTACCCTTGCCGCCGAACTTGAAGTCGTTCAAGACCGCAGTGTTCGCGGGAATGGTCTTGTTCTGCCATACGCGCACGTCACTTTCAACGCTTGCGTTTTCGTTAATAACCGTTCCCTCGCCGATTACCGCGCCGTCCGACAGGCGAACGTTCGACTTTATTTTTACATTCTCGCAAATAACCGCGCCGCTTGCCTCAAGCTCGTTCGCAGATATTACGCCGTCGAGAATAACGCTGTCGTTTACGCGGCAGTTCGCGCCGAGCGTCACATTATCACTTAAAACCGTGCCGGAAATCACGCAGTTCTTGCCGAGCTGCACATTTCTGCCGATATATGCGGGGGCTTTGATTACAACGTTGCTTGGTATTGCATTATTGGCATAAACGCCGTCCGCGATTTTTTTAGCGTTAACCGTGCAGTTTACTTTTCCTGTTAAAATATCGCGCTGGCATGAAACATAGGTGTCGATGTCGCCGATGTCGCACCAGTAGCCGCTCTCTGCGAATGACATCAGCGGACGGTTCTCTTTGAGCATCTTCGGGAACACATCGCGCGCGAAGTCCCACATCTTGCCGTCTGGGATGAGCTCGAGTACCGACGGATTCAAAACATAGACGCCTGTGTTTGCGTAGTCGGAAATGCAGTTGAGGTACGACGGCTTCTCGGAAAAGCCTGTAATCTCACCGGTTTTGCCGTCGGAAATCACGAGTCCGTATTCGCGCGGGTCTTTCACCTGCTTTGTTATGACAGTGGCTTCCGCGTGTGTTTCCTTGTGAAACTTGAGCACAGCCGATAAGTTAAAGTCGCAGAGCGCGTCACCGCTGATTACAAGGAAGTCGTCGGTAAAATCGGCTGCCGCTTTTTTTACGCAGCCGGCTGTCCCGAGCGGCTCATCCTCATAAGAAAAGCGTAAATCTATGCCTTTGTCCGGCGTTTTTTCTTGGAACATACTATCCGTCATATAGTACTCGCTCTCGAAAAGCCGCTCAATCATCTCGCCTTTGTAGCGCAGGGTAAACACAGCCTCGGTGAAGCCGTGCCGAATCAGCAGGTCTAAAATGTATTCCACAGCCGGACGCCCGCAAAGCTTCGCGAGGGGCTTCGGAACCGTGCCGGTCAGAGGGCGCAGGCGAGTACCTTCGCCGCCCGCCATAATTACAGCTTTCATCTTTTATCCATTCCTTCCCGGCATCTGTGTGCCGCCTTTATTTGGACAGTTGCGTTAATTAATAGTCTTACGCGATAGAGGGCGGTTTATTCAATATACCGTTTGACATTTTCGGAAATCTGTGATATGATTGTGATTCCGACAAAAATATCCGGAATCTATTGACTTTGACGTTACGTTATAGTTTATAATAGTATTGCGGGATGAAAAAGTTTGAAAGCAAATAATATTGAACCGGAGAAAACAAAACTTTTTATTTTCCGTTAATAAAGAAAGTACAAGGTGAAAGTTTGAAAACAAGTAAAACTGACAGGGGGAGAACGTTGTTTTCATTCCACTTTTGTGAAGAAAGGACTTAATGAGAATAAAGATGGATAAAAATGAATCAAGGGTTAAGATATTCCGTAATAATGCTTACGCTGTAAAAACCGTATGGGGCATAAGCAAAAAGCGGGTAATCAGCACAGCTCTCGACGCCATTACCGATTATGCCGGCTGGCTGTTTTTCACTATATTTTTTATGCGTTACGTAATCGGCGCAATCGAAAACGAAAAGCCGTTTAACGAAATCATGATTTTCCTCGGCATATGCTGCGCTGTTTTTGGGTTGCTTTCTTTTTACAGCAATTATCTTCATGCGATGGTTTACCCGTATACATATAATAAGATTTACCGCAGGTTGTATAAAAAGCTTTATACAAAGGCGCGAAACGTTGAACTGCGCTGCTTTGAGGACGCTTCTTTTTATGACAAGTACACCATGGCGCTCGACAATGCGGCGGAAAAAATGACGGATTCGGTGAAGGATTTCTTCTGGGTGCTTTTCGGAGTTATTGCGGCGGGGATCGGCTTTTCGGCGATGGTAATGCTTGATAAATTTTCGGTTCTGTTCGTGATATTTCCAATACTTGGGAATTTTCTCTTCGGCTGGCTGATGAGTAAAATATATACGGGGAAGTATGAAGAAAACGTAAAGAACGTGCGCCGCGACGGCTATGTAAACCGCGTCATGCATCTTGCCGAATTCGCTAAGGAAGTCCGCTACTCAAATATTCACAGGCTGATGATGAAGCGGTACCGCGAGTCCGTCGACGGCATTATAAAGGTCGCCGACAAATACGCGCCGAGAGCGATTGTATACAACTGGTTCAAAAACACGTTTACATTCGCCGTACCTTTCGAGGGGATAATGATTTACGCGGCTTACCGTGCGATTATTTCCGAAACGCTCGGGCTTGCCGAGCTTGCGATTATGTTTACCGCCATGGTTACCTGCTCGTGGATTTTAATCGGGCTTTTCGAGAATGTTCAGAACGCGCTCAAGAACGGCAGATTCCTTGCGTATTTCCACGCTTTTATGGAATACGAAGAAAAAATCCCCGAGGACGGGGACGGCATAATGCCCGATGAACACGTAAACAGCATAGAATTCAAGGGCGTTTCTTTCGGGTATGCGGAGGGCGAAAGTACTATAAATAATCTTTCGTTTAGGATTGAGGGCGACAGAACCGTCGCGCTTGTCGGGCACAACGGCGCGGGGAAAACCACGATTATAAAGCTGCTTTTCCGCCTTTATGACCCGACGGAGGGCGAAGTTTATGTAAATGGTGTAAATATAAAAGAGTATAACCTGAAAGCGTACCGCAGGCTGTTTGCTGCGGCATTCCAGGATTATAAAGCAATATCAATGCCTGTAAGAGACAACGTGCTCATGGGCGTCAGGCATGATAGCGAGGATGAAACGGAAATTGTTGAAAAGGCACTTAAGCGCGCGGGGATTCTCGAAAAAATAAAATCGCTGCCCAAAGGAATCGATACGGTTTTAACAAAGGAGTTCGATGAGGACGGAGCGGTTCTTTCCGGCGGTGAAGTGCAGAAAATCATCGTTGCGCGCGCGTTTGCGCAGAAAAGCCCCGTAAAAGTATTCGACGAGCCGAGCAGCGCTCTCGACCCTATTGCGGAGTATCAGCTTTATAAGGGTATAATGAAAGACAGCAAATCAAGCGACTTGACCGTGTTTATTTCGCACAGGCTTTCCTCCGTAAAGGACGCGGATATGGTTTTTATGCTTGAAAAGGGCATGATTATCGAGCAGGGGACACACAAGGAGCTCATGAAAACCGGCGGCGAGTATTGCAAAATGTTTACC
>WRCY01000011.1 GCA_009783695.1 Oscillospiraceae bacterium
CAGAATCAGTTCGGGCGGCATGCATTCCCCACAATGGCGCTGCAGGAGCAGCTTCTCGCAACAGGCATGCTTATGTTCATCGCTCCCATGATTTTGCTTTATCTCGTAGCGCAGAGAGGCTTCGTTGAAAGCATCAGCCAGTCGGGTATAAAGATGTAAGCTTTGCCTTTACGCGGTACTAAAACGTATCATAAGAATAAGCGCGGACTTATTCAAATAATAAAAAATCTATAAATTAGGAGGAAAATATGAAACTCAGAAGAATCTTAAGCTTGTTCATCGTTCTCGCATTATCGTTCTCACTTGTCGTGGGCTGTAACGGTGAAGACCCTGTAACCCCGCCTCCCGTCGGCAGTGAAACCAACGGAAACGGTAATAACGGCAGCGGCAGCGACAGCAACGGCGGCGACAGCAGCGACCCGTGGAGCCATATGCCCGTAACAGGCGTAATGCCTGACGGAAGTGTCCGCGACCTCGGCGGCATGGTTATAGAAATAGGCTGCTTTTGGGTGCCCGACGTTGTCGAGCCCACAACCGAGTACAACAGAGCAAGACTCGAATACCGCGATTACATTATGACGAGGCACAACTTTACAATGAGAGAGGTTGAAATCGGCGGTCACGGCGACCACGCCGACATAATCGCGGCTACCACCCTTGCAAACAATCCGATTGCCGCCATAAACAACGTAGACCCCGGGCGCGTGGTTTCACTTGTCAGAAATAACATGTTCTTTGACGTAAGCCAAATCACAGGCATCGACCTCACCGTTCCTAAATGGAACAGCCACATCCGCGAAGCGATGAGCTTTGACGGCGGAACTTATGGATTTGTTCATAATTATAACCAGTTTAACGCCGGCGTTATATTCTTCAACAAAGACGTTCTCAGAGAAGCGGGCATCGACCCAGAGCTCCCCTACGACCTTCAGCTGGCTAACGAGTGGACCTGGGACGCAATGCTTGAAATAGCCGAGGCTGTAACCCGCGACGTCGATGGCGACGGTATCATTGACTACTTCGGCTTCTGCCTTTTTTCAAACCGCACTATGCTGTCCGCAATGGCGAGTAACGGCGCAAGGTTCATCGGGAGAGACGACAACGGCAGATTCTACAATGCCGCAAGCGGCTCCCTTGCAGCTTTACAGGCTTTCGACCATGTGCGCGACTTCGCTACAAGGGAACTGACGCAGCCTCAGCCCGAGGGAGTGGCTTATGACTGGTGGAGGGACGGCTTCAGAGAAGGCAGGGCGGCGTTCCTTGTTTATGAGGAGTTCGGCAAGGACGACTTTGCCACCGTGCCTTTTGACTGGGGTATGGTTCTTTATCCCCGCGGCCCTCAAATGGATAAGCTTACAAGCATTTATTATGAAAATGTAAAAACGATTCCCTCGGTGTTCAGCCTTGCGGAAGCTGAAGATATTATATTCGCTTACGACCTCTGGACTAACGAACCTCCCGGCTATGAGGACGACGGAATGGCTTGGAAATACGAGCTTTATGAAAGATACCGCGATTCCCGCGCTGTTGATGAAACTGTTGCTATGATTCGCTCCGGTGATTATACCACGCTCAGACTTGACGGCTATGTTATGGGCGGCGAAGACGTCGGACTGTTCACTTACGATGTATGGAACATGGAGCACACCGGCGCTCAGCTCTTAGAGTCAGCAAGCCAAATCTGGGATACGCGCGTCAATACGGCGAACACAGCGCTCGACGCCTGGAGCAACAATTAATAACCAAGAACTCCTTTTTACATTATTTATTGTTTTTATCCTGCCAAACTTTGCAAAATTTCTTCTATTATTGCCGAAAATCGCATAAACACAGATGTTTTTGCGTTATTAGCAATTTGTGGGAATAGCGGAGCAATATTTGGTTAGTTAATAACATGAAAATTTAGTATACTATCCTTATGTAAATGTATTTTCGGAAAACCGTAAATCAAATCACTTTTTGGAGGAAAGAAACAAATGAAACTCAGGAAAATTCTCGCAACCTTAATAGCCCTCGCTTTAGTCGGCGGCTTAGCAATTACAGCAGGCGCAAGCCAGGTAGAACTCCGTCTTGACGAAGATAAGCAGGTTGACGGCGTTGCATCAATAGTTTACTACTTCACAAGCGTAGTTGCTGACGCTAACGGCGCAATTGACGGAAACGTATTCATCGGTATGGAGCATAGCAACGTTCAAAGAAGCGTAGCTAACGAAGGCGCACTCTTTACCGAGCAGGGCAAAGACATATTCCTTGACGAAGGTCAGGCTTCCCTCAGAGTTGACCTCGGCGGAACAATGGATTCTGTCGGCGGCTATGTAGGCATTAACCTTTGGACAGTCGGTTCTTACGGAGTCGACAGATACGAATTCCTTGATGCAAGCGGTAACCTTGTTGCTACCGTAACTCCCGCAGGCGTTGTTACCCTCGGCGGCACAACTACAGCAGTTCCGATTTCGTCACCTATCACAAGCGATATGCTCCGTGACGCAGACGGCGGCGCGAAAACAGGCGTTGGCGATGTAGCAGTTGCTTCCGCAATCGCTCTTATAGCTGCAGGCGCAGTTGTATTCAGCCGTAAAAAGAAATAAGAATAGTTCTTAATAAAATAAAACCGGAGCAAAAACTCCGGTTTTATTTATTTTACTTCTTCGCCCATGCCTCCATTATCAGCCATGCCGCCTGCGCTTCCGCCGATGTCCCTTGCCTGTCAAACAGCGGCGCACCGCAAACCCCGTGCAAAATCCCGAACTCGTCTATATTTTTAGTCACGGTCTTGCGCGCCTTGTCGGCGTACTGCTTATAATTCCTGCCGGCAAGCCAGCCCTCTTTAAGGCCGCGGTAAATAAATGCCGCTGCCATCATCGCGGAAGTGCCGTCTGTAAAAGTATCCGGCTCGTCTAAAATATCGTGGAAAAGTCCGTCGTCGCGCTGGTATTTGAGCATACAATCAAGGATTTCCTGCCCTGTCTGCATGAGCGTTTCATAAGCGGTTATGTCGCCGCAGCTCTTTGCTTCATGCAAAACTTTTGCAATCCCGAGCAGCGTCCAGCCGTTTCCGGTGGCCCAGAGCTTGCGCCGTACAAACTTCTGCGTTCCCGCGTCAAATATATGAAACATGCAGCCCGACTCATCGTCGCGCAGATAATTCATAATCCCGAAAATCTGCTTGGTTGCCTCGTTCAGCTCGCCCATTACAGCTAAGAACGGCGGCCCCATATAGCAGGAATCCGACCAGATTTGATTGGGCGTGAAGCCTTCATGAAAACTTATTTCATTGTGATAAATCACGCCGTCTTCCGTATGGGGTGCGTAAACCATCAGATACTCGAGCATTTTATCAGCGGCGCTTTTATACAGCTCGTTCTCGGTAACTTCATAAGCGCGCCAGACCGCCTCCCCGTTTGCACCGGGGTCGGTTATGGCGGTTTCGTTTAACATTCCGAGCCGCCCGTCGCAGCGCTGCCTTACTACAGCATCGTGCGCCATCGCCACAAAGAGCTCGGTTTCGCCCGATTCGAGGAGCGCCTGCGCCGCAAAGCCCTGCTCCCATGAAAAACGCTGCATCGCCAGCATCGCGTTTATAACACGTTTATGTATCATGATTTTAAGGTAAATCCTTTCTTCACAAGATTAATATGAAAATAACGTTTTCCCGCAAGACGTTTGGGTGCTTGATTTTATTATAACATAATTTCAATCGCCGCAGGCGATTGCGGCGGTAAAACCGCCGGCGGCGCGAACGCGCCGAATTATTGTTGAAATAAAAATGCTGTTTCGGCTTTGCCGAAACCCACCCGCAGAGCGGGCGGCAAGCGTAAACGCTTGCATTGACATTTTTATTATAACATAATTTCAATCGCCGCAGGCGATTGCGGCGGTAAAGCCGCCGGCGGCGTGAACGCGCCGAATTATTGTTGAAATAAAAATGCTGTTTCGGCTTTGCCGAAACCCACCCGCAGAGCGGGCGGCAAGCGTAAACGCTTGCATTGACATTTTTATTATAACATAGAACCGCTGCCTTTGTAAAGATGAAAAATAAGTTTGTTTTTTCTTAATAATTAGTTATTATTGACGATAATAAGAAGAGGGGGATTATTCCTCTGCAAGGACTGCAAGATTAAGCAAAACTCTCATGAATGGGGACGAGCATTGTTTTCATTACTATTTTATAAAGAAAGGATTTAATGAAAATATGAGCCAGAAGCGGTTGATTTTGATTAATACGATTGCCTGTTTTGTCGTCGCCGCTGCGGTTTCGCTTACAGTGATTTTTACGCATGCACCCGATATACCGGAGCCCGCTGAACCTGCATCGCGGGAAGAATCCATGTATTCTTACTGGGCCTTTATCCTTATAAACAACGAAAACCCCTTGCCCGCATACTACGAGCCGGAGCTGGAGGTGATTGATTTTACGAGTACACGCGAGTTCTACCTTGACAAGCGCGCTGCGCCTTTCGCCATAGAGATGCTCTCCGCGGCTGAAAGCGACAGTATAGCTCTGCGCGTCGTGTCCGCCTACCGCTCGCACCAGCGGCAGCTTGAAAATTTTAACAACTACGTTGCGCGCCTGATTGCCGAGCACGACATGGGCGAAGAGGAGGCTGCCCTGCTCACATCGTCCCAGATTGCGCAACCGGGCGCAAGCGAGCATAACGCCGGGCTTGCGATTGACATACTGAGCACGGATTGGTTTTTGCATAACGACGACGTTACCGAGGAGTTCGAGCGGACGCCGGAGTTTCGCTGGCTTGCCGAGAATTCATGGAAGTACGGGTTTATCCTGCGCTATCCGAAAGGCAAGGAGGACGTAACGGGCTTCATCTATGAACCGTGGCACTTTAGGTATGTGGGGACTGCCCTTGCCGAGCAGATTGTGAACTCGGGGCTTACGCTTGATGAATACATTGACCTTTATCCTCCCATTATCCCATAAGCCTCATGATTATTCCCGCCGCCGCCGCGCCAAAGCCCGCCGCACCCGCAAACTTCAGCAGCGTGTATTTTCTTGCGGGCTTAATGCGCAGCTTGCCCGCCTTGGAGGCGGCTTCGGTTTTGCCGACAATAGCCTGCACGTTTTTGTTTAAATCCCTTGTCACTGTATCGCTTTTTTCCGGCTTGACAAAAAAGATTGCACGCTCGAACAAATCGCTTTCAGGATTGCTTACTTCTATGATTAACTTGTTCACGCCTTTAAGCATATTTTTATCATGTCCTTTCGATATAAACGGAGAATGGAATGTTTCGTTTTCCCGATTCAATTGTTTATTTTCAAACTTCCATCATATTTGACTTACTGTATTATTGGAAAACCTCATGAGGTTTATGCCGGTTTTCAACGGCTTATTATGTTGAAAGTGTTGAAAAGCCCCCGTTTCAGAGATTTCGACAAATATTTTTGTTGAAATAACCGTTGAAAATGTTTAAAAGCGCATTATTACGCAGAATATAAGCGCGTATGTTTCTATTTAATTATAGCTGCGAACTATTTTAATTATACATACAAACTATTATTCCGGCGCCCGCCGGAAAGCAGCTTATTATTTTTTTGACCCTTTTTAAAATTTCAACTGAAAAGCCCATTGCACAAACATTAAACCAATGGTATATTAGTAATGATTTATACTATGCGGATATTCGACATTTTACTGCGCGTAGAATTATTACAATCGGAGTTTTCAACAGGTTTTCAACATTAAAACTGTGGAAAACCCGCCTTTTTAACGATAGTTATTAGTGCGAATTATATTTTAAGTTGAAAACTTAGTTGAAAGTGTTAGAAACGGCTATGCTATGGGATATGCTTTCATATGCGAAAGTTGAAAAAATATTTTCAAAAAGGCTTGACTTTTAAGGGTAAGTATGCTTAAATTTACTTATACTGATTGACATTAAAGGGAGGGCTTAACTGTGAAAAAATCTGCGTTTTATAAGTGGCTTGTTATCGGTTTGGTTTTGTTTGTCGGCTTTTTTATTTTCTCGGCACTTAGCTTCGGTGAACTTATATGGTTTACAGATATGTTTAGCTTTTTAATTGTGTTTGGATTGGCAGCGGCTTATGGGCTCATGTTCTGTAAAGGCGGGTTCAGTTTACTTAAGGTTGTAAAAGGCATGAAAACAGGCGCGTTATATGCGGGCGGGATTAGTTTTGTGATAGTTTTTATCTCCATGCTTCAAATAATGGGTGAAGACCTTGAGCGCACAGGTGGTAGAATAGCCGTCGCCTTTATTTCGCTGATGAGCGGCTTACTGATTAGCGCGGGGGCGCGGGTTGCAGAGGTTTGGCTGACGCATGATGAACCGCAGGACTAATTAAAGAGAACCGATATTACTGCCGGCGGCTCGCCGGTTGAAAAACCCGCAGGGATATTTCCCGGCGGGTTATTTTTATGAATTAATATTTAAAAGTTCGTTTTATGCTAAGAGATAACTTCAATACTTACCGCGATCGGCGTAATTTCAGCGAGCCTGTAGACGCCCGAGAAGACGGGTTTTCTTGCGAGGGCGTTCGCTTCGTCCTCGGTAGCGGGAATGAGCTCTGTGCCCTGCAGAATGTACCAGTTGCCGTTATCATCGTTTATAACATTTGCCGAATGGCGGTGGAACCTCACGCTTAATGAATCAATCGCGTTGCTTGTAAGTGCGCCAATAGCAGCGTTCCAGACATATGTGCCGTTGTCGGTTATCACCGCGAAGTTGCTGCCGTCGTTGCTACGCATGAACCGCAGCTCACCCTCAAGAGTGCCGAAGCCCAAGTCTATTTCCTCGCTGTAGAAGCCGATTGTGCTGTATACGAAGGTTCTCGTCACGCCCTCGGAAATGCGCGCATACTTGAAGCCGCCGTTCGTGAAGCCGAGAATCACAAGGATGTCTTCGGTTTCTTCTACTTTATTGAGTACAAATCCGCCGTTTCTGCCCGCGGTATAAATCGCGCTCACACTATCGTTTCTCGTGCGTATTACAATCTCGCCGTTTCTTACGAGCGCGGTGCGTATTTCTTCACCGTTCTGCACTAAAACCGTGGTGTCAATCTGTCTCAGCTCTCCGCTTTCGCTTTCCGCGATGAAGAGGTTGGTTACACGTCCAAATGCGTCACCGCCTGTGATGAGCAGTGTGCCTGTTACCGCGTCAATATAAATTACCTGCGGGTTTACAGTAACGAATCCTGATATCGCCGTAAGCGCGTGAGCGTTGTTTGCGTCTGTTACGATTTCGTATAGCAGAACCTGGCTTCCTGTCGTGAGCACAAATCTGTTGCCGTTTATGAAGTTCATGCTTGTCGCATTACTTAAATCCAGTTCAATGAGTCCGTCGTCGCATGGTATAACAATCGGAATTTCCACAGGGTCGTCGCTGTTTTCGGGAAGATTCACGTCGCCGTCGGGCGTGTGTTCTTCATGCGGGTCGACGGGGTCATCGGAATGAACGGGGTCTGCCGGGGCGTCAGGGTCATCAGTTGATTCCGGCGGTGCTTGTGTAAATTCCTCGGGAGTGTTCGGTATTGTTGTTATGGGGCTGTAGTTCTCATCGTTAACCAAGCCGCCGCCAAACTCAACAGCTGTAAATGCGGTAATACTGCGAAGCTCGGAATACAGTCCGTCACTTGCGAGAACCCTTGCGCCGTTAAAGAACATGGTCGCCGCTTGAATTTCCTGTTCTTCAATATTTACAAATTCACCGTTCCAGAGCGCAACCACCTGAACTCCGCTGTCGTCTGAAGCGAGCGAGCTTAAAACCGAATCCAATTCCTCAAAGGTCATCGGTTCCGCAAAAGAGATATACATTTCGATTTGTTCGTTGGTGAAGCCTTCCGTTTCAAGGATTCCCTCTTTTTCTATTATAGCTTTAAAGCGGTCTATATCGCTTACCGCGCTCGTGCCGCTGTAGTTGGGCGGGAGCGGAGGCGGGATAATGCCGTTATTATTCAAGACTGAGCCGAACAGTACAACTGCTGCGACGGCGAAAACCGCGGCGGCAGACGTAAGCGGCAGCCATTTCGACTTTGCCGCCGACAGGAAAAATGACGCGGAGGACGCGCGTTTGGCGTTTCTGCGTATTTTGCTTTCGTCGAAAGTATACTGCGACATAATTTCTTTGTAAAAATCATGCTTGTTCATCAAAGTGCGCCCTCCTTTTTAAGATGATGTTGCCGGGATAATATGAGGAATCCATGAAAGTACATTTTTAGTCAAACTTTTAAACGGCAGTGCGTATCTTTCAGATACTGCGTGCGCTCAAAGCACAGAGAATTATGAAAGCATAAAACAGTCAAACTTTTAAACGGCAGTGCATGTCTTTCAGATACTGCGTGCGCTCAAAGCACGGAGAATTATGAAAGCATAAAACAGTTAAACTTTTAAACAGCAGTTATAAATTATATGTTAAATTTCTTCTTCTGGCGTTCAATCGTTCTGTAGAGTTTGTTCTTGACCGACGAGAGGTTTATCTCAAGCTCGGCTGCGATTTCGTCCAGCTTCATGTCCAGCGCGAAATGCATATAGAAAATTTTACCGATTTCGGGGTCGCTGCCTGTGATGTCGTCGAAAATCTGCCTTGCCAGCAGCTCGTTGCACAAAACGTCCTCAAGATTCTTGTCGCTGCGGGACATTTCGGCTTCTATTTCAACCATCTGCTCCTCGGTATAGTCCGAGAAAGACGAGGTTTTGCTTTTCTTTTTCAAAATCCCGAAGTAGTTCTTGCACTCAAACTTTGCTATATTTATAAGGAAAGCCTCTGCGCTTTCAATATCGTTAAAACCTTTTTTCTTTATGCGCGAGAAGAACCGCGCGTATATATTCTGAAGAATGTCCTCGCTGTCGAGGATATTTCCGCATTTGCTGATTACATACCGGGTCACTGCAGGCAGGGTGTCCGCATATACCGTGTTGAAATATTCGTTTAAGTCGCGATTGTCCAAGCGGCGTTCACCCCATTCTCTTGTGCTCCGCCCGTTCTATTTAAGTAGTACGGGATTTTAATGAAAAAGTTTCAATATTTGCTAAAAAATTTTACAGAAAATCAAGATTTTGCGTTTATTCTAATTGTACCCTAAAAATAAAGCCATGTCAAGTTGTTTAAACCGCATAAAACCAATCAATAATTATTATACACATTTTTCTGAAAGGGAATACACATCATGACATTTATAAGAAAGCGCGACATTCTAACCATATCAATGCTCATCGGCACATGTCTTACATTACTTACAGCCTCGTTTTCGGCTTTCGCCGAAAGAAGTGGACAGGCACAGAGCGAGGTTCTGCGCCTGCACATCCTGCCTCATTCCGACAGCGAGCAAGACCAGGCACTCAAGGAACAGCTCCGCGGCTTCATAATCGCGGATACGGAAAACCGTTTTGCCGGAGCGGAAACGCTCAGCGAAGCCATGCGGCTTGCGGAGATTCACCTGCCCGAAATCCAAAAAAACGCCGAAGCGTTTATAAGGGAGCAGGGTTATGATTATGCCGTGAATGCCGAACTCGTAAACATGTATTTCACCACCCGCGTCTACGAGAACATCACGATGCCGGCGGGTAATTACGCCGCGCTGCGTATTACAATCGGCGCAGGCGAGGGCAGCAACTGGTGGTGCGTGGTCTTCCCGCCTCTTTGCCTGCCTGCGGCGGCGGGGTCTGAGGTTTATTTCTCGCCCGAGGTGAGCGGGGTTATTGAAACAGGCGGGAGAGTTGAGGTGCGTTTTAAAGTTTATGAGTGGTGGACAAAAATTTTCGGATAAAAACATTGACATATTTAGACATTTATGGTATTATATAGATACATTAAGACACATTTCTTGTTTCTTGATGAATTCTGATTAACATCAAACGGAGGTAGACATCATGGCAGTTGAAACATTGACCAAAATGACAGTTAAGTGTCCCAGAGCTTGGACTCCGGAATGTAACAGCAGCAAGTGCTCCATTTGGGGAACGGAGCGCTGCGTTGAGGGTATTCCCGTCCCCGGCAAATGCAAAAAAGGGTATACCCCCGAGTGTAATAAAGGCAAGTGCGCGCTGTTCGGAACCCCGAAATGTGTAGACGGCGTTGTGCAGTACAAATGCGCAAGGTCCTGGACGCCGGAATGTGGCGCCGGCAAATGCTCCATCTGGGGAACGGAGCGCTGCGTTGAGGGAGCTCCCGTTCCCGGTAAATGCAAAAAGGGATACACCCCCGAATGTAATAAAGGTTTGTGCGCGATATTCGGAACACCTAAATGTGTAGACGGTGTAGTCAGAGCTTAATTCGCTCATACATAGCAAAAAGAACGCCTAAAGGCGTTCTTTTTATTAGGAAACGATAACATTCTTTTGCCACTCCTACACGCTTACTCCCAATAACATTAAAAGCCCGAAAGCATCACGAAAGCCTTGAATGTAAATCTCATCGACTTCTATTGAAGATATTTCAACCTCCCGTTCATAATACCGCCTAACAGTAAGGCGTTCATCTTTTTTCAATCTTTTTAATATTTTTTCTACTTTTTCCATATTATCAAGTTGATTTTTACGAATTTCATTATAAAACGGGTTCTTTTTAGCTCGCTTATATGCCATTTCCTGTCTTTCTAAGATGAGTGTTCCCAATGCTTCACTTAAAACCATGTTGCCCTCCTTAATTTTTAACTATAATATATAAATTATACTATTATCCAAAGTAAATTGAAACACGCTATTAATTTCTTTTCTATTTAATAGTAAATTATAAATTACTTTTTGAGTAAATTAAAAACTCCTTATGACGTTCTTATAATTTGACAATTTTATACATTTATGTTAGAATATAAATGGCAAAGGTTGTACCACGCACAGCTGCGGAAAATAGGCGGCTTAGCTGAACCCCATCTCAAAGGAAAGGGGTGATGCGCTATGGAAATGGTGATGACGTTACTTGCACTATACTTAATGTTTCGGATAATCCATGATATAGAAAAAAGACCGCCCACTCGCTAAAGTAACGGTCTTTTTCGACTATACTTTCAGCTAACCGCTTATCCGGTACAGCCTTTGTCGCTTTTATTTTAACATAATTTTTTATTATTGTCAAGCAACAAATTAAAAAGGACGCCTTTCGGCGTCCTTTTCGACTTAACTTAAACCTTATAAAATTCAACCAGCCCGACCAGATTATCATACTTCTTCTTAGAATCCGCCGCCGCCTTATCGAACAGCTTATTAGCTCTTTCGGGGTTTGAACGCATGAGCGAGTTGTAGCGGACTTCGTTCATGAGGAAGTCCTTGTAGCTTGAGGTCGGCGCCTTGCTGTCAAGAGTGTAAGGCGATTTGCCCTCTGCGATAAGACCGGGATTGTATCTGAACAGGTGCCAGTAACCGGACTCGACCGCTTTCTTCTCGATTTCAATCATGTTTGCAAGACCGCCCTTGATTCCGTGGCTGATGCAGGGCGCGTAGCAGATAATAATCGACGGGCCTTTGTGAGCTTCCGCTTCCACGAACGCCTTGATGCACTGGTTCATGTCCGCGCCCATCGAAACCTGCGCGACATAGACATAGTCGTACTGCATTGCAATCGCTGCGAGGTCCTTCTTCTTGGTTTCCATGCCGCTCGCCGCAAACTTCGCAATCGCTCCGACAGGCGTCGCTTTTGAAGCCTGACCGCCGGTGTTGGAATACAGCTCAGTGTCGAATACAAGCAGGTTTACGTCTTCGCCGGCAGCAAGCACGTGGTCAAGACCGCCGTAGCCGATATCGTAAGCCCAGCCGTCGCCGCCGAACGCCCAAACGGACTTCTTGGCGAGGTAGTTCTTGTCGGCGAGGATTTCATCTTTCTCAGGCATACCGCAGCTGCACTTTTCAAGAGCAGCAACTAACGACTTTGTAGCTTTTGAGTTTGCTGTGCCGTCGTCGAAAGTATCGAGCCATTGCTGTAATTCTGCTTTGCAGGGGCAGTTCTTTTCGATTAGCGCAGTTGCTTTTCTTGCAAGTCTGCCGCGAATCGCCTGCTGACCGAGGAACATACCGTAGCTGAACTCGGCGGTGTCTTCAAACAAGGAGTTCGCCCAAGAGGGGCCTTTGCCCTCTTTGTTGACGGTGTACGGCGTTGCGGGCGCCGAGCCGCCCCAGATGGAGGAACAGCCGGTCGCGTTGCCGATATACATTCTGTCGCCGAAGAGCTGGGTTGCAAGCTTTGCGTACGGCGTTTCGCCGCAGCCGGAGCACGCGCCCGAGAACTCGAGGAGCGGCTGCTTAAACTGTGAGCCCTTGACGGTGGTTTCCTTGAATTTTTCAAGAGTTTCGGACTTTTCGGGGAGCTCGTACAGGTATGCGAATAGATTCTGCTGCTCAAGCTGGGTTTCGAGCGGCTTCATAATAAGCGCGTTCTTTGCTTTATCCTTTGCGCCGGCGGGACAGATGTTTACGCAGACGCCGCAGCCGTAGCAGTCGAGCACGGAGTTGCCCATCGTGTACTTGAAGCCGGGAAGTCCTGTCGCGTCCTTGCAGGTGAGCCCCGCGGGAGCCGCCGCAGCCTCGGCGTCGGTGAGAATATACGGACGGAGTATAGCATGCGGGCAGACATACGCGCACTGGTTACACTGGATACAATTGTCACAAATCCATTCGGGAACTTCAACCGCAACGCCGCGCTTTTCGTAAGCGGCAGACCCCTGAGGGAACGTACCGTCTGCGTCTTTGGCGAACGTCGAAACAGGTAGACTTGCGCCGCGCTGGCCGTTGACGGGAATGAGAATATTGTTGATGAAGTCTACGATTTCCTTGCGCTTGCCCGTGGGGTCTGCCTTGGGAAGCTCGAAGTCGTCACCGGCTGTCGCCCAGGAAGCGGGGATTTCAACCTTTTGGAATTCCTTCGCACCGCGGTCAACCGCTGCGTAGTTCATTTCAACGACCTTGTCACCCTTAGAGCTGAACTGCCCGTGAATCTCTTTCTTCATATATTCAAGAGCTTCGTTAATGGGGATAATGTCAGCGATTGCAAAGAATGCGGCTTGCAGAACGGTGCTTACGCGGTTGCCGAGCCCTACTTCAGCTGCGATTTTAATGCCGTTGATTATATAAAGGTCGATGTTGTTATTGGCGATGTGCGACTTTACTTTATTCGGGAAGTGCTTGTCCAGCTCATCCGCGCTCCACTGGCAGTTAAGCAAAAACTTACCGCCCGGGAGAATGTCCTTAACCATGTCGTACTTATTCATATAGGACGGGTTGTGGCAGGCGACGAAGTTCGCTTTTGTGATAAAGTAGGTGGACTTAATGGGCGCCTTACCGAAGCGCAGGTGCGAAACGGTTATGCCGCCGGATTTTTTGGAGTCGTAGGAGAAGTACGCCTGCACGTTCATGTCGGTATGCTCGCCGATAATTGTCGTGCTGTTGGTGTTCGCGCCGACAGTGCCGTCCGCGCCGAGCCCCCAGAACTTGCAGCTCTGCGTGCCCTCGGGAATCGTGTTCGGGTTGTCTGTAAGCGGTAATGAAAGATTCGTAACGTCGTCTTCAATTCCCACGGTGAAGCGCATTTTCTCGGTATTTTTGAGAACAGCAATAACACAAGCGGGGTTGAAGTCTTTGGAGCCGAGCCCGTAGCGTCCCGAGAAGACGGGAACATCTGCGAACCTGCCTGTTTGGCGGAGTGCCGCCACGACGCTGAGGTAGAGCGGTTCACCGACTGAGCCGGGTTCTTTGGTTCTGTCGAGAACGGTGATTTTTTTACAGGTAGCCGGAATGGCGTCTACAAACGCATCAACCGCAAAAGGCAGGTACAGCCTGACTTTAACCAGTCCGTATTTTCTGCCGCTCGCATTAACGAAGTCGATTGTTTCCTCAATTGTATCGCAGGAGGAGCCCATAGCAACGATTACCTGCTCTGCGTCGGGCGCACCATAGTAATTGAAAAGCTTATAGTCTGTGCCGATTTTAGCGTTAACCTTATCCATAACGCCTTGCACTATTTCAGGCATTTTATCGTAATAAGAATTGCTTGCTTCTTTCGCCTGGAAGAAGATGTCGGGGTTTTGTGCTGTTCCGCGGAGCACGGGCTTTTCGGGGCTGAGCGCACGGCTGCGGAAAGCGTTTACTGCGTCCCAGTCGGCGAGTTCAGATAAATCCTCGTCAGACCATTCTTCGATTTTCTGGATTTCGTGCGAGGTTCTGAAGCCGTCGAAGAAATGCACAAAAGGCACTCTGCCTTTAAGGCTTGAAAGATGCGCAACAGCGCCCAGGTCCATAACTTCCTGCGGGTTGGTGGACGCCAGCATAGCGTATCCGGTGGCGCGGCAGGCGTTAATATCGCTGTGGTCGCCGAAAATCGAGAGAGCGTGAGCGGCGACTGCGCGCGCCGAAACGTGAATCACGCTCGGGAGCAGCTCGCCCGCGACCTTGTACATTGTCGGAATCATAAGGAGAAGCCCCTGTGAAGCCGTGTAGGTTGTTGTAAGTGCGCCTGCCTGCAGCGAGCCGTGTACCACCGCCGCCGCGCCTGCTTCGGACTGCATTTCAACGACGCGGACCGTGTCGCCGAATAGATTCTTCTTCCCCTCGGCAGACCATTTGTCGGTAATTTCTGCCATGTCTGATGAAGGGGTAATCGGGTAAATCCCCGCTACTTCCGTGAATGCGTACGAAACGTGCGCCGCGGCGGTGTTCCCGTTCATCATCGTTACTTTTCTTTTTGCCATAGAATAAAGCCTCCTTGAGTTTTATATTTCCATATTTTTATATAGCCAATTAGCTTGAAAAACGCTTTGCGTTTTTCAAAAAGCAAGCTTTGCCTGCCCTGTGCCGACGGGGCGCTACCGACTATGCAATCGAGTCAAGCCGCATAGCGGCTGCGCGGCAAATGCCGCGTCTTGAAAAATGCTAAAGCATTTTTCAAGTTAACTGATTATAGACATAAAATTATTATAACAAATACTGGTTGAAAAGTCAACCAAATTATGCTATAATTAAAAATAAAACGGTAAAACTATGTACAATTTTAAATTATCCGACCTGCTCGTCTATAGCGATATAGTAATTCAATGCCACGACCACCCCGACGCGGACACAATCAGCTCAGGGTTCGGGGTTTATCACTATTTGAAACGGCAGGGCAAAAACCCGCGTATAATCTACTCCGGTTTCTCGAAAATAAGCAAGCGCAACATTCAGCTTATGACCGAGTGGCTTAATATCCCCATCGAATACGTAAAACATGCGGACGAGTTCCCCGAGCCCGACCTGCTTATTTGCGTGGATTGTCAGTACGGGCAGGGAAACGTCACGAAAATCGCGGCGAAAGCAATCGCGGTGATTGACCATCATTTACAGGTAATCGAGAAAGATGAGTTTGATTTGGGGGTAATCCAGCCGCACCTCGGAAGCTGCGCTACGCTTGTCTGGGACCTGCTGCGGGAGGAATACTTCGACTTTTCTGCGGATAAGGATATACCCGCTTCACTGTACTACGGGCTGCTGACCGATACGAACGATTTCTCCGAAATCAGCCACCCGCTCGACAAGGATATGCGGGACGAGCTCGAGGTTTACTGTGACCGGGGAATTGTAAGGCGGCTCCGACTCTGCAACCTTACCATTGACGAGCTCGAAATTGCGGGCGTCGCGCTGCTTCGGAATTTCAACTGTTTTACCAACCGCTACGCCCTCTTTAAGTCCGAATTCTGCGACCCGAACATCCTCGGCTTCATCAGCGATATTGCCCTTCAGGTGGACACTGTCGAGCTTTGTGTTGTTTACAACCTGCGCGAAGGCGGCGCGCGGCTGTCTGTACGCAGCTGTTCGCGGGAGGTGATGGCTTCGGAATTTGTTGAATACATCACAAAGGACGTCGGCTCCGGCGGCGGGCACAGGGAAAAGGCGGGCGGCTGGATTCAAAAAGAGGAAACAGACGAGCTCGGCATGAGTATCGATGAATACATGAAAATCAAAACCGCCGAGTATTTTAACAGCTATGATAAAATCCATGCAGCCGAACATAATATTGATACGTCTGTTATGAAAAAATATGCAAAGAAGCTGATTCCGCGCGGATTTGCGGTTTCTTCCGACGTTTTTCGGGAGGGGACGCCGCTCCTAATCCGCACGCTCGAGGGCGATACCAACATCTCCTCCTCCTCGGATATTTATCTAATGGCGGGCATGGAGGGAGAGGTTTATCCTATAAAAGCGGAAAAGTTTGATAAGTTTTACCGCGTCTGCAGCGAAACCACGAGCATTGACTGCGAGTATGAACCGATTGTTAAGAACGAACTCACGGGCATGACAAAAGAACTCAAACCGCTCTTGAAATACTGCGTTTCTATTGGCGGTGCTCCGATTTTCGCCCTGCCGCTCACCCGCAGCACCAAAGTTTTCACCGAGTGGAACCCGGGCGGCTATATGCACGGTGAGCCCGGCGACTATCTGGCAGTCAGATGTGATGATTTAAACGATGTTTATATCATCAATAAAAGCGTTTTTGAAAAGACTTACGAAGAAGTAAAATAAATAAAACCCCGGTTGTTAAAGCAACCGGGGTTTTATTTATACAAGCCCCGCGACCTTTCGCAGTATGCTTAACGCATCGGCGGTGGTGATATTGCCGCTTAAATTATATCTTGCCCGCTGCTCGCTTGTCAGCTGCGATACTCCCGCGATATGCCTGAGTATGCTCGTCGCGTCCGAGGTTGTGAGGTGTTCGCCTATAAGACCGGGTTCGGGCGCCTTGCCGCCCACAGAAAGCGTAAAGCTGTTCACCGCCGCGCTTCCAGCGCTGCCCCACGCCTCAACACAAAGCGAAACCTCGTATAAAGCGCCGTCCATGCTGTAGCCGAGCGCCTCCCACTGCCGGAAATGCTCGGAAACCGAAATGGTTCCGCTTCCCCGCCTTTCGGTGCGGACGCTGTAATATTGCGGGAAAGTGTCCATGTTGCTGAATATGGAGGGCTGATTAACCCGCTCGTGTGACACGAAAAACTCGTATGTTCCCTCGCCCTCTATGGTGTATGTTCCGATTAAATGTGCCTGCGGGCTCTGTCTGCCTTTCTGGTAAGTGCCCCAGCTTTCAAAGATGTAATACTCCACAGTGTCGCGAGCAGTCCAGCCGTAAACACAAAGCAGCGAGTTAACATCCGTGCTGTGTACTGCGTCAAACGTGAGCGATATTTCGCCGATTTGCGTGTGCGGTTTATTTACGGTTGCCGGTTGCCCGAACTTTCTGCCCGCGCGGAAAAGAATATTATTATTCGGGCTGACATCCCATGTGCAGGAGAACGCCCCGTTTCCGCTCCAAACCATGGTTCCCGAACCGCCGTCGCGCCAGTATTCAACGTCCCAGCCGTCAATATTTGTGATAGTATTGCGTGTAATAGCCGAATCATCAGCGCTCGAAACAAGCGTAAATAATAGCGCTGATGCCAATGCCGCGGTAATTAAGAACGTTAAAATCATTTTCATAATTATTTTCGTTAAGCCCTGTCTTCACAAAAGAGTAATAAAAACAACGTTTTCCCCAATTCAATTTTATTTATTTTCAAACCTATCACATACCTGCCACTTGACGCAGGATTGCAAGTGCGTCGGCTGTGGTTATGCTGCTGCTTAGATTATATCTTGCGCGCTGCTCGTTTGTCAGCTGCGATACTCCCGCGACATGCCTGAGAATATTGAGCGCGTCGGTCGTGGTGAGCGGCGCTTCGGGTTGGGGCTCGGGCTCGGGTTCGGGAGGCGGCGGATGAGGCGGCAGGGGGTTAGGAGGGGGTGTATCTTTCGGGACTGCCGCCAGCACAAATTTACCCAAGCCTCTTAAAGTCGCGGTAATATAGTTGTTTGTGACAGGCAGCGCGTTGCCGTTATTCGCCGTTATAAATATATTTCTTTCCTGGTTATAGCTGTATGTTTCGCCGATTACAAAATATTCATAATTTCCGCGCATTTCGGCAGGGATTTCGATTAAAAGATTCAAACTCCCGCCGTGCATATTCTCGATGAAGCCGCGTCCGTCGTCGTTTTCGACAAACAAATCCTCAATGTCAAACCTAAACATCTTCACTATGCCCTCATCAATTTTCGCTTGCCTGGGCTGCAGCCAGTTGTTAAAATCTGCAATAAATCTCTCGTATTCCTGAAGAGGGGCGCGGTTTGCAGTGCTGCGCATTTCATTTTCATACTTTATGAAATCGCCCACCTCATCATCAAACTTAACGTCCATTATTATAAAACGCGCTAAGGTGTTTTGAGCTATTTCTATAGTGTTCATGCGGTCGCTTAATTCTTCTTCAATAAGCTCAAACTGTGACCGCGTCAGCGTTATTCCGGCTTTTTTTATAATATTGCCGGCAGAATCATCGCCGATTTTTATCTCCCTTCCGAGGTCAACGTTAGGCAGGGACGCTCCGGCGGGCATTGCGAGCGAGAAAACAAATACTGCTGCGATTAAAAAAGTTAAAAGCTTTTTCATTGTAATTCCTCCTTACAATTCAATTTTACCTACAGATGCGTTTTTTTCAAAGTCCACGGTATCCTGCGAGATTTCTACGGTATCCCTTTTGTATTCGCGCTCGAACGAGGTTGAAAATCCGCTCGACTGCTTATACGAGCGTCCGGGCCCTACCGGTCTGTCACGGTTTTCCCTGTTGTCGCGGCTGCGGTTGTCGCGCCTGTTATCACGGTTATTACGACTGTCCCTGTTGTCACGGCTGTCGCGGCTGTCCCTGTCACCTCTGGGTTTTGGAACGTTTGCCGAAATCACAACCTTGCGGAAGGGCTCCTCGCCTATGGAGCTTGAGAACACACCGCCGATTTCCGCTACCTTGCTGTGAATTATGCGTCTTTCATATGGGTTCATGGGCTCGAGCGTCACGCGTCTGCCCTGCTTTAGAACCTTGCTTGACGTGCGTGCGGCGAGAGTTTCGAGGGTTTCGCGGCGTTTTTCGCGGTAGCCGTTGCAGTCGACGGAAATGCGCTTGTACTTTCCTGCGTCGTCGTCCTCTTTATCTTTGCGGTTGTTGGACAGGATTGCAAGATACTGCAGGCTGTCGAGAGTTTCGCCTCTGCGCCCGATTACGATGCCGAGCTTGTCGCCGACTATATCTAAAATCGCGCTGTCCTCTTTTTCGATTACATTAATATGAAAGCCCTCCGCACCGAGCCCTGTGAGGATTTTTTCAATGTAAGCGATAATGCGGGAGTAGTCGCCGCTTTGTGCTTGAGCCGAGGCTCCGGCTGAAGCTGCCGCCGTCGTTGACGTAGCTTGAGCAGACTCCGGTACATCGGCCTCCGCGCTGATGATATAATCGCCTTTAATGCCGCCGAAAATCCCTTTCTTGGGCTGCTCGATTACGCTGAAGTCAACGTCGAGCTCGTCCACGCCGTGACCGGCAAAAAACTCATAAGCCTGTGCTTTTGCCTCCTCAAGAGATTTACCTTTAAACTGCATTTTCATATTTTTATTAATCCTTCCCGGCATCTGCATGCCTCAAAAATTCATCTCCCCTGACGGCAGAATTGGTTTTTAAATTTCTTCCTTGTTACTGTTCTCTATGTCCGTGGCGGGGGTTTCTCCGTATTTCTCTGCGTCTGCCTTGCGCGCCGCCTCAAGCTTCTTCTTGAAGAATTCCTCCTGCTCGCGCTTGCTCATCTCGGAAATTTTTGTTTCGGTAACGGTTTCGTTTCCCTCTTCGTCAACATCGATAACCGTGGCTGTCGCTTCAACTGCGCTGAGCGAGGCCTGAACCCTGTCTCTGGCTTCCTGCCGCATCTGCTCGGGAGGCCAGAACTTGAATATAATTATGCTCTGCGCAATCATGAACAGGTTGGAAATCGCCCAGTAAAGCCCTGCGCCCGCCGGGAACTGAAACACGATTATAATCGCGAACACCGGCCCTATGAACATCATGCCTTTCATCATGCCCGCATTCGGCATATTCGGCATTGTTTCCTTTTGTATCTTCCGCTGAACAAACACCTGCACAACCGAAAAGCCGAAGCACAGAAACGCGATAATCCACAAGCCGTTAAACACCGACAGCTGCGGAACCAATGCAAGATTAATGAAGCCTAAGAACACTAAATTATCGGCAAGTTTGCTGAGCTTGTCTAAGTCTTCTTTCGGCAGAGGCGCAAAAGCCTCGGGCGAGCGCGAATACTGCGATACGGCAATCAGCTCCTGCCGTAAGCCCACATAACTCCTGTTGGTGGTCGTGAGCGAGCGTATGACGTTATCGGAAAGGCGGGAGTTGCGCCCGGTAAGCAAATCGAAATTGTCAAAAACTATTTCGCCGATTTGCTGTCTTTGCGCGTTGGTTATTGTGAGCTCGTTTTCTCTTTCAACCGCCTGATACTCAGCCTGCGGGTTATCATCGCTCTTGGCGAAAAAGACGTTTGCATTTTCGCTGCTTCTGCCGAACTGTACAAACAGCTCGCGGTCTGCCTCGCTCGACAGAATAACGGAGGTGAAGTCGACCTGCTTGCTGAGCTCCACAGTTTCGGCTATTATAACCTTATCGAAGCGCTCCATATGCGTCATCGGCTTGTATACCACGTCAAGAACGCCGAAAAGAATAATCATCGTAAGAATCATCGGCCCGCAGCCGCCCATCGGGTTGTAGCCCTCTTTTTGCAGCTTCTGCATTTCTTCGCTCATCTTCTGCTGGTTGCCGCGGTATTTGCGTTGTATTTCCTGTACGCGCGGCGTAAAGAGCTGCGATACAGCCATGTTTTTCTGCTGCTTGAGCGACAGCGGGAAGCTCGCCGCTTTAACAAGCAGCGTAAACAGAATTACAGCCCAGCCGAAGTCGTTCACTACGATGTATATAAGCCGCATGACCCAGCCCAGCGGCGTGCCGATGAATGAGTATATTAAGTCAAATATGAGATTCACCTACTTTTTAAAATTCTAAATAATTATCAATTGTACATTGTCAATTGTCAATTATTTCGTCAGGAACAGGGTCATCGCCGCCCTCAGAAAACGGATTACAGCGGACAATGCGTTTAAACGACAAAAAGCCGCCTTTGACAACGCCGAAACGCTCCAACGCAGTGATTGCGTAAACAGAGCAGCTTGGCGTAAAGCGGCAGGAAGACGGTATTATTTTTGACAGAGTGATTCTGTACAACTTTATAATAGCTATAAATAGATGTTTCATAGTTTCGGTAATAGCTGTTTTATTAAAAGCCCGTAAATCTGTTTTGAATCAAGTTCGGGTGTCTTGCCTCTCGCCACGAAGATAAAATCGTAGCGCTTGTCTGTCTTCTCAAGAAAAAGAGGATTTGCAAGGCGGAAAGCTTCCTTGATTATCCGCCTTGCGCGGTTTCTTTTCACCGCGTTGCCGATTTTTTTCGACGCCATGACGCCGAGGCGTCCGGTCCGCCGTTTGTTCGGCTTATAATAACAGACAAAGGCGTAGGTGACTAAGTTTTGCCCTTTTTTGAACAGATAGTTAAATTCCCTGTTCTTCCTCACGCTTGCAAAATTTTTTCTAAACGGCGACCGCGAGCCGCGGCTGCCAATGCCGCCGCTTTCCGGCGGGAAATTATCGCTCATTAGTATGAGAGCGTTTGTCTGCCTCTTGCGCGGCGTTCCGAGAGAATTTTCCTGCCGCTCCTGGTAGCCATTCTTTTTCTGAAGCCGTGCTCTCTCTGCCTCTGACGCTTCTTAGGCTGATAAGTCCTTTTCATAATTTTCGCCTCCTCCGATAATGAGATTTATGAAGTTATCTGCAGCTCATAAAAACCTTGCGGTTATAGTGCAGCCTTATTATTATATAATATAATTCCGGCGTTGTCAAGAGGTAAAATGCAAATAATTACAAATTTTCATATCGACCTTGCCGTCCGCGGTAAAAACCACGCCCTCTTTCTCCAGCATTTCACGCTGAACATCTGCGCCACCGAAAACATAACCCGAAGCGAGCGAGCCGCCCTTAAATACCACGCGGTGACACGGCGTAAGCTCAGAGTCGTCATTGCGGTGCAGCGTGTACCCGACAATACGCGCGGCGCGTGGTCTGCCTGCCGCGAGCGCAATTTCGCCGTAGGTAGAAACTTTGCCGCGCGGGATTTTCCGCACAAGTTCAAACACACGCTTTGCAAAATCGTTTGACATTTTCTCATTATGCCCTTTCTTGACAAATAACAGAATGAAAGCGCCGTTTTCTCGCTCCCAAAAACATAGGGCCGGGCTTGCGCACGCCCGACCCCGTAAAATATGTTCTTACTTAAACAAACCTGCAAAGGCAACGCCTTTTTTGAGGTCGCCGTAATAGTATACGGAACCTTTCGCGATTGCGCCGAGGAAGTCGTATTTGCCTGCGGCGATTTTCATGATTTCTTCGTAGGAAGTTTCAAAAGTGCCTGCGCGGTCGTTATAATTGTCCTGCATTACTTCGAGCTTCTTTCCGCCATCGTCTTTAACAGCGATGTAGAAAGTTCCGAGGTCGCGTATGATTACCTGGATTCCTATGGGAGCGTCGAAGTTTTTAACATTTGATTTCCCGATTTTCTTCCACACTGCCGTCGTTACGGCATCAAGCGTGGGAGCCGCTTTTCTTCTTCCGCCCTTTGCGGGAGCTGCTTTTACGGGAGCATTTTTAACAACCGGCTTTTTATCAGATGCTTTTTTTACCGCCGCCTTTGCTGTTGCTTTCTTAGCTGCAGCTTTAGGGGCTGCCGGCTTTGCAGCGGCTGCTTTGGGGGCAGCTTTAACTGCAGGCTTTTTAACAGCAGGTTTTTTAGCTGCCGCCTTTTTAACTGCGGGCTTTTTTCCCGCCGGTGCTGCTTTAGCTGCGGGCTTTTCCTCAGCGGGCTTTACGGCTGCCGCCGGTATAACGGTTATGGTGGTCTTTACATCGTCTGCCATGTCTATAAAATTCCTTTCACAAGATGTAGTGTGCCTGTTCGATATACTATTCATAATAACATAAAGATTTATATAATACAAGGTATTATTTATAGGCGCGGCAAAGAAAACAGAAAAATCAGCAATATAACCAAATTTTGCCCGGTAAACTGCGGTTCTTTTGTGCGGGCGGAACGCTAAAGATATATATTATTGAAAGGAAAAATAATATATGTTTTAATTTCCTTACATTCCGGTGTACCGAAACGGCAGATAAGACAGCGCGAGACTGCTACGAGCCGGATACTAAACAGGCTCTAAGAAAAACTAATTATTTAATGATTGTATAATCATTTCTTTTAGTCTTATTGAATTAACAGCTGTTTCAATATCAGGCATTCCTGCAAGCTCAGCTATAAAATCCATCATATGATTGTGGAAAGATTCCATGTTCCTTTACAACCCCAGGTCACCCCACCGAGCCGATGTTTTATTATAAGACCTGATGCCGGGCAGCTTGCCGCACTCCCCGTTCTTCATCATATCCATCGCGAGTTTATGAGGGGCCGAAAATTTATTTTCGGTAACGGGTGAGGTTATTATAACATAATTGCAATTTAATTAATGACTTACCCCTCATCTTTATTGATGAGGGGTAATCATAATCACTTATGGCAATCGCAGCCGCAGGGGCAGGGCTCGCCGGGGGCGCACTTGCAGTTATCGCCGCATTTGCAGTCAGGGCATTTGCAGTGCGGATTGTTGCAGCTTCCGTCCTCAACCATGCTGAGTTTTATGTTCTTTTTCATGCTACGCTCCTCCTTTCCGTATTCTATCTATATTCCTGTTCATCAAATGCCTTATGACATTTCTGAACATGAACTGCTTGAACCGACCGCCTTTTTGTTTGTACTTGATGAATAGCTCATCGGGCGTGCCGCAGATACCTAAGTCCTTCGTTATTCCGTCCTTTTGAATGTATGTATCGTTCTCGTTCCAGTCAATGGGCGGGTTCTTGAAATCCGATATTGCCACACCGTAACCGCAGAAAGAGCCGTTGCAGTCGTTGAATTTTTCTTGCAATTTGCTTAGATATTCAACATCTAAAATAAACCCCTCTAAATTAAGCCATTTACCGTTATAAAATACCTCAACCCACGAATGTAAAATATCTCTCGGCGCAAGGGCATAATAGAAACTTTTCATTGCGCCTTTTTGCATGATTTTATCTATATAGAAACCATGTATACGGCACGGAATATTAACCGCCCGAAGCAAAGCCATAAATAAAATACCTTTCGTGTTGCATTGACCGTAATTGTCGTTAAGCACGTCCGTAGCTTTAATATTATCACTCACGTTATAACCGAAAGGAATCTCATCTCTGACATAATTATATATGGCAAGTACGCTTTCCTTTTCGCTCAAATCCCGCCAGCCCCTGCCGGATATGAGTTTTTGAATCTGCGGGTCGTTATAGTTAAGTAACTCTGTTTCTTTAAGTAAGTTTTCCATTACAGTTTCCTCCCCTTGATGATTTGTACTGTGCCTTTTTTATAGATTTCAGCAATTTCAAAGCCGTTGTCCGCAAACAGCCGTTTCAAGCTTTTATGGCTGAACATCTTGTTATCCCCTGCGTTATGTATCGGAATAATAATCCAATCAATAAATTTTCTTATTACAAGCGGGAAGTACGGCTCACCTACTATCAGAATACCGCCTTGTTTTAATACTCTGTGTGCTTCCATGAAGAATTTCTGCGGATTATTCAAGTGGTGAAGAACACAGCAGATTATAAGTACATTGAAATTATTATCATCAAAAGGCAGAACCTCGCCTCCCGAAACTTGAAAATCAATATTTTTGCAGCGTTTACGGCATTCGGCTATCATATTCGGGGATATGTCGATGCCGTAGGCCTTTATCTTGGCTTTTTTACTAATTGCGTTTATAAGGCTTCCGTTTCCACAGCCCACATCAAGCACCGCATCGCCGTCTGATACATTGCAGAAATCAAGTATTTTTCTTTTAAATTTTACAGTAAATCTGCCGTCAAAAGATAAATCATAATCCCCTGCGAGTTTATTATATTTTTTGATTGAACCCTTTTCATTTTTATTCATATTTACATTAAGTCCTTTTTTCACAAACGAATCATGAAAACAATGTTTTCCCGATTCAATTGTTTTATTTTCAAACTTTCAGAACTTCCTCCTTGACTTTTTCTACATCTTATGATATTATGATACCACATAATTTCATAAAAACAAGTACGCACTTTAATGTGGTATAGTACCCTAAAAGTAACTATTAGGAGATTAACATGGATTGCAACGCTACAAACTGCCCTGTTGTGGCTACTATTGACATGATTGGCGGGAAGTATAAGGCGATTATCTTGTGGCACTTAATCGAAGAAGATTCACCGGTTAAGCGATTCGGCGAACTGCAGCGGCTTATTCCGCAAGCAACGCAAAAAATGCTCACGCAGCAGCTTCGTGAGCTTGAAAAAGATAACTTGGTGATTCGCACGGTTTATCCGGTCGTACCGCCAAAGGTTGAGTACAGCTTGTCGGACTTGGGGCAAAGCATAAAACCGATTTTATATGCCATGTGCGACTGGGGAACGGATTATATGAAAAAGAGCGGAATTGACGTGAATTGTTTTATGGCGGAGGGTAAAAAGTAAAAAATATTTTCAAAAAGACTTGACATACCTAAGATTTTGATGTATAATCAATACATAAGATTCTTAGGCAGGTGATATTATGGCTTATGATGGGCAATTGCTGAAAGGTACTGTTTCAATAATGGTGCTGAAGCTGTTGTCGGAGAACGACCACTACGGTTATCAAATTATTAAAGAGCTTGAAAAACGCTCAGAAAGCGTTTTTCTGCTCAATGAAGGCGCACTTTACCCTGTTTTACACAAGCTCGAAACTGACGAACACATTTCGTCCTATTGGGAGGAAAGCGGTGGAAGAAAGCGCAAATACTATCACATCACGCCAAAAGGTACGGCACTCTTCGAAAGCAAACGGCAGGAGTGGGCTGATTTTTCCGGCATGGTGAGCAGAATTTTAGGAGGGAATTAGTTATGCAAAAATATATGACTGACTATCTTGACAAAACTTGCGCGGTAATTCGAGGGCGGGAGCTTCGTCAAACGGCAAGAGGGGAGCTCGCCGACCACATGAGAGAGCGTTACGGTGATTTGATTGCAGACGGCTTGGAACCGGAAGCCGCCGCGCTCGAAACTATAAAACGCATGGGCGACCCCGAAACTCTCGGACGGCGAATCACCGAAGCCAACCGCTCACACAAAGGTTTAATCAACGCTTTAATCGGGCTTGTATTGTTTATTTTCGGGATTTTTTTAATAGGTGCGATAAGCGGCGCGGAAATTATTTGGTATTTTGACGCTGCAAGTTTTACGACGGTGATAATTTTAACGGTCGCATACGCGTTTTTATGCTGCGGAAGCAAACTTACTTTATTAAAGTTTATGCGGCATATTAAAAGCGGCGCGTTATACGCCGGTGGGATTGTTGCTTTGGCTACGTTGATTCTTGTTTTTCAATCAATGGCGGATAATCCTTCCGCTGTGGGAGCAGCTTTAGCGACTACCTTGATTGCGCCTATATACGGTCTGTTGCTCAGTGCGGCAGCGCGAATTGCAGAGAGCAGGCTGCCCTCCCCGGAGGACGGGGCAATAAAGAATTTATTAGAATAATTAATGTAATGAAATCATGCCTGCTCTTTTGAGTGGGTATGATTTTTATTGACTTCTACATGGATTTGCTGTATAATATATGGTATTAAGAATTATTACAGGAGTTTATTATGAAGAAAATTATTATTCTTTTTATTATTTTTTCATTTATATTTTATTCTACCGCCTGCTCTGAGCAAGCCGTATTATCGGAAGACGAGCGGATAAAAGATTATGAAACAACAGAAGTTGTTGCTGTGATTAAATTGGAAACTACCGAAAATATTTATTCACCTGCTGATAAACAATCCCGTTTCTCTGCAGGTCATATGCACAGTGCCGCTGTATTGGAAGACAACAGCCTTTGGGGGTGGGGATGGAATCATTCGGGTGAATCAGGATTCGACCCTTATGACTTCGTTATATTTGAGCCTCAAAAGATAATGGAAGATGTTCTTTCTGTTTCCTGCGGAACGCAATTTACGCTTGCAATTAAAACAGACAACACGCTTTGGGGTTGGGGACTGAACACACAAAATGAACTCGGCGGCGGCAGTACCCGCGACCGGGAATACATACCTGTTATGATTATGGAAGATGTTAAGGTTGCTGTGGCAGGGCGCGGATTTGCGATGGCACTCAAGACTGACGGCAGTTTATGGGCGTGGGGTATGGATAGAGGAATCCCCAGTCTGCCAAGTTCGCAAGAACCTTTTATGGTTACAAGCGGTGTAATTGATATATCCCTCGGAACAAACCATGCGGCGGCTTTAAAATCAGATGGCACTCTTTGGATTTGGGGGATTTGGGACATAAATTTTGATGATTCTGAAGAAGAAGAAAAAGAAAAGCATAATTTTGATGAAAACGACATTCCGCCCACCGCAATTATTAATGATGTAATCGCTGTTAATTCAGGGTATATTCATTGCCTGTATATAAAATCAGACGGCAGCTTATGGGAGCTTTCCGAGTCCGCGCACGGTCAAATAATGGACGATGCCGCGGCAGTTTCCGGAGGAAATGCGTTTTCGCTGGCTGTTAAGACTGACGGGACTTTATGGGGTTGGGGTGTAAACACCGATTATCAACTCGGTGACGGCACGGACGAAAACCGGGCTTCGCCTATGCAGATTCTTTCGGACGTAGTTGCAGTTTCAGCGGGAAATAATCACACCATTGCATTAAAAACAGACGATACATATTGGGCATGGGGAAGCAACTCATTCGGGGCTATTGGTATTGAGGTTTGGGAAGCTCAAACCCGTCCTGTGCAGATTTTAAACAACATAGACATTACGGCAAAAGCCCCCGTTCATGAAGTTATGCCGCCGTCCGAATACTTTAATATTCCCGATGATTTCCAAACCGAAATGAAAGTTGTTCAGTTCGAAAAAGAGGATTTGATGATTCTTGAAACTGACGGAACAATCACCAGAACAGGAACGCCCGGTCTGTTTGAGGATAGTAGTGTTAGTGATTGGACAGGGATTATCGACATAGCCGTGGGGCAATCCCACGTAGTCGGGTTGCGGGCTGACGGCACTGTTGTTGCGATGAGTTCTTCAAGATGGGACTCCGAAGAAACAAATGTATCACACTGGCGGGATATAATCGCAATATCGGTCACGTACATGAATACCGTCGGGCTTCGGGCAGACGGCACGGTCATAACAACGAGGGCTGCCTTGAATATGCCCGACTCCGGGCAGGCTAATGTCGGCGACTGGACTGACATTGTCGCGGTGGCTGCCGGCAGTACATTCACGCTCGGGATTAAAAACGACGGAACAATTGTATCTACGGGAAATAATTCTTTCGGCCAGCTGAATGTTTCATCATGGACAGACATAATTGCGCTCTCTGCGAATCAATGCCATACAGTCGGGCTCAGAAGTAACGGGACGGTTCTCGCGACGGGAGAGAATAATCACGGACAGTTAAATGTACAAGATTGGCGTAACATCGTGCAAATAGGTACAGGGTTTGACCATACAGTAGGATTGAAAAGCGATGGCACGGTTGCAGCTGCAGGCAATAACGTAAACGGGCAGTGTGATGTATCGCATTGGACGGATATTGTTGCAATCAGCGCAGGACACGCTGACACGGTCGGGCTAAAAAGCGACGGAACAATAGTTGGTGCGGGGGTTGGCTGGGATAATTAAAAACATATAAAGACAAGATAAAGTATAAGTTTGAAAATAAACACAACTGAATCGGGGAAAACGTTGTTTTCATTATTCATTTGTGAAGAAAGGACTTAATGGAAATATATACATGAAAATCAATCTTGATTATCATGATAATTACACTAATTTATTTTCTGTGTTTTTAATAATATGTCACTCCTTAAATTACGCAATAATAAAACATTGACATTCATAAATGCTTTATGGTATAATGGTTAGGCGGCTTTATCATAAGCGCCGGTGTGTCGGAATGGCAGACGAGGCAGACTCAAAATCTGTTGTGGGTTTCCACGTGTGGGTTCAAGTCCCACCACCGGCAGGCGCGATGCCCGCGTCACGATTCCGTCAGCCGAAAGTTGACGGAATTCCTATGCCGGGATTGCTGACCGGTTTGCAGGAGGAGTTGGAATTGGGCGAGAATGACATAATTATTACGGATAATAACAATGATTTAAAACGACAGGAAATCAGCAGCTTTAAAAAGCTGCTATACCTGCTTTCTTTCACTGTGATTGCCGTCGCCGCCGCACAGTGGCTGTTCGTTCTTTTAATCAACAAAGGCATCGGGCTATACATCGCCTCCCTGCCGACAGTGCCGCTTGAGGAAGCTGCCGGAACCGAATACACGCCGATGAGCGGGGCGGCTGAGAATGTTTTTTACTTTCTTATTTGGTTCATAAACCATTTTGTCATTTTTATGCCCTCGCTTATAATTTTTGGGCTCGCTTTCAGAAAAAAGCTCGGGTTTGAAAAGGCGGGCATACCCTATGAATTTAACACAGGCTGGGTTCTGCCTGTGTTTCTTGCAAGTTATGCTCTCAGCGTAATCGCGAGCTACATCTCGCAAATCTTAGCCTGGATTTTACAGCCTGTTTTCGGAACGGGTGAGCTGCCGGATGTTTTTGCCGACGTCATGCCGCAAAGCGGCGGGCAGGTTATAATCATGCTTTTCATGGTCGGGCTGGTAGGTCCCGTGCTTGAGGAGCTTATTTACAGACACCTGCTCCTGCGTCCGCTGCGGCGGTACGGCGATTTTCAGGCGGTGGTTATTACCGCCCTGCTGTTCGCTTTCTTCCACGGCAATGTAACGCAGTTTCTTTATACATTCACGGGCGGCATTATTTACGGCGTCGTCGCAGTTAAGATGAACTCGGTGAAACCTGTAATAATACTGCATATTATTAACAATGTTTACGTAATATTATTTGACTGGATATCCAATCATCCGCAGACAGACCAGACTCTTCTCACCTTGTCCTGGGGAGGAATGGTTTTGGCGGGCGCTGTTATATTAATTTACTTTTTGGCGAAAAAGCGGTTTAATACCGAAAATTATAATCCGCACATTCCGGCGGCGGAACGGGTGCGGATTATAGCGGAGAACCCGCTTGTGCTTCTTATGTTTGCCGTGCTGATTGCCGAAACTGTCACGGGCTTTTAATCCACTTGTTTATAGCGTCGTTTAATTTCGGCATATTTATCGGTTTCGATAAAAACGCCTGGAATCCGCTCTCCAAAAACAACTCCTCGTTTCCGGCGACGGCGTTTGCCGTTAGCGCGATTATTGGCACATTGCGGGCGTAATCGGTATCAATTGCACGGATTTGCTCCACTGCCTCAATCCCGCTCATGCCGGGCATAAGGTGGTCCATGAACACGGCGTCGTAAATCGGCTTGCCGTTTTTAATCAGAAAAACAGCGTCCTCGCCGCTTGTCACGCAGTCCACCCTCATTTTATATTTGCCGAGCATCCACTTGGCTATGTCTAAGTTCAGTTGATAATCGTCCACCACCAGCACCTTTGCATAACTTAAATCAGCCCGCTCGAGCTTTTGCTCCCGGGCGGTTTTTTCTTTCACCTCGTCATAACGGAGCTCGCAAAGCGCATTCACGGTTTCTCCGGTAATCAGCTCGTCGCCGGCGAATCCCTGACGCAGAGTGACACGGAAAGTGGTTCCTTTGCCGTATTCGCTTTCGACAACAATTTCGCCGTTCATGAGCTCCGCGAAACTTTTGGTAATCGCAAGTCCGAGCCCCGTGCCCTCGATGTTGCGGTTGGTCTTTGTGTCCACCTGCTTATAATCCTGGAACAGCTTCCCGATATCCTCTTTGCGTATGCCGATTCCCGTATCGCTGACAGTGACCGAAAGAATAACGTTTTCTCCCTCGCGAGTGCAGCTTACCGCAAGTGTAACACTGCCCTCCCGCGTGTATTTAAAAGCGTTGCTGAGCAGGTTGCTGATGATTTGCTTTACGCGCAAATCATCGCCGTTTAGTTTACGGTATAGGTTTCCCGTGATTTCCAGCTTAAATTCTATCGGCTTATCTTTTATGCGGACATGATTGAGCGAAGTGACTCCGCCGAGCATACCGGCTACATCGTATTCAACCGGCGAAAGCTTGAACTCACCCGATTCAATTTTAGAAATATCCAGAACGTCATTGATGAGCCCGGCTAAGGTGTTTGCTGCCGTGCTGATTTGCCCGAGGTGCTTCTTTACGTCTGTTTCATCCTCCTCCAAAAGCAGTTCGGTCAGCCCCACGATTACGTTTATGGGCGTTCGTATTTCATGGCTCATGTTGGCGAGAAAGGAGGTTTTCGCCCGGTTGGCGGTCTGTGCCGCTTCCACCGCGGCTTTGAGCTCTCGCTGCAAATTCACGAGCCTTATCTGATGCCTTACCCGCAGCTTTACGACCTCGTCGTTAAACGGCTTGCTTATATAATCCGCCGCGCCCAGCGCGAGCCCCTGCTCTTCGTTTGCGGAGTTGTCGAGTCCCGTGATAAAGATAATCGGGGTTTCTTTCGTTTTTTCCAGTTCCCTGAACTTCGCAAAAACATCAAACCCACTCATGCCGGGCATAATTATATCGAGCAGAATTAAATCCGGAGCGAATTTTTCGGCGATTTCGAGGGCGGTCGCCCCGTTGTCAACCGGATAAACAGTATACTCGGGCTTTAATATATTAGCGAGCACCGTGAGGTTAAGCGCAACATCGTCTACAATCAATATGCTGTTTTTCTTCATATCTGTTTTCATTAAGTCCTTTCTTCACAAAACCAAAATAGAAACAACGTTTTCCCCGATTCAGTTTTATTTATTTTCAAACTTGTTTTCATTAAGTCCTTTCTTCACAAAACCAAAATAAGAACAACGTTTTCCCCGATTCGGTTTTATTTATTTTCAAACTTGTTTTCATTAAGTCCTTTCTTCACAAAACCAAAATAGAAACAACGTTTTCCCCGATTCAGTTTTATTTATTTTCAAACTTGTTTTCATTAAGCCCTTTCCTCACAAAACCAAAACAGAAACAACGTTTTCCCCGATTCGGTTTTACTTATTTAAAAATTATTTAACGCCTCTTTCCTCTAACTTTTCTGCGATTTGCTTGAACTTCATCAGGTCCGCGCTTGCCCGCAGCCACAAGCAGAACTCATTGTCGCCTTGTGATTCATACTCGTACTTTTCTATTTCCCCCACCGCCGCTTCCACGCCGTCCACATCGTAGCCCGCGCACGCCGCAAGCAGCTGCGAAAGCACTCCCTCCTCGGGTTTGTCTTTCTTTTGCTTCGGGTTTACCGCCTCGGCGGTCAGCATGACTTCTATGCTGGCGATTAGTTTCCGCGCCGCTCTGATAAATTTTTCATTGTTGTTTTTAATGTATTTTATATTTCCTGCTGTCGCCGCTTTTTCAAGCTCCTCGGCTTTTTTTCCGACTTTTTCAGCGTAAACGTTATAGCTTGCGCCTTTTATGCCGTGCGCTTTTATTTTATAGTCGGCAAGATTGTTTTCGTCGATTCCGGCGGCCTCCAAAGCCTCAATCATAGGAAGCACGCTCGCCGAAAACGAACGCAGAACCTGCAGGTATACCTTGACGTCGTCGTTATAGCGTGCCAGTCCCTTTATTATGTTTAACCCTTCAATTTCAACGCTGATGCCTGCGCTTGTATGCATGCCGTTATACTGCCCGGCGGACGCCGCAAGCGTTCCGAGGCGCGCCGCCTCTATTACCTCCGGCTTCTGCCTGTCGCGTACATATTTATTCAGAATTATATCAAGCTGCCGCAAATCTATGGGTTTTGAAATAAAGTCGTTGAAGCCGTTGTTAAGGAACATCTCCGCCGCCCCGGCGACCGCGTTTGCCGTAAGTGCGATAATCAGACCCGCATACCCCGAGGCGCGCAGACGCGCCGTAGCTTCTATGCCGTTCATTTCCGGCATCATATGGTCCATGAAAACAACGTCGTACCGGGCGCCGCCGTTTATAATTTTATCGACGGCTTCCCGCCCGCTTATGGCGGTTTCAATCCTCAGCTTATAAGGCTTCAAAAGCCCCACCGCAACGTATAAATTATTCTCAACGTCGTCAACGACAAGCACACTGCCGTAAGGCATGGGATTGCGAATCATCCTGTCATATTTATTATGTATGTGATGGCTGAAGCGGAAATGCCGCAGATTTGACGCTGTTTCACTGCCGAGCACGCGGTTGCTCGCCTTTTTCTGCGGCAGCTTCACGAAGAACAGCGAGCCCTCGCCCGGTTCGCTGACCACGTTGATTTCCCCGCCCATAAGGTCAAGCAGGCGGTGTGTAATCGCGAGCCCCAGCCCCGTACCCTCAACCGTGCTGTTCGCTTTTGTAAAGCGGGAATACTCGTCAAACAGCTTATCCGTCTGCTCCTTGGTCATGCCGCAGCCGGTATCGCGCACATCTATCATAAGCATTACGAATCTTTCGTCTTCACAAAGCTCAAAGCCTACCGTAAGCGCAATTCTTCCTGCGTCGGTGTATTTAAACGCATTGCTGAGCAGGTTGTTCAGAATCTGTTTAATGCGCAGCTCGTCGCCTATAAGATTCGCGGGCAGATTCTCGCTTGCATGCAGCTCGAATTCTATCGGCTTGCTTTCCGTGCGCATCATGTTAAGCTGAACGGCGTCGCTGATAAGGCTTGCGATGTGATACTCGGCGGTCGTGATTTCCATCTTTCCCGCCTCTATTTTCGAGAAGTCCAGAATGTCGTTTATAATCCCGAGCAGCATGTTGCACGAGGTGTAAATTTTACTGAGCCCCTCCTCGAACTCGGCCGGTACAGTTTCGCTTTGCATTAAAATATCGGTGATTCCGAGAATCGCGTTCATCGGCGTTCGGATTTCATGGCTCATGTTTGCAAGGAATGTCGATTTTGCGTTGTTTGCGGTTTCCGCAGCATCGCGCGATTCGCGGATTTCGCTCATCATGCCCTCCACCTGACATTCAAAAATGCCGGATACGGCCCTCGCTATGACAAAGCATGCAAGCAGCACAATTAACGTTATCGCCATGCCGTTGAGCATAAAGGTGAAGATTTTATTTGTATCGGGCGCCGAATAGTATCCGACGAACAGCATGCCTATTATAGCTTCCTCCGCGCCGTACAGCGGCGTATACTTGCCGAGCATCTCGTCGCCGAAAAGATTAACCTTGCCGAGAAACCTCTCTCCCTGCAAAAGTACCGTATCCGTTATGTTTTGCGGCGCCTTTGTGCCAATGGCATACTCGCCGCTCTCGTCCTCAAGCGTTGTGGAAACACACTCGTCCCCGAAGAAGACTGTGATTTCACAGCCGGTAAGCTGCTTTAAGCTGTATGAAAACTCCTGCGTATCTAACCTGCGTCCCGCGGATATAACGCCCACGATTTTTCCGTCTTCGTCATAAACGGGCGCGGCAGCGGATAAGCCGAAGTATACAACGGGACCATGGAAAATAAAGTCGCGGATTTCGCCGCTGAACGCCGCCTCAATCTGCGGCAGATGCATTAAAGAATCTCCGTACGTTTCGGGCTCGTTTGACCTGAACACGACATTTCCATCCGCACCCACAAATGTACAGTAATCGAGATTAATCATGTCTTTCAGATTATACGTGAGCTCCGCCATAACATCGCGGTCCCTGTTAATAAGGGCTTCGATGAATTCCCTGTTGCCGGACATACCGCGAACAGCAAGAAGCACCTGCTCCCTCATATCCTCTATGCTGCGCTCTACTACGTTGAAAGCCGTGTAGATTTTATCCCTCATCGCGTTGTTCAGCTCTTTCGAGTAAAGCAGGATAGAGGATATGAGCACGATTAAACATCCGCCAATCGCCAGTACTATCATGGGAATCGAGATTTTTTTCCTAATATTCATGCGGTTCTCTCCGTGGTTATTAATTCTGTGATTTAAGATTTCTTCGTCTTTGCAGCTAAACATAAACGCAGAACCTTTGCCCTGCTAAGACTCGTCGCGGCCGTGCCGAATTATTGTTGAAATAAAAATGTTGTTTCGGCTTTGCCCAAACACGCCTGCAAAGTGGGCAGCAAGCGTTTACGCCTGCATTATTTTTATCATAACATAAAATACATGTAATTGCAAGAATTATATAATTTCCTATTCATTGTGGAGCATAGCTTTTTCGTCTTTCCCGGGCGGGCTGTCACAGGATTCTGCGTCGTGCAGTTTATGAAAGTGAGTTAATTTCTTATAGCTGTTCAAGCCACGGTATTCGCTTAAATCTTCGCCCGCATTGCTTGTCTTATTTGCCCGCCGCTGTGACAGAAGAATCCCCGTAAAGATAATCGCGCCGCCGACATATTTGCGCGGCGTCATGATTTCACCCAGGAACACCGCCTCGCTGAGCGCGGCAAAAAGCGCTTCCAGCGAAAAGATAATCGCAGCCTTCGACGGCTCCACCCTGCGCTGCCCCAAAACCTGTAATGTATAAGCCGCCCCCGACGCGACAATGCCCCCGAACAGCAGCGCGCCCAGTCCGTCGTGCAGGCCCTGCAGGCTTATGTCTTCAAATATAAACGCGCTGATTAAACTCAGCACAGAACACACGACAAATTGAACCGCAGCAAACCTAATCGGATTAATTTCGTCCACGAATCTGCCGATTAACAGTATATGCGCTGCCCAGAACACCGCGCACAGCACCAAAAGCAAATCGCTGACCCGAAAAGCCGTCGCCGCGCCCGTGCTTATTAAAGCCAGACCGCCGAACGCCAAAACCGCGCTGAGCCAAACGAGCGGAGAAGTTTTTCTTTTTAGGAAAAGCCCCAGAATCGGCACGAATATAATATACATTCCTGTAATAAACCCGGCTTCGCCCGCCGAGCTTGGCGACTTGCTGAGCACTATGCCGAACTGCTGCAGGTTCGACGCGAAAAATACAACCGCGCCGCCGGCAGCCCCCGCAAGCAGAGTACGTTTTGTTTTTGCGCGGTCAGGCTTCTCAAGCAATTTTATGACCGGCAGCAAGGAAAGAGCGCCCAGCGCAAAGCGGACGCCGTTGTATGTAAAAGAACCCATGTACATTCCGGCGATTTTCTGGGTCACGAACGAGCCTCCCCAAATCGCCGACGCGAGAAAAACGAAAAGCAGCGCAACGCGGGAGGGGTTAAGTTTCATTATCATTCCTTATTATGTTTGAATTATGCTATTTAAAAACTGCTGGGTCCGCGGGTTTTCGGGGTTGGTGAAAAACTTTCCGGGAACGCCCTGCTCGGCGATAATGCCGTCGCACATGAACAGAATCCGGCTGCCCACGTCGCGGGCAAAGCTCATCTCGTGCGTGACGACGACCATCGTCATGCCCTCGTCGGCAAGACCGCGCATTACATCTAAAACCTCGCCCACCATTTCCGGGTCGAGAGCGCTTGTCGGCTCATCAAACAGCATGATATGCGGCTTCATCGCGAGAGAGCGCGCAATCGCAACCCGCTGCTTCTGCCCGCCCGACAGCTGAGCCGGATAGCTGTAGGCTTTATCCTTTAAGCCCACCCGCTCCAGCAGCTCCATGCCGAACTCCTCGGCTTTCCTCTTCTCCATGCGCCCCGTGTGGCGGGGGGCGAGCGTCAGATTTCCGAGGGCGGTTTTATGCGGGAACAGGTTGAAATGCTGAAACACCATACCCATCTTGCAGCGGACTGCATTGATGTTGCACTTTTTCGATGTTATCTCCTCGTCCTCAACCCAGATTCTGCCCGACGTGGGCTTTTCAAGCAGGTTAAGGCAGCGCAGGAAAGTGGACTTCCCGCCGCCCGACGGCCCGATGATTACGACCCTTTCGCCCTCCTTGATTTCCTCCGTTATGTTATTAAGAACACTGAGGTCGCCGAACGACTTGCTTAAATTCTCAACGCGAATCACTCTTGCGAAGCCTCCTTTCAAGCCTGCTCATAAGCGCAATCAGAGGCGTCACAACGCTCCAGTAAACGATTGCGACAGTTATCAGCGGTATAAAGGAATTAAACGTAAACGCCGTAATATGGTTCGCCGCCCGAAGCATATCGACCATCCCGATAAAACCTACAACTGAGGTGTCTTTAAAAAGAATGGTAAAATCGTTTACGAGTGCGGGCAGTGCATTTTTAACGGCCTGCGGGAAAACAATCAGGGTCATGGTCTTAAACGCGCTGAGCCCTACCGAGCGTCCGGCTTCCGTCTGCCCTTTGTCAACCGACAAAATACCCGCTCTGAACACCTCGGAAACATACGCCCCCGAGCTTACACCGAAGCATATTATACAGACGAAAAGCCTGTCGGCGTCAGCCGAGCCGACAATGACAAACCACCAAATCATAAGCTGCACTAAAAGCGGAACCCCGCGTATAACTGATATGTAGACCGTGGTAATCGCACGCAGGAGGGCAAGAATTTTCGACTTTGAAATCCTTATGAGCGCAACGCTGAAGCCTATGACCCAGCCAATCATTGCTCCGAAAACCGCAATCCGCGCCGAAATGCCCAGCCCCCGCAGCAGCATGAAAGGTCGGTCGCCGCGCAGCAGATTATTCCATATATCCCAAAGAAGCCCTTCCTCCCAGCCGAGAGGAGGGACTTCTCTGATTGAGCTTAAAATCAGCGGAATCATTCAGCACCTGCGAAGAACATATTGTAAATGCGGTCGTATTCACCGTTGTCTTTCAACTGCTTAAGCGCGTCGTTAATAGGCTCGAGCAGGTCGCTGCCCTTTTGCATTGCAATCCCGTAGTTTTCCGAGCCGAGCGGTTCGGAAAGGATTCTGAGCCCTGGGTTGTCGCTGATGAACTGGTCTGCAACAGCTCTGTCAACCACGATGGCGTCAACGTTGCCGTTATTGAGTTCAAGCACAGTGTCGGGCGCCCTGTTTAAAGCGATGACTTCAGCGTCCGGCAGATAATCCGCGCAGAAGAGGTAGCTCGTCGTGCCGAACTGCACGGCAATTCTCTTGTCCTCCAGCTGCCCGACAGCCGTAATGTCGCTCGCGTCAGGCACGATGGCGACGATTGTGGTCTGGAAGTAAGGCGTGGAGAAATCCATGGTTTCAAGGCGGTCTTCCCTAATGGTAATCGCAGCAACAGCCACATCAGCCTGCCCTGTCGTCACGGCCGCAAGCGCCGCAGTGAACTCCATGTCGGAAACTACGAGCTCCCTGCCGAGAATGTCGGCAATCGCCCTCGCCAGATGCACGTCGAAGCCATCGAATTCGCTTTCCTCGTTGACAAACTCAAATGGCGGGAAAGCGGCGTTTGTAGCCATGACCAGTGTTTCCTTGCTGTCGCCATTACCGCCCGAACAGGCGGCAAATAAAGAGAGCATCAGCCCAAGCATTAAAATTGCAGATAATATACGTTTCATTGTACAGCCTCCTTTTAATTTTCATAATTATACTATATTTCACTCTGCTTGTCAAGAAATCTTTTACTATAAACTCTTGCGCCTGCAAAATTTTTATGATATACTTTACAGCAGGGGCAGGTGTTTATTATGAGATATATATTGTTTCTTTTAATACTTATAGCGGTTCTGACAATCGGGATTGCCGTGGGGTTAATTCTGCTGCTTAAAAACCACCGCCTGCGCCGAAAGCTTGAGAATACACGCTCGAAAATAAACGAGGCGCTTTCCGCCGCGGAAGAAGCGAGCCGCTCAAAATCCGCATTTTTAGCCAACATGAGCCACGAAATCCGAACCCCAATGAACGGCATTATCGGCTTCTCCGAGCTCGCGCTCGACGAAAACGTCACGCTGCTTCAGAAAGACGAATACCTTAATAAAATCAAAATCAGCGCGGAAGGCTTATTACATATTATCAACGATATACTGGACATCTCCAAAATCGAGGCGGGCAAGCTTGATATGGAAAGCATACCGTTCAGCCTGCACGAGGTTTTCAGGGTCTGCCAGACGATAATCGCACCTCAGGCGGAGGAAAAAGGAATCGCGCTTTATTGTTATGCCGAGCCGAGCGTCGGCAAGAAGCTGCTCGGTGACCCCACGCGCCTGCGGCAGGTATTGCTCAACCTGCTGTCGAACGCCGTAAAATTCACCAACAGCGGCATGGTGAAGCTGATGGCGGCGATTGAGAGCGCCGATGAAGAAAGCGTGACCGTACAGTTTACCGTAAAGGACAGCGGCATAGGAATGTCTGCGGAGCAGGCGGAAAAAATCTTTGCGCCGTTTGTACAGGCGGATTCCTCAATGACGCGGCGCTTCGGCGGGACGGGTCTGGGGCTTTCAATTACCAAAAACATCATCGAAATAATGGGCGGTACGCTTGAGCTTGAAACCTCCGTCGGCATCGGCAGCAAGTTCAGCTTTACAATCGAATTTAAAACCATAAACATACGTTCGGAAATGCCGGTCAGCGACAGCTTCATGAACGAAAACGAGAAGCCGGTGTTCAGCGGGGAAATCTTGGTCTGCGAGGACAACGCAATCAACCAGCAGGTAATTGTCGAGCAGCTTGAACGTGTGGGAATCAGCGTCGTCTTAGCCGTAAACGGCAGAGAGGGCGTCGGATATGTCGCCGAGCGCATTAAAAATAACGAGAAGCCTTTCAGCCTAATCTTCATGGATATTCACATGCCGGTCATGGACGGGCTGGAGGCGGCGCGCGAGCTCGCAAAGCTCGGCTGCACGACCCCCGTCGTCGCGCTGACCGCGAACATAATGGTTAACCACAAGGAAGCCTACATAGAGCACGGCATGCCCGACTTCATCGCCAAGCCGTTTACGACGAGCGAGCTGTGGGCGTGTCTGCTTAGATACTTAGACCCCGTCCGCAAGGAAGCGGAGGAAACAGACGCAGTCAGGGAAGCCGAAACCAAGCGGCGCAAGAAGCTGCTGCGCGACTTCGTGAACGACCATATAAACACCTTTTCCGACATAGAGGCGGCGATTAACACAGGGGACTTTAAAACCGCGCACAGGCTCACGCATACGCTCAAAGGGCTCGCGGCTATGATAGAGAAACAGCAGCTCAGGGACGCGGCTTTCGCCGTGGAGCGGGGGCTGGCGGCGCGGGCGGGATTCGAGGGCGACGACGCGGACTGCACGCAGGAGCAGCTTGACACTCTGAGAGCCGAGCTCGCTTATGTAATCGACGAGCTTATCCCGCTTACAAGCCATAAAGACGACGACACAGGCATAAAGAATACTGAAAGCGCAGGAATCATCGACGCAGGGCAGGCGGCGGGCGTATTCGACAAACTGGAGCCGCTGCTTAAATCCGGTAACTCAAAAGCCCTCAAGCTCGTAGACGAGCTGCCGGATATCGAGGGTATCGAAGCATTAATCAAGCAAATCGAGGACTACGATTTTATCCAGGCTCTTAAAACTCTGACTAAACTACGGGAAACATTTTCTTAAAGGAGGCGCGTTATGAATAACATGAACAGCAAAAACTACAAAATACTTGTGGTGGACGACGAAAAGCACAACATCGACGTACTAAACGACATTCTCAGCCCCCTGTACGACGTTATGATTGCAAAGGACGGAATAACCGCGGTAAAAATGGCGAAGGAGCTTCAGCCGGACTTGATTCTGCTCGACGTGGTTATGCCGGAGGTATCGGGCTTTAACGCAATCGCGACATTGAAAGCCACCGATTCCACCAGGCATATTCCCGTCATCTTTGTGACGAGCCTCGACGATTACAAGTACGAGGAAAAGGGTCTTGAGCTCGGCGCGGTCGACTATATCACCAAGCCGTTCCGCAGTGCGATTGCTTTGGCGCGGATTAAAACTCATCTTCAAATGGTGGACTATACAAGGAAAATCGAGCGTATGGTGGACGCGCTTAAAACAGAGCTTGCTTTTGTGGTTGAGGAGCTTGTCGAAATCAAGGAGCAGAATAAAGGCAGGGCAAAGAAGCAGGAGGAAGCTGCCGTCGCTATCGGCGCAGAGCAGGCGGCGGAGATTCTGAACAAGCTGGAACCGCTGCTCAAGTCCGGCAGCTCAAAGGCGGTCGAGCTCGCCGACCAGCTCAGAGGCGTCGCCGGGGCGGAAACGATTATTGAGCTTATAGAGGACTATGACTTTATGCAGGCGTTTAAAACGCTTAACAAGCTGAGAAGAATATACGGCGAGAGGGAAATGTTATGAACACCGGCAATTATAAAATCCTCGTGATTGACGACGAGAAGCATAATATTGATGTTCTTAACGATATTCTGAGCCCGATGTATGAAGTGCTTGTTTCAAAAGACGGGCTTCACGGCATTAAGATGGCTAAGGAAATCGTGCCCGACCTCATTCTGCTGGATATTATAATGCCGGATATGTCGGGCTTTGAGGTAATCACAACGCTCAAGGGCGTCGACATTACGCGGCGGATTCCCGTTATATTCATAACGGGGCTCGACAGCTATAAAGACGAGGAAAAAGGTCTGCTGCTCGGCGCCGCGGACTATATCACCAAGCCGTTCCGCAACGCCATTGTAAAGGCGCGGGTGAAGACGCAGCTTCAGGTGGTTGAATACATACGTGCGCTCGAGCGCATCGGCATGGTTGACGCGCTGACCGACCTGCCTAACCGACGCGGCTTCGACAAGCAGCTGCAGAGCGAGTGGGGCCGCGCAAAACGCGAAAAAACGCCGATTAGCATTATGATGATAGACATAGACAAGTTCAAGGTTTTCAACGATACCTACGGGCACGCGCAGGGCGACATCGTATTGCAGTATGTGGCGAAAGAATTTAAAGACACTTTCAAGCGTCCCGCCGACTATGTGGCGAGATGGGGCGGAGAGGAGTTTGTGATTCTGCTGCCGAACACCGATATGGAGGGCGCGCTCATCATCGGGGAGCATGTCCGCGCTAATATCGAGAAACTTAGAGTTCCGTGCGCGAGCGGCGACGCGAAAAGCTTATCGGTTACGGTGAGCATCGGGGTCAACTGTGAAATCCCGCCGCGCTACAGCACGCAGAATGAGTTTCTGTCCAGAGCGGACAAAGCCCTCTACGCGGCGAAAGAAGCGGGCAGGAATATGGTAATCGCATCTCCGCTCATGCTGTAACCGGCATAATATATATTTTTATTTTATATTATATTTTTAATGGACAGCAGTGCAGAAACATTAACTGAAGAAGCTTATAAAATCTAAAATAAATGGTGTTGAATCGGGAAAATCGAAGCTTTTCATTCCTCATCGGTACAGAAAGGGCATGGTGAAAAATGGTTGAAAATCTATTCTGGCTCGGTTATGTGGGCGCGGGTTTAGCGCTCGGATTCGCTTTTATCCAGGCACGCAGAATCCTCAAATACTCCGAGGGCAACGAGGTTATGGTTAAAATAGCGACAGCCATACGCTCCGGCGCGAACGCCTACCTAAAGCGGCAGTATGAAGTCGTTGCAATCTTTTTTTCCGTAATGTTCATTGCGTTACTGGCGTTATCGCTTTTCGGGTTTGTCAACAGATATGTGCCTTTCGCGTTTGTAACCGGCGGATTTTTTACCGGTCTATCCGGGTTTATCGGCATGAAAGTCGCCACATACGCCAACGCCCGCACCGCGAACGCCGCGACCCGCAGCCTCAACAGGGCGCTTCGCATCGCCTTTTCATCTGGTACCGTGATGGGCTTTACGGTTAACGGGCTGGGTCTGCTCGATATTACTACATGGTATCTGCTTCTTAAATATGTTTTTAACGAGAGCATCGAAGTTATTGCGATGACGATGGTTACGTTCGGTATGGGCATTGCAACCATGGCGATGTTTGCGCGTGTCGGGGGCGGTATTTTCACAAAAGCCGCGGACGTCGGCGCTGACCTCGTGGGTAAAATTGAAGCCGGTATTCCCGAGGACGACCCGAGGAATCCGGCTGTAATCGCCGACAACGTAGGCGATAACGTGGGCGACGTTGCAGGCATGGGCGCCGACCTTTATGAATCTAACTCTAACGCCATTGTCGCCACTATTGCTATCGGGATTGGCGCGGGTTACGGCTCTTCCGGGCTGCTGCTGCCTATTTTAATTTCAACAGTCGGTGTTATCGCCTCCCTCATCGGAACGTTCTTCGTCCGTACAAAGGAGCAAATTGACCAGAAGACTCTGCTGCGCTCCCTGCACAAAGGCATCTTTGTCGCGGGAATCCTTGCGGCAATCGCTACGCTGCCGGTGACGCTTTATATCGCAAAAGCGTCGGAATCCTCAATGGCGCACAACGCGGAGGGGATTTTCGTTGCGGTAATCCTCGGGATTATCACCGGATTTATCGTCAGCCATTTTACTGAGTATTACACATCGGACGCCAGCAGACCCACGCGCGAGCTTGCGGAATCCAGCGAAACCGGGACCGCAACGATGATGATTGGCGGGCTCGCCCTCGGCATGAAGTCAACTGCCGGCCCTATTGTGGCTATATCGGTGTCTGCAATCATCAGCTTTTTTGTTTCCGGCGGGCACTCGGACTTTAATGCGGGGCTTTACGGAATAGGGCTTGCCGCCGTCGCCATGCTCGCGACAAACGCCATTATTCTCGCGACCGACGCTTTCGGGCCTGTTGTCGATAATGCCGGGGGAATTGCGGAAATGGCAAAGCTGCCGAAAGAAGTCCGCGAGCGCACAGACGCGCTCGACGCGCTCGGAAACACCACCGCCGCCACCGGCAAAGGCTTCGCGATTTGTTCAACCGCGTTTACGTCGCTGGCACTTTTAGTTGCCTATGTCAACGTTGTGAAAGACGGCTACATAGAAGCGGGAAAGGTGGACGAGGCAGGAAATGCACTGTTAGACCTCACGCTCACCAACCCGCCTGTCCTGATTGGTCTTTTCCTCGGGTCGGCGCTTGCATTCGTCTTTGCAGCCCTTTGCATTTCCGCCGTTCACAGAGCCGCAAAGAGCGTTGTGGTGGAAGTCCGCCGTCAGTTCAGGGAAATCGAGGGGCTGATGGAGGGCACGGCTGAGGCGGATTACGCGGCCTGTGTGGACTTATGTACGCGCAGCGCGCAGAAGCAGATGATTGCCCCGTCTATACTTGCAATCGCTTCTCCGGTTGTGGTGGGCGTGTTTTTAGGCGCGGCGGGAGTAGTCGGGCTGCTTGCGGGTGTTATAGTGACAGGTTTTGCCATGGCGGTATTTATGATGAATTCCGGCGGCGCCTGGGATAACGCCAAAAAGCATATCGAAAGCGGGAATTTCGGGGGGAAAGGCAGCGAAAACCATAAGTCCTCCGTGATTGGCGATACTGTAGGTGACCCGTTTAAAGATACGGCGGGCCCGTCTTTTAATATATTAATTACACTTTCTTCCACAGTCGCCCTTGTATTCGCGGGGGTAACGATTGCGTTTTCTTTAGTGTAGATTTAATATAGTCGTTTAACTTAAAAAGCATGAAATGCTTTTTAAGTTCGATGCGGTTTTCAAGTTAATCAACTATATAATCCCCTCAATCAACTCCGCCGCCCCGTCATAATCCGCGCTCAACACACAACGTGCAATCTCCGTCATGACGCCGCTCCCGCGCACTGCGCCGACTTCTGCCATAATTTCATCAATCGTACCTATATCAAACTCCTCAAGCGCAGCCTTTAGCCGCAGCAGCGTTTCCGCGGGAACGTCTGCAGCGCTGCTGCGTTCGCCGGCTTGAACCGTGATTTTATCAATGACACCTTGCAGCTCGGAAATAAACCTGTTAATATTCTCTTTGACATAGCCATCATTTCCTCTTTTCGCCGCCGCTTCAAACGAACCTGCAAGCTCTGACAAGGCTGTTTCACCCACATTCGCAGCCGCACTTTTAAGAGCGTGAACGTAGGTTATAAACAGCTTCATGTCGCCTTTTTCAAGGCACTGCGGAATTTCAGTCAGCTTTTTCCTTGAATCATTCAAAAACACTTCAAGTATAGCTAATTTATCAACCGTAGCAGGAGCGGTTACATCAGCCTCGGTCTGCTTATGCCGCGGAATCCATTCGGCAAGCAGAGCACTCAGCTTCGGCATTTCCACAGGCTTCGCCAAAAAGTCGCTGAAGCTGTTTTCAATATACATCTCCCTCATTCCGGTTAGTGCGTTTGCGGTCAGTGCGATTATCGGCGATTCTGCGTAATATTCGTCAAGCCTGCGGATAATCCTAATCGCCTCAATCCCGTCCATATCCGGCATGAGGTGGTCCAGGAACACAATGTCGTATATATTTGCGGCGCATAACTCAATCGCCTGCGCCGCCGAAGTGCAGGTTTTCACCTGCATTTTATACGGCGCAAGCAGCCCTTCCATGACTTTTAAGTTAGTGGGTATGTCATCAACGATTAGTACGCTTGCTTCAGGCGCGGTGAAATAACCCGTTTCGCTTCTGCCGGCATAGAGCTTCTGTAAACCGGGCGCATCTTTTATCGGCGTATGGTCACGGATTTCCTGCGTCAGCGTCACAGTGAACGTGCTTCCGCTGCCGTAGTCGCTCGTAACCTCTATGTCGCCGCCCATTAAAAGGCACAGCTTTCTTGTAATCGACAATCCCAGACCCGTACCCTGGATATTGCGGTTTTTCCCGGAATCGAACTGCGTGAATTCTTCAAACAGCGTTTTTAAATCCGCGGGTTTTATGCCGATTCCCGAATCGGTGACGGTTATGATAAGCTTAACAAACGCCCGAGCATTATCAGCCGCCGCAGGCGGACTGCCGGCGATACTAAAGTTAACAAAACCCTCCGGCGTGTACTTTACTGCATTGTTAAGAATATTAATCAGGACTTGCCGGATTCTCGTTTCATCGCCGTATAGCCATGCAGGCAGGTTTTCATCAATTAAAGCGGAAAACGTAAGCGTTTCTTTCATCTTAATGTTAATAAGCGCACAGACGTTGCTGAACAGCTCGTCCAGCCTGTATTCATGCGGATGGATTTCAAGTTTGCCCGACTCTATTTTCGACAGGTCCAAAATGTCGTTTATAAGCGTCAAAAGGTTATTGCCCGCCTGTTTAATCGTGCAGACGTTTTCGTAAACCTCCTGCGGTAAATCCTCGCGCAGAATAAGCTCCGACATTCCGATTACCGCGTTCATCGGAGTGCGGATTTCGTGGCTCATACTCGCCAAAAAGTCGGACTTCGCCTTGGTGGCAGCTTCGGCGCGGCTTGCAAGCGAATAGGTTTCAGCTACAAGCTGCTCGTTGCGTATGAGCATTTCATTATACTTTTTCTTTTGCCTTTTGGACTTTTTCAAGTGTGCAAACAAGTACCACAACAGCGATATAACCGCCCCGAGCAAAACCCAGATAATCAGCTCAATATATTCCATCAATCAGCTCCCTGCGCTATTTTACGGAAATCTTCCTCAATGTCTTCAAACAGTTCTGCAAGCAGCGGGTCAAACTGCGTTCCCTTGCCCCCGGAGATAGTTCTTACCGCCTCCTCATGCGTAAACGCCTTTTTATACGGACGCTCGGAAATGAGCGCGTCATAAACGTCCGCAATCGCCATCAGCCGCCCGTGCAGCGGGATTTCCTCGCCCTTGAGCCCCTGCGGATACCCTTTCCCGTCCCAGCGTTCATGGTGGGTGTACGCCATCAGTGCCGCCTGATGCAAAAACTCGCTTTCATCTACTTTCGTAATGATTCTCATAATAGCTTCCTTGCCCCGAACCGCATGATTTTTCATTACGGCAAACTCCTCATCGGTTAGCTTAGCGGGCTTATTCAGAATCCCGTCGGGTATGCATATTTTCCCCACGTCATGCAGCTGTGCGGACTGAATAAGCAGGTCCAAATCCCAGACTGCGACCGCATCCTTGTACAGATTCCGCTCGGCCATTTTCTCGACTAACAGCTTCAAATAATTCTGCGTCCTGTCTATGTGGCCGCCGGTGTTGTCGTCACGGAACTCCACCATCTCAGCAACCGTGCTTAAAATAGCGTCCTGCAGCTGTACGATTTTATCAGTTTTAATTTTTACCAACCGCTCAAGGTTATTGGTATGCTCGGCAAGCAGCAGATGCGTTTCTATTCGTTTTTGCAGGATTTTTTTGTTGAACGGCTTTGTTATATAGTCAGCCGCGCCGAGCGACAAGCCCTCGAACTCATTGTCCGCCGCCGACAGCGCGGTAAGGAATATTACCGGGATTTTTGCCGTGGATTTATCTGCCTTGATTTTTTTGATTGCCCCGTACCCGTCCATTTCCGGCATTTCAATGTCAAGCAATATTAAATCCGGAAGCTTTTTGTTTCCCATTTTTTTCAACAGCGTAACCGCACGAACGCCGCTGTCTACGGTCATTACGTCATAGTGACCCTGCAATGCGGTTTTGCCTGTCAACAGATTAGTCGGGTCGTCGTCAACAAGCATAATTAGTTTTTTCATATTTTCACCATGTCCTTTCTTCACAAAAATGTAATGAAAACAACATTCCTCCCGAGTCGGTTTTATTTGTTTCAAACTTTCACCATGTCCTTTCTTCACCAACAAAGAATAAAAAAGTTTCGTTTTCCCCGATTCAGTACCATTCGTTTTCAACCTTATCTTTATCCTTAAGCAATTACGCCCGCGACAAGCTTCAGAATGTCAAGCGCGTCGCTTGTGCCGACATTATAACCTAAACCATATCTTGTACGCTGCTCGTTTGTAAGAGGTGAAATTCCCGCAATGTAGCGCAGAATATTCAACGCGTCGCCTGTGGTATATTTATGGGTAGTAGGTGGATTCTCGGCGGTACCGGTGATATTCCCGAAATTTCTTCCGCCGTGAAATCCGCAGTCGGCGCAGTTGAAGCACTTTATTATATCCTCATATCCGCCGAGCATTTCCTGCAGTATAGCTGAAAGGCGCGGCGTTTCGATTTCGTCACGGAGCATTCGCAACCCAGTGATATACGGGCCGCCCGTACCTCTGTGACGGCGGGTATAGTCGTTGTTAAGCCAAAATATATTATTTTCCTCTTCAAAGCTTGCGGTGATACCATAATCACCGAGCGCATCAACGATTAATTGAAATTGTTCGGGTATGACCGTGTTTATAAGATACTCGCCGCTGAGGTAAAAGTAAGCGAAAACCTTTCTGAAAGCATCGTTTTTCATAAATAAATCAAACTCATCGGAATGATTTTCTTTCAGGAAAAGCATATACTCAAGCGTCCAGAATGTAACTTCGTAAAAAAAGCCTCCACTGATGTATTGATTGAATATGTACCCGCACACCAATTCCGGGGAGCCGATGAACAAGTCGTCCTCCACTCCGTTACGGTCAATGAATTTCAAAACGTAATCGGTTAAGTCAGCCATCAGCAATAAATTTTGATGAACCGCACCGTATTCATGCATTAAACCATACGCTCCTAATATATTTGAGGATGCGTTCGATGTGGGTGAAACATATTTAATAAAATGAAACGTCCGCAGTTCCTCAGGTATGCTTGCGGTAGCGGCTGACGTATAAAATTTCACCGGGTGGTAAGAAATCGGTAGTATTTCACCCGTTATTAAATGACGCCCCTGATGAAACCGATGATAATAATAATGCGAGGCAGGACGTGCGGTTTGCATAAACGGGTCCCAATTCGGGATTCTGCTGTGGTCGTAGTAATTTCCTATAAACCCCGAAACCCCCTCGTTTCCGACAGGTGCGAGCGGCAGCAGGAACCTTCCGCTCGGACTGTATCGCATAATCGCACGGCGGACTTCCTCTATTGTTTCCGCTGTGCCGGTGACAGACGCATATACCGGGTCAAGGTCGCTGAAGTCGCAGCGGCTTTCACCCCAGTCGCGCAGTAAACAGGGCGTGCTCGCCGCGGCTTGCAAACCTGACATTAAGATTATTATAATTGAAAGTAACGTCGTTGAAATTCGTCGGAGCTGCATAAATTTTCTCCTTTCAATTTTACTGTCAAGCCACACCCGCAACAAGCTTCAGGACGTCAAGCGCGTTGCCTGTGCCGACGGCATCATCTAAATCATATTTCACGCGCAGTTCATCGGCAAGCGATGAGCTTCCGGCGACGTAGCGAAGAATCTGCAGCGCGTCCTGCGTTGACGGGCAGCAGTCGCAGGTTGTTATATCGTACCTCCCGACAGTATATATTATTTTATTTGTTTCGGCGTCACGCGTGGTGGACCTTGCCGACTGAATATACGTTCTGCCGTTAACTGTGACAATTTCAACACCAAACAAGCTTCCGGGGGGATTGTCAATCTCGACCACCGCATAGGCGGAACGGTCAAGTCGGGTAAAATGGTTTCTTCTGATGTTGAATTGATAATAGTCATTTTCGTTATAAAAATAAAGTTTGTTGTTGCGGATACCGGCGAAGCTCAGCCTTGAGCTGTCGTTGTCCGTTATCGTGTGCGGCTGCGCCTCTCCTGTTTTAATATTAAAGACATCTAAGGTTATGTTAAAACCGGGGTCGGTTATATAATCATATATTCGTGTACCCCAGGAGGTGTAGGTCCAACTGCTTGTATCTAAACGGGGGGCATTATTTCTTCTTATAAAAAAGAAAGCTAAGTCGCCGTGAACAGCGATAGGCTCATCTACCTGACGTACGCCACTAATCCATACCTGAGTAAGCGCAGAACTGATTAAATCGGCGGGTACGGGAAATGCTCGGTTGGTACGCGGGTCGTAAAAAGCTCCTGTGCGGTTGTCAGATATGCCTGAGCGGTAAAAAACGTAATCGCCTGCGGATACGAGACTGACGGGATATCCCTCCATGAGAGTGGTGGTTCGGTTTGTGGTGATGTTATGTGTTTTTATACTTTCTCCGTCAATGAAGAAAGCTGATTCGCCTTTAAAAATAATATTAGTTTTGCTCAAATCATTACCTGTACCGATGGGTACTAAAGAGTTGGCGGGGGTGGACGGCACGGTATCTTTTTCCCATCTGCGTCCTGCGTCCGTCATTACTTCATCTGAAAGCATAAAATATGTATAC
>WRCY01000012.1 GCA_009783695.1 Oscillospiraceae bacterium
CAGGGAACGGAAAGTATCGTTTTCCCCGATTTTGAATTACTTATTTTCAAATTCTAATAAAGCCTTTTCGTTGCGGGCAGGGAACGGAAAGTATCGTTTTCCCCGATTTTGAATTACTTATTTTCAAATTCTAATAAAGCCTTTTCGTTGCGGGCAGGGAACGGAAAGTATCGTTTTCCCCGATTTTATATTACTTATTTCCAAACTTTATATCTCTTGTTTCCTTTAATTTATCCGTCTAATTATTATACTATAACTAATATAGTTTGTCAAGTACAGGTTTAGTTATAAATTTTTCCGTATAATTCAACCTCAGAAACGCTTTTTCCGCCGCTTTCATGTCCGCAAACACCCCGAAAACCGCACTCCCGCTGCCGGTGAGGCTCGCCGCTGACGCGCCGAGGTCTGCGAGCTCCTGTTTTATCCGGGCAATTTCGGGATTATTATACAGAGCTTCAAAAATATTATAGTAATCCTTAAATTCTGCCCGCGGAATCGGATTCGCTGCATAAATCCCGTATGCTTTTTTTGATGAACACTCGAAACCCGGTTTCACAACTACAAAAACGCAGCCGGGAAGCGGATACGTTTCAATAATTTCGGTGCCTCTGCCGCCGCACAGCGCAAAGCCTCCGTATATGCAAAAAGGTACGTCGGAGCCTATTTCTGCGCCCATTTCGAGCAATTGCTTCAAGCTAAAAGGTTTGCCGAGCAGTTCATTTAATCCCCGCAGCACCGCCGCCGCATCTGTGCTGCTGCTGCCGAGCCCCGCCATGGCGGGGATTTTCTTTATAATTTCAATCGTTATCTGACGCCTTACGCCGAGCCGCTCAAGGAACAGCGATGCGGCTTTGTAAGCTGTATTCCGCTCATCTGCCGGTATATTCGGGTCGGAGCATACAAGTTTTATGCAGTCGCCGGCGCTTATTGAAATCTCTGCATCATCAGCCAAATCAATAAGGCACATGGTCGTCAGAATCTCGTGATAACCGTCTTCCCGTCTGCCGAGAATGTCGATAAAAAAATTGAGCTTTGCGTAGGCTTTAACGTTTAATTTCACATAAAACCTCTTTATTTTAGATTAGCTCGTTCAAAAATTCCTCAATCCGAGCGAACGCATCGGTTAAATGTTTCAGCGAGTATGCATAAGAAACACGGACAAAACCCTCGCCGCTCGCGCCGAACGCAGTCCCGGGAACGACCGCCACGCGCTTGGCTTTAATCAACCGTTCGCAGAATTCCTCGGACGTGAGCCCTGTCGATTTTATGCACGGGAAGACGTAAAACGCGCCCTCAGGATTGAAGCAGGTAAGCCCCATATCGTTGAAGCTTTTTACGCAGAGCCGCCGCCGCATATCATACTCGTTAACCATGAATTCAATATCGCTGCGCACTTCCGGCGAGGACAGCGCGGTAATCGCAGCATACTGGCTCGTTGTGGGGCTGCACATGATTGCATACTGGTGAATCTTCAAAATCTGCGTCAGTATCGGCTCCGGCCCCGAAACCCAGCCCAGCCGCCAGCCGGTCATCGCGAAAGCCTTTGAGAATCCGTTTATTACAATCGTCCGTTCACGCATACCCTCAAGCGAGGCAATTGAAACGTGTTTGTTTAAATCGCTGCCCCCGTAAGTAAGCTCGGCGTAAATTTCATCGCTGATTGTTATAATATTTGTTCCGCGTAAAACTTCCGCGATTTTTTCAAGCTCGCCGCGCCGCATTACGCCGCCGGTCGGATTATTCGGGAACGGCAGGATTAACGCCTTTGTTTTCGGAGTGATTGCCGCCTTTAAAGCTTCTGGGGTAAGCTTGAAATTATCCTCAACCTTCGTCACAATCGGCACGGAAACGCCGCCCGTAAGTTCCACAATGGGCGAGTAGCAGACAAAGCACGGCTCGGGCACGAGCACCTCATCGCCGTTGTTTACGAGCGCGCGGATAGCTATGTCGATTGCCTCCGAGCCTCCCACAGTCATGACGATTTCGTTCTTCGGGTTGTAAGTCACGCCGATTAGATTCTGCATATATTTGCAGACCTCGTCACGAAGCTCCGCCATTCCCGAGTTCGAGGAATAGCGGGTATGTCCTGTTTCAAGCGACAGAATCGCCTTGCGGCGAATCGCCCACGGGGTTTTAAAGTCCGGCTCGCCTACAGACAGCGAGATTACATTGTCCATAGTTGCGGCGATGTCGAAAAATTTTCGTATACCTGAAAACTTCACGTTCTTTACTTTATCGGATAATATTTTTTCATAATCTAAGTTATTCACGGAGAAACAAGGCTCCTTTCATCGTCAGCGTCAGAGGGGAAGAGCGCGCCCTTTTCCTTAAAACGCTGCAGAATAAAATGCGTAGCCGTCGATAAGACGCCGTCCATAACGGCAAGATGGTCGGATACAAACAAGGCGACTTCGCGGAAGTTATCGCACTTGACGGTCACCGCCAGGTCATACTGCCCGCCGCTCATAAGCTGAACATTCACAACTTCACGGTTCTGCGCGATTTTGTTTGCGATTACACCATATCCGCTTTCAAACTGCGGCGAAACTTTCAAGCTAATAATCGCCGTAACGGCGTTGGGGTCATGCTTTTCCTCGTTGATAATCGCTGAGAAGCCGATGAGAATCCCCTCGGCTTCAAGTGCGGCGATTTCTGCCGCGACCTGCTTTGCCGCAATGCCGAGCATTGCCGCGATTTGCTCATCGGAAAGGCGGGCGTTCCCGCGAAGAATATGCAGTATTTTACTCCGAATGTTATCCATTTTTTTGTTCTCCCTCCGGTTTTTTGTTTACTAAAAATTTCTTAGCGGCGAACAAACCTCCGATTGCGATTACGCCGACCAGCAGGTCTACCGTACGCTCGTGATATATGACGGTTTGCCGCGCGATTGCAAAGAGCAGTACGTCAATGACTGTTTCCGGTGTTAACCTGAACAGCATTTTCGTGAACTCAACGCCGATTACAAGTGCGAAAGCCGTAGAAAGGATTTGCTCAAAATCCATGGGAATAATGATAATGTCAAGCTCCATAATTATGAAAACCGCTTCAATAATTTTGATTGCGATTACAATGAACAAGAGCAGCGCAATCGCTACCTCAAATATTTTCACGATTTTATCAAGATGTTTTAATTTAATTGTTTTCATGTTTTTATTAAGTCCCTTCTTCACCAACGGGAAATTAAATGTCCGTTTTCCCCGATTCGATTTTATTTATTTTCAAACTTGTTTTATTAAGTCCCTTCTTCACCAACGGGAAATTAAAATGTCCGTTTTCCCAATTAAATATTTTATTTTAAAACTTTTTCTCCTCGCCGAACGCACAGCGCGCCAAAAGAATTTCCCGTCACGGACAGGTAATTACAGTTCAATAAATATAGGTTTCCTTTTCTCAAAGTAGGCAATTCTCTTAAAGCCCGCCGCTTTCGCGATTTCGGCGCCCTCCTTGAAGTTTGCGGCGATGTCGCAGGTTCTGTGCGCGTCCGAGCCGATGGTGATGATTTCGCCGCCGGCTTCCCGGAACATCTTCACGTATTCAAGCTCGGGGTCTGCTTTGCCGTAATTCTGTCTGCGAATCCCGCCGGTATTGATTTCAAGCCCTATACCGCGTTTTGCGGCAGTAATGCATATATCACGTATAATATCAGCATATTCTGATAAGTTGACAACAATTCCGTCCCGTCCCGTAATGTACCGCAGCGGATAAGTCAGGTGTCCTATTACATCTATGTTGCCTTTTTCCGCGAGTTCAAGTATTTCCCCGAAGTAAAGCCGAAGCAGCTCCCGCGGGTTGGTTTTGTGATAATCAAGGTAGTAGCAGTCCTTATAACCCGGCACGACGTGAGCCGAACCGATTACGAAATCAAGCTTTAAATCTTTGATTAGGCTTTCCGCGAGTTCCGGCTTTCGTAAATACTGCCCGATTTCCGCCCCGAAGCCGAGGTTGATTCTTCCCTTGTATTCTTCTTTCAGCGGAGGGATTTCAACGGCGGCGACGGGGATAAGCGTACTTTGCCTGTAATACGTGTTCCGGTAGTCGTCAACGTCGATGTGCTCTGTGAAAGTCATCGCGGTCAGTCCGAGCCGGGCTGCTTGTTCAGCCATTTCGCGCGGGGTGTTCTCGCCGTCAAACGAAAAAGATGAGTGTACGTGAGTGTCAATAATATTCATAATAGTATATTATAACACAAACTTGCTTTAATTGCAAGAATATGTTATAATAAAATCACACACCCAAACGTAAAACGTTTGGCGCACGCTTTGCGGGCGGTTTCGGCAAAGCCGAAACGGTGATTTTATTTCAACAATAATTCGGCACGTTCGTGCCGTCGGCGGTTTTACCGCCGCAATCGCCTGCGGCGATTGAAATTATGTTATAATAAAATATCAAAATCTTGGAGGTAATAAATGAGAGCCGTTATAACCGTCATCGGAAAGGACACGGTGGGCATTTTAGCGAAAGTCACAGGTGTATGCGCCGCCGACAACGTCAACGTCATGGATGTGACGCAAACAATAATGCAGGACTTGTTCGCGATGACCATGCTCGCCGATATAAGCCGCTTGCAGGGCGGCTTCGGCGCGTTTTCAGACAAGTTAAAAGCCCTTGGTGCCGACTTGAATCTGCAGATTCACGTTATGCACGAAGATATTTTTAATTCGATGCACAAAGTGTAGAAAGGATTGCATAAATGCTGAATAATTCCGACATATTGGAAACCATAAAAATGATACAGGAAGAAAACCTCGACATCCGCACGATTACTATGGGGATTTCGCTTCTTGACTGCATCGACCCCGATATTGACAAAGCATGCGCTAAAGTTTATGATAAGATTGCAAAAACGGCAGAAAATCACGTAAAAGCAGGCGAGGAGCTCGAAAAGCGCTACGGAATCCCGATTATTAATAAGCGGATTTCCGTAACGCCGGTTGCGATGATTTCCGCCGCATCAAAAGGCAATCCCGTTCAGTTTGCTTTGGCTTTGGACAAAGCTGCAAAATCTACGGGTGTAAATTTTGTAGGCGGGTATTCCGCCTTAGTCCATAAAGGCTTTTCTGCAGGGGATTTGGAACTTATAAAGTCGATTCCTGACGCGCTTTCGCAGACAGAGCGGGTGTGCAGCTCGGTTAATATCGGCTCTACCCACGCGGGCATAAATATGGACGCGGTGAAGCTTATGGGTGAAATTATCCTCGAAACCTCGGAAAAAACTGCCGCCGGACGTGATTCGTCCAACAAGATTCATTGCTTCGGCGCGGCAAAAATTGTTGTTTTTTGTAATGCGGTTGAGGATAATCCGTTCATGGCGGGGGCTTTTCATGGAACCGGCGAGCCCGATGCCGTCATTAACGTAGGCGTAAGCGGGCCCGGTGTGGTTCGGGCGGCGGTAGCGAAAATGCAAAATGCAACAATAGATGAAATCGCCGAGCAAATCAAGCGCACAGCGTTCAAAATCACGCGTATGGGGCAGCTTGTCGGCGCCGAGGCTGCAAAAATGCTCGGCATACCTTTCGGAATAGTGGACTTATCGCTCGCGCCGACCCCGGCTGTCGGCGACAGCGTGGCGTATATTTTAGAGGAGATGGGGCTGGAAAAATGCGGCGCCTACGGCACAACGGCGGCGCTTGCCCTGCTCAACGACGCGGTTAAAAAAGGCGGCGTAATGGCTTCGTCGCACGTCGGCGGGCTGTCAGGCGCATTCATTCCTGTTTCAGAGGACGCGGGAATGATACGAGCCGTTCTCGACGGCGCTCTGACCCTCGAAAAGTTAGAGGCAATGACGGCGGTTTGCTCGGTCGGGCTTGATATGGTTGTTGTCCCGGGCGACACGCCCGCTGATGTGATTTCCGCGATTATTGCAGACGAAGCCGCAATCGGCATGGTCAACAGCAAAACCACGGCAGTACGGATAATCCCCGCAATTGGCAGACGGGAGGGCGAGGTTCTTGATTTCGGCGGGCTGTTCGGGAGCGGGCCGGTTATGGCGGTAAATAAGTTTTCACCGAATAAGTTTATTTCACGCGGCGGACGGATTCCTGCGCCGCTCCAAAGCTTAAAAAATTAAAGTAAACACTTGACATTGTTAGTATTTTGGAATACAATGGTAGTATAAACTGCATTTTTTAAGGGGACGTACATGAAAGCACCGGGCAAAAATTTTATAAAGATTCCGAGTATTTTTTACATTATAGCCGGCGCGGGCGCATTATTAATAGCATTATTCGGTATGGACATAATACGTGATTTAGGTAACTTCGGCAACACATCGCGCGGGTTCTATGTATACTGGGGTGTAATAGGTACTTTTTATCTTGTTATGGGGATTATGGGTATAAAATTCTGCAACAGCACTCATAAAACAACGGCGCTTATCGCTCTCGCCGTTTTTGATATGCTTATAGTGGTTTCCAATATGTATGTGCATTTCCCGGCATTGGACAGCAGTTTGGGAAATGCAGTTACGTTTAAATTTGACTTCTCGTTTATTACGCTCCTGGGATTTGTCCTGCCCGCCCTGTATTTAATAGGCGCGATTAAAAATAAGAATTACGTGAACCCGACGACACAGTATTACTCATACGATGATAACCTGCGCTCAAATTATAACCCGCTTCCGATAGCCACCTGGACCTGCGTAAAGTGCAAAGTACTGAACGAAATGGACGCGAATTTCTGCAAGGGCTGCGGCGGTCATAGGTAAATGAATTGACTATAAAACGGACGATTGTTAAATTGTCCGTTTTTTCATAAATAAAACCCCGCAATTTTCTGTGCGCGTTCCTTTATTATTTCCTTTACGTGCGCGGGCTCAACGACTCTCACCGCCGCGCCGAACGACAGAATATAGCCGTAGACCCACTCGTCCTCGGGGAAATTCAACGTGACTGAATATGTGCCGTCGCCGTTGTCGACGAGAACCTCATCGTCATAATCGTCGCAGAGCCGGTAAAGCGCTTCCCCCGTGAACTCCAGCACCAAGCGGATACAAGGCTTCTCTTTTTCCGGCTCGGCAGATTTGCTTTCAACAATATGCAGTTTTTTACGGTCGAACTCTTCGTTTGTGATTCGCACGCTTTTAATGCGGGAAATCCTGAAAGTTCTGTAGTCGTTTTTGGCAAGACAGAAGCCCCACAAATACCACGCCTGCGACTTGAAAATAAGGCGCAGCGGCTCGATTTTGCGGTGGCTTTTTTCATTTGAGGCATTGATATAATCAACCTCAATCACGCGGCTTTGTAAAATCGCCGCTTTTATGTCAGAGAATTTATTTCCTTCGTTCGGGTTGCTGCCCCATGGCGAGAAATCTACGGAAATCCAGTCGGAATCGACTTTCTTAAAAATACCGCCGAGCTTTTCAAGAATAGAATCTATTTCGGGGTAACGCGTAGCCTCGAGCGTCTGCAGCCCGAGCAGGACACTGTCGAGAGCGGCGCGCTCGCTGCCCGAAAGCACGGCGCGGTTCACGGTATAGTCCTCAAGAATTGAAATGCCGCCGTTCGCCCCCTGCGAGCTGTAAACAGGCACGCCGGACGCAGAAAGCACATCTATGTCGCGGTAGATTGTCCGAGTTGAAACACCGAAACGCTCGGCAAGCTCAGCTGCGGTTACAGTTTTTTTGTTGAGCAGAATCGTGGTTATTTCTAAAAGCCGATTTAATTTCATGTTTCATCAAATCCTTTCTTCAGCTAATATAGTTGATTAACTTGAAAAACCGCTTTGCGGTTTTTCCGACAAGCAAAGCTTGCCGCTCGTACTTTAAGCGCGTAATCAACTATATAATCAAATTAAGCTGCTGCGCGGCGACCGCCGCACATTGAAAATGCTAACGCATTTTCAAGTTAATTGATTATAGTATATCACATGAATATGACAACCGTGTGTCATATATGAAAATATATTATTATAATCAATTAACTTCAAAAATGCGTTAGCATTTTTCAAGTTAATCGGTTAAAAATAAAAACGGCGGAGGAAACCCTCCGCCGCCTATGTTCTATTAAATATTTATTCTGCCAGCAAAATTGTGAAGCAGTCCATGTAAATCGCTTGTGAATTGGGATGACCGCCCTTTGTTTCAAGATAGACGTACATTTCTTCATAAAACAGTTTTACAAACTGGGTCGTGCCGCGCAGCAGCACCCAGCCGTCGTCGTTTACGTGTGCGAGCGGAATATTGCTTTGCCCGTCTTCTTCAGGATGTTTCTCACTTCCGTCGTCATTCACTACGTAAAGGTGCGCGGGCAGCCAGTATTTTGATAATAAATTTTCGTCACCGTCATAGTCGCCCCACTGACCGAATTCCGTGCCGTCAAGCCCTCTGACTTCGCGTGACAGCAGAATTCTGCCCGGGTCTGCGTCTTCGGACATTTTTACCCAAACGAAACATTCGTATGCGGTTTCATTATCGGGGAGCAGGTCAAATAAATCAAGAATCGCGCCCGCCCATTCGTGAGCCATGTTGTCAGACAGCAGGCTCGAGTTACCGTGAACCGCGTAATCGCTTGAAATTTCAAGAACCTGAGGCCCGTAGTGCTCCATAACGGTGGTGTTGATTCTTGTATCGCCGACCATCGGGTTTATTGCCCTTTCAGAGTCCCAGCGGCGCTTCCATATGCTGTCACAACCGGGGTTTTGGAAATTACAAGCCACTTCCAGCATATCGCAGGTGCAGATTTCTGAATCATCTTCAAAGCTGGTAGCGTAAACAACCCTGTTCATATCATAGCTGAAAGGAACATAATCGTTGAAGTCGGGCCAGGGGCCTGTATAACCGGAGTTGTCGAAAATGATGGGGTCGGGCTGCGGCTCGTCTTTTTCACCTTCGGGGTCAGCCGGGGTTTCGATTTCGGGGTCGCCGGCAGGGTCAGGGTCGTCCGCGGGGTCTGAGGGTGTTTCACCACCTCCGTTAACGGGGGGGGCGGGTTCGTCTGCTCCGTTACAGCCGACAAACGCAAGTACCATAAACATCGCAAGCATAACGCACAAAAGTTTCTTTGCCATTTTCATGAATCCTCCTAAAATTAAATATATATTTTATAGTTTCCGCCGAGAGCTAAAAACGCGAAGATGTAAAGAAAATTATCATAATATCTTCGCTGTCCTTTTCTGGGCGGTGTATTCCAAAACCGCTCGGCGAACGTAAGCCTTTGTTCTCCCCGTGCCGCGAGTGACGCCGTGGCGTTTGCCGCGAGCAGCCCTACGGGGTGCAGGGCGGGGAAGTCGATTACAGTGCCGTCGGTTTTGTAAACCTTGTCTTTTGTGCAGCTGCCGATGGCTGCTTCCATGAAAAACTTTTGAATTCTGTCGGCGGTTTCCCTGTTCCATTCATCGGGCGCGAACCATTCATGGTCGAGAGCTATGTTCATCGCTACACGATACGCATCGCTGAAGAAAGTATCATGCCCCGGGTGCTCGGACTTATCGGGGTTGTTGCGCTCGGCATAAGGCGTGCCGTCATAGTATGAGTATTCGGGTGCAAGCCCCGTGACGGGATGGCAGGCGGTTTTTAAGTATTCGCGGCTCGCCGCTGCCGCCGCTTTCCAGAAGCCGCGGTCTTCTTCATATGACTTCAATGCGAAAAGCTCGTAAAAATGCGGCAAATGATAGGACGGGTCGGTCATTTCCAGCCCGGTGATGAATTTAATCAGCTTATTCCCGGGATTCCACATCGGCTGCGGACCGGGAGGATTAGCTATACAGTCGGGGTGGTTTTCGCCTTTATGAATACATTCACGAAGCAGCTCCCGCGCTTCGTGCGAGTAATTAAAAATCCCCTCGCCGTCGCCCCATCTTGCACAGGCGAAAAGCAGCGCCATCGCGAAAAATTCCTCGCCGTCGGGTGCGGGCCCATCGCTGTTCTTGCCGCCGCAGGGCAGCATCGACCAGTAGAAATAGCCTTTGTTCCAGCCCTCTTTTATGTACATATAAGTCCTCGCCCACTTCCAGATGCGGTCGAAGTCCTCTTTCCTGTTCATCTGCACGAACACCATCATTGCGTAGGACATCCCCTCGGTTCGCACATCGTTATTGCCGGTGTCCATGACGTAGCCCATGTCGCCGCTTTCGTTAATAAAATAAATCTTCTCCCCGCCGAAGAAAATCTCCTCAAACACCTCGTTCAGGCGGCTCTCTATCTCAGCTTCGGACTTGCCGAGCTCCTTAAAAACATTGCTGTATGTACCCGTGTGAAAAGCTCCGTTCATTGTTTTCTCCAATTAGTTTTACACAATTATAGCATAACATTTCCATAAAGTCAATGCATATTAGTTAATTGTAACCAAATTGAAACAATCCCCTCCGTATAAGGGAGGGGGGTCATGCCGCGAATCTGTGTGCGCCGATTGTGGTTGTAACCGGGCGAGCATGCAGAAAAGCATTGCTTGTTTTCCGGGGGTTGAAAAAATAAACCGCACCGCCCGTCGGGTCCCAGCCTGCGAGCGCGTCGCGTGCCGCCGCATACGCCGTCTGCGATACAGGCTGCTCAAACTGTCCGTTCCATACAGCGGAAAACTCCCCGCTCTGGTAGATTACTCCCGCCAGAGTGTCGGGGAACGACGGGTGCGCAACCCTGTTCATAATTACCGCGCCCACCGCAACCTGCCCGGAATACGGCTCGCCGCGCGCCTCCGCCGAGATAATCCGCGCGAGCAGATTTATATTTGCATCGCTTGCCTCGGGGGTTCTGCCGGTGCGGGGATTCACCCCGAGCAGCTCAAGCGTCGCCATATCGGCGATTCCTGTCGCGGGGAGCCCGTGACTCTGCTGAAACCGCCCGACGGCGGCCTCGGTCTGCGAGCCGTAATAGCCTGTAACCTCGCCGTAAAAAAGCCCCATGCCCCCCAGCATTTGCTGTATCGCCTCAACTTCACTGCCGCGCATACCGTAAGAAGCGGAGATTTCCACGTGCCGGGCGGGGATAAATTTTTGGTTAATTCCCGCTAAAAACGCGCCGATGATGAGCGTCAGGAGCCCTATTTTAAAGAAAGAATTCATAAGAAAACCCGCTATCTTATTTTTGATTAGGATTAGCAGGTTTTTAAGATTTATGCGTTAGTCTGTTTTAACAAACCTTAAGTATCCATCACGATAATAAGTTATCGACACAAAATAAGTACATTCGTAATCACCCTTAAAATCAATTGCAAAATTACCTCCGGGGAAGGAATGGTCGATGTTTACGAGTAGAATACAAATAGCAGTGCTTTGTTCTGTATAAAAAACAGTCAAAAGAAGGTTTTCGTTATTAACAATTGAATATGTCCGCGATTCTAACTCAGAGAATTCCGGAAAAAAAGCAAGCGAAATCTCTAATTCACCACCGGGTTTAATTTCAAAGTACATCTGGGGGTCTTCTTCAACTTCATACCTACCAATTAATTTTTCGGCTATTTCATTTGTTGTGATGTATGTTGCGGGACTTTTTACAATAGTATTTTCATTTTTAGCCATATCGCTTGTACAACTCGAAGCAATTAGGACGGAAATTAATAAAATAAACATTTTTTTCATATAATTACCCTACCAATTAAAAAACTCGCGTGGATTTTGCAAAACATTGTTATGTGTTACACCAAAATGAAGATGAACGCCATCAGAAAGCCCTGTATTCCCCATTGTACCAATTTGTATTCCGGCATCAACAACATCGCCATCTTCTACGAACATTTCATTTAAATGTAAATAAGTTGTAACCGTATTTCCGTCTAGAGAAGTAATACTTACAGCTGTACCAGTTGAAGTTCCGCTTATGTCTTTAACTGTACCGCCCATAACAGCATAAACGGGGTCGTTGGTTCCTCTTGTTTCCGGGAGTAAATCTACTCCGCTATGCAAAATAATACTTCCGTCATCTCTTGTTCCATGTGCGCCGCAGTCGCAATGAAAAACGCAATTTCCAAACTTCATATTTGATGTTGGCTTAGCTATTGCAGGGATTTTTTCTTTAACTGGTCTCTGAGGTTTAGCCGGGTATGATTTACCGTTATAATCCCCGTCTACCGTCTCAATCTCGCACTTACAATTCGGGTGAAGCGGCGGAAAATTCTTTCCTGCAGCAGCATCAGAAATCTTAAAAACTTTTCCATCTAATTCCGAACATCTTTTACAAATATTATTACCTGTTATTAAAAATCTATAGTACTCGTAACCCTTTAGTTCTTTTTTCCATAATAACACACGATTATTAAAAAGTCTACTGCTTTCTTCAAAATAATCTTTTGGTTGCTTTTTTTCCATTGATTTGTCCTCCGGTAAATATAGTTTATCTACATTATACCGGAGGAGCTGCATGCAAAACAATGAAATATTTAATCAACAAGCGACAGCAGCGCCTCCGCCATACTCCTGCCAATCAATGTCCCCGTATACTTCGCCTCCTCAAGCGTATTCCCATGGGTGCCGATTTCAATCAGCAGAGAGCCGGGCGTAAGGTGCTGGTTATACTGGCTGTACTGGAAAAGTACGGGGCGCGTGATTCCGGGGTAATCGTGCTCCATATGTTGCTGGAAAAGCGACGCCAGCCTGAAATTATGTAGGTAGTACGGTATGTCCCAGGTTCCGTCGTCAGCTGCGGATATAATCATAACCTGCGCTGCGTCATGCCCATCAACCTGCGTCACCGGTGCAACCCGCGAGCCATCGCCTGTTTCGATTGCATCCCTGTGCACATCAAGCACTATTTTGATTGACGGATAAGCTTCAAGGACTTGCTGCACGGTCTGCTGGCTTCTCGCATAGGCGCCGTTGAACACGGGATAATCATGTACTGTTCCGTCGTGAATTACCGTAATCCCCGCCTCCGCGAAGCTTTTCGCCATCTCCGCGCCGACCGCGACTATGTTTTTATCGGAATCAAGGCTGCGCCCGTAATAGCTCGCATCGAAAAAGTCAAACCCGCATGGTTGAAACGCCTCAGTCGTGTGAGTGTGCATAATCAGCACCTCCGGTTCGCCGTTCAGCTCAAGCTTTATTTCGGGCGGCTTTCTGCTCTGGGCGAGGACAAAATCGCGGTCCAGTTCGGTTTCGTTGCGTACCTGCCCCGCCAGCGCCAAGTTAATAAAGCCGACATTGGGGCCGTAGGTAAGCTTTACGATTCTGCCGTCAACCATGGTGAAATTAAGCGGCTCCTCCCGCACTTCGGTTATATTAAGTGAAAGCACCTGTGCGGCTGCCGGCGTGTCGCCGGCGGCAATTCCGTCAGACCAAAAACTGTTTGAATACATATCTTGATCGGCTGGCGGTATTCTTTGCGGGATAATTTCAATGCCGTGTTCTGCCGGCTTGTATAAAAGCAGCGCGGAGCTGCTCATTTCAAGGATTGCGCTGCTGCTTAGTCCGTATTCTCTCTCTTCATAAGCTGTGATTTCATCCTCCCACAGGGAAACAAAGACCCCGCTGTTGCCGCCGACAAAAGCGGCAAGCGGCGGCGAAACGAGCACAGCAATGAGTCCGGCGGCGATTTTAACGAGCGCGGACTTAACCCGCTTTCTGTTTTTCTTTTGCATATCTTGTCCTGTCCTTTCATAATCTGGTACTAATTATATGAGAGGACGAGGTGGTTTATGTTGTGCTGAGAATGATAGATTTCCTGAACGAAAAATTAGTCTGGGGCCCTCCCGCGCTCGTCCTTTTTCTCGGAACGGGCATATTTTTCAGCGTAAAACTCGGCTTTTTTCAATTAAATTTGCTTCAGATTTTAAAGCAGACGCTTCTCGGTAAGAGCAAAACCCCCGACGGCAAGACGCTTTCGCCGCTGCAAACGCTGACCTCCACCCTTGCCGTAACCCTCGGTACAGGCAATATCGTCGCGCTCGGTACTGCAATCGCTTTCGGCGGGGCGGGCGCGGTATTCTGGATGGTGGTGTCGGCTTTTTTCGGCATGGCGACGGCGTATGCGGAAACTTACACAGGCATGAAGTTCCGCCGAACCAAGCCCGACGGAACGAAATTCGGCGGTGCTTTTTATTATATCGGGGCAGTGCTGGGCAGTGGCTGGGCGAAGTTTTTTGCACTCTGCTGTATACTCGCAAGCCTCGGCATGGGCAACATGACGCAGATGAACGCGCTCGCTGTCTCGCTTGAGCGCGGCTTCGGCGTGCCCCTGTGGACTTCGGGGCTGATGGCTATGGCGCTTGTGGGACTGCTCGTTTTCGGCGGAGCCGTAATGTTCGGGCAGGTCACGGAGAAGGTGATTCCCGCGCTGTCAGTTATTTATATATTAGGCTGCCTTGCGGTGATTTTTGTGAACCTTGACGAAGTGCCCGGCGCGCTTCTGCGGATTGTGCAGGAGGCGTTCAGTGTACGGGCTGTCGGCGGCGGGGTTTTAGGAACGGCGCTTATCCGGGGGATGAGCTGGGGGTTTCGGAGGGGGATTTTTTCTAACGAAGCCGGGCTCGGCACAGCCGTCATCATCAACTGTATGTCCTCGGAGGAATCCGCGTCGAAGCAGGGAATGTGGGCTTCGCTCGCTGTTTTTATCGACACTGTCATCATCTGCGTTTTGACCGCTCTTGCGATACTTGTCACCGGCGCGGATAAAATAGGCGGCGACGGAGCGACATTTGCGTCGGCGGCGTTCGGGAGCGCGTTCGGCGCGTATGCGGATATGTTTTTGTCGGCGTGTATCGCGCTGTTCGCAATCGCGACTGCTTCGGGCTGGTCGCTGTTCGGCTCGGTCTGCGTCGAATATCTGTTCGGGAAACGCTTCATAAAGCCGTTCGCAGTTGTTTTCACGCTCTGCTGCTTTGTCGGAGCTACGGCAAGGCTTGAGCTCATATGGGGGCTCGCTGATATTTTTAACGGGCTCATGGCTGCGCCGAACCTGATTGCACTGCTGCTTTTCGGATTTCGGCGGAACTTTCTTAAAATGCGGGATTAAAAATATTTTTTAAGTTTAGTACTTGACAGGAGGGAAAGCTCTTGCTATAATAGATACATGATGTATGTATGAGGATGTGTGAATCATGCCCAGAAACAAGTATCCCGAAGAAACTGTTAAGAAGATTTTAGATGCAGCTTTGAAGCTGTTTCTGGAAAAAGGCTACGAGCAGACCACAATTCTCGATATTGTCGCCGAGATGAAGGGGCTGACGCGCGGCGCATTTTATCATCATTTCAAGTCAAAGGAAGATGTCCTCGAAGCTGTGACAGAGATGATTTTTTGTGAATCCAATCCCTTTGAAAAGGTTAAGCAGGAAAAAGGACTCAGCGGCTTGGGTAAGATAAAATTGGCATTGAAATACAGTTCTGTTCAGGGTTATGTTGACGAGAGAGCAATTGCTTTAAATAAAATAGCTATACCTTTGCTGTCGAATCCGCGCTTCTTGTCGGAACAAATTAAATCTACCCGGTATATAGCCGGCTTTGTTGAAGCTTTGATTGAAGAGGGTATGGCGGACGGTTCCATAGCGCGCGGAAACGCTAAGTTTTTGGGAGAATTGTTCATGCTGCTTTTCAACGTTTGGATAGTTCCGTCTATTTTTCCCTGCAGCCTTGAGGAAGCGTGGGAAAAAATCTTAATCATTAAAAAAACGTTTGAAGCGCTTGGGCTTCCGGTTATTGATGAGGAAATGCTGGAGAGTTTGCAAAATGTTGTAATTGCATACGAGTGATTTTTTATTTATATAAATACATACATTCATCATGTATAAATAAAATTTAAAAAGTACTTGACATGACGTAGTAATTGTGATATTATTAAATTAGATTTACTACGTCACGCGTACATCGTTACATGAAGTAGAGTGTAAAGCTCGTATCTTTCCTTTTTTAGGTTGCATAATCTAAAATGCAACTTGAAATTGACAAAAGGCAAGCCGGAATTGGTTGTTCTTTTGATTTAAAATTATTAGAATAAAAAATATAAAAATTAAAAAGGAGAAACTTATGGAAAACATCATTTCCGTATCGGGCCTGAGAAAATCCTTCAAGAGCCTCGAAGTTCTGAAAGGCGTCAGCTTCGATATCAAAAAGGGCAGTATTTTCGCGCTGCTCGGCAGCAACGGCGCGGGTAAAACCACAGCTGTACGGATTCTTGCGACATTATCAAAGCCCTGCGGCGGGAAAGCCGCTATTTGCGGCTACGATGTGTTGAAACAAGCCGATGAGGTACGCGGCTGCATAAGCCTCACGGGGCAATTTGCGGCGGTGGACGAATCGCTGACAGGCAGGGAAAACCTGCAGTTAATCGGGCGGCTCCGCAGACTGCCGGACACAAACCGAAGGGCCGACGAGCTGCTTACGGCGTTTGACTTGGAAGACGCTGCAAAACGCCTCGCGAAGACCTATTCGGGCGGGATGAGGCGGCGGCTGGATATTGCGATGAGCCTTATGGGAAGCGCGAAAGAGCGGCAGGTTATTTTCCTTGACGAGCCGACGACAGGGCTCGACCCGCAGAACCGAATCGCCATGTGGGACATGGTGAAAAATCTCGCAGGCGAGGGCGCGACGGTGTTCCTAACCACGCAGTACTTGGAGGAAGCCGAGTATTTAGCCGATAAAATCGCGATTCTGCACGAGGGTGTAATCATCGCGGAGGGAACGCTTGAGGAGCTGCGTAAAATGTTCCCGCCCGCTAAAAAGGAATATATCGAAATACAGCCGACGCTTGAGGAAATATTCTTGAAAATTGTAGGAGGTGCACAGTAATGCGGGTAGTTTCTAATTCATGGACGATGTTCAAGCGTTGTCTTTTGACGTCTTTGCGTAACCCCGAAAATATTGGAGCGGCAATTTTTGTGCCGGCAATCGTTATGTGGCTGTTCGGGATTTTATTCGGAAGCGTCATGGATGTGGGTGATTATAATTACATAGATTTTATTGTGCCGGGGATTATTCTGCAAACAGTGGCGCAAGCCGTCACATCAGTGGCAATCAGTGTTAACAATGATATGCACAAGGGCATTATCGACCGTTTCCGTTCGATGGATATTTCAAAATCGTCCGTGCTGACCGGTCATGTGCTCTCTGCGATTGTACGCAATATGATTGCGACAACAGTGGTAATCGGCGTTGCGTTCGCAATCGGCTTCCGCCCGTCTGCGGGCTTTGTCGACTGGCTGATAATTGTCGGCGTTCTTATTCTTTATATGCTGGCGATTACATGGATTGCAGTTATTTGCGGGTTAATCGCAAAAACCCCTGAAAGTGCCGGCACGATGCCGTTTCTGTTGTTCGTGCTGCCGTATATCAGCTCGGGGTTCGTGCCTGTTGAAACAATGCCCAAGGCGCTTAAGGTGTTCGCTGAAAACCAGCCTATGACGCCGATTATAGATACTATGCGTGCGCTTATGCTGAATCAGCCGGTGGGCAATAACCTGCTGCTGGCGCTTGTCTGGAGCGCGGGTATAATAGTGGTGACGTTTACGATTGCGGTGCAGGTTTACAAGAGCAAGCAAAAATAAGCGCTTGACAAAAAAGCGGGTTTGTGTTATTATTATCGTATTAGTACGCTAAAGCAATTCATACGAAAAGAAAGGGACACAATAATGAAAAAGGCAGTAAAATTATTAGCACTCGCTTTAACACTGGCAACGCTCGCATCGCTGATTCTGACCGGCTGCAGCAAGGAAGAAACCGAGAATGACGGCAACGGCGGGGCGACCCCTGCGGAAACTGTTTTAATCGGCATCACGAACTATGTTCCGATGAACTTCAGGGACGCGGACAACAACTGGACGGGCTTTGAAACCGAGTTCGCACAGGAAGTCGGTAAAATCCTCGGCTATAACGTTGAGTTTATTGAAATCGACTGGTCCGCGCTGATTACCGAGGTAAACTCCGGAACCGTGGACGCAATATGGAACGGCATGTCGGTGATTCCCGAACGCGAGGATGCGATGGACATTTCCACACAGTATATGAGAAACCGCTCTGTTATGGTAGCGCGTGCGGAAGACGCGGCTAAATACACGACGCCCGGGGGCGCAGCGGACGCGATTATAGTTGTTGAAAACGGCAGCGCAATGCAGAGAATCGTGAGCGGTGAAAACAGCCACGAGTTCTTCGATACGCTCCAGAACAACGTTACTCCGGTTGAAACGCAAATCATGTCGCTCATGGAAGTTCTCGCCGGAACGGCGGACATCGCGGTCGTCGACTATGTTAAGGGCGGAAGCCTGCTAAGTTCGGGCACAGACTACGACGGGCTCGTGATTGTCGACTACCTCTTCCCGCAGAACAACTTCGGCATCGGGCTTCAAAAAGGCAGCAATGATGCGGATGGTGCGAAAATCAGATTGGACGACCTCAACGCTGCAATCGGGCAGCTCATGGACAGTGGCTGGCTTATGGAGCTCGCGGTGAAATACGGGCTCGGCGAGCTGCTGATAGTTGGTTAACAGGTTGTGAAAAGAATTATTCAAAATATAATCAGTACGGGTAAGCAGGGCAGAATTATTTCTGCCCTGCTTATGGTTTTTTTATGCTTTTTGATTGTCGGAAGCTTTGCGGCAAACGCCGCCGGTACATATGAAGCTGCAGACGAAGAACCTTTCATGGGCTCGCTGCAGCAGGGGGATTTCACGCTTCCATCGGACAACGAGGAGCCGCTCGCAAGGTTCCGCAGAATTACGCTCGACTTGCTCGACGGGTTCAGATTAAACATAGTGATATTCTTTGTGACGCTTGTACTCGCACTGCCGCTGGGCATGGTCGTTACGTTCGGGCTTATGTCGAAGCTTGCGCCGCTGCGCAGCTTTTGCAAAATTATAGTCTGGATTGTCCGCGGTTCGCCGCTCATGCTTCAGATTTTTATAGTGTTTTTCGTCCCGGGGCTGCTTTTTGACACGCCGATGCGCGACAGGATGCTCGCGGCTTTAATTGCATTCGTAATTAATTATTCGATGTTCTTCGCCGAAATCTACAGGGGCGCGCTCGAGAATATGCCGAAAGGGCAGTTTGAGGCGGGGAAGGTTCTCGGATTGTCGAAAGTAAAGGTTTTCTTTCATATTATTCTTTTTCAAGTAATTAAAAATTCAACCGCCGCGATAGGAAACGAAGTTATAAACCTTATAAAAGACACGTCTTTGGCGAGGGTGGTCGCCGTGAGCGAAATACTCATGCGGGCACAGGGATACGCGAATCTCGGCATGATATGGCCGCTGTTCTACTCGCTGGTGTTTTACCTGGCGGCGACGGCAATCATCACGCTTTTGTTCGGGCGTTTTGAAAGGAGGCTGAAACGTGCTACAGGTGAGTAATTTATGCAAGTCTTTCGGTACGGTTAAAGCCGTTGACAACGTGAGCTTCACGCTTGAAAAAGGGCAGACGCTCGCAATCATCGGGCCGTCGGGCGGCGGGAAATCTACAATTCTTAGGCTGCTCAACGGGCTTGAACAGCCCGACAATGGCAGTATTTTAATCAACGGAAAAACAAGCGGCACGTTCGGGCTTGTTTTTCAGGATTATAATTTATTTCCGCAGTATACAGTGCTCGGGAACATAACCCTCGCGCCGAGGCTGCTCAAAAAAGATTATTCGCACGCCGAGGAGATTCTCGAAAAAGTTGGCTTGCTTGAAAAGAAAAACAATTATCCGTCGCAGCTGTCCGGCGGACAGAAGCAGCGCACGGCAATAGCCCGCGCGCTCATGCTCGAGCCTGACATACTGTGCTTTGACGAGCCGACAAGCGCGCTCGACCCGAAGCTGACAGAAGAAATCGTGGATATTCTTAACGAGATGAAAGGCAAGCACACAATTATAATCGTAACGCACGACATGGACGTTATGCGCGGGGTTGCCGATAAAACCGCAGTTATGGACGGCGGGAAGCTCCGGTGGGACGAATAAGCAGCAAAAACAAAAAGGCACCGCTGAGGATGCCTTTTTATTTTAGTCTATATCGTCCAGCTCATATAAAATACGAGTTCCGCCGATTAGTTTACGGTTGACGGATGTTGATTGAACAAATACGCAGTATTCGCGCTTTTTATCCGCATAAACCTTGTCGTTTGACCCCTTGCCCGCAATCTGGGGCGGCAGCTTTAAATACTCGCGAACCTGCGCCCCGGTATAAAGGTCGCGGGTTTCTTTATCCTCAAGTATAACCTCCTTATACTGCTGTACCGTTTCAGCTTTAGTCAGTTCATAAAAAGTGCGTCCTTTTTTAAATTTAATCCCGTTAAGCTCAACAAAATCGCGGATTGTACAGTTCTCGGGCACTTCGATAATTTGAAAGCGCCCCTCGGGCACAGGAACCAAGCCGTCAGCCTGAATGCTTTTTGCGGTTTGAACACTTATTTCCTGCCCTGTTATCGTTTGAATGTTACGCGCCATTGTGCGGCTGATTTTACCGTTGTCACGCAGAATGGTTACAAACTGATTGACAGCCTCCTCTCCCATTAGCCCGTAATATGACATCTTTATAATGTCAAGTATTTCATGGAACTGACCCAGGACAAGATACTTGCCGCCGGTCTTTGCCGCAAGGGTTTCATAGAACTTCCTTGAACCGGTTCTTATTTCCGGCAGCGCGTGAATGGCGTATATCTGCACACTCATATCCGCCAGCAGTCCGGTTTCGTTCTTCCAGTCGATGGTGTTGGTGTGGCTTTCATATTTGTAGCCGATTTTATGGGGATTGGCGTCTCCGATTATAATAAAGATTTTTATGCGTCCCGCTTCCCAGGAGAATTCCGTCCGCGCTGTTTTTAGTGCAAGCTCATAACATTCATCTGCGTCGCCGCCGTATGTATCTTTGGTTTCCCGGACAAACCGCACGAGCTGAGCCGTGTCCTTTGTAAAGTCAACCGCCCGTATGGTGTACGGATTGTCCTTATCGCAGTAGTCGCCGTGAGCGATTATCCCAATCCGAATGTCAGCATCCAGGATGTGTATTTCTTTAACAAAGGACTCTATGTTTCTGCGTACCGCTCCAATAACCTGCGCCATGCTGCCCGTTGTGTCATAAGACATTAATAAGTCGAGCTTTAACTCAGACATAATTAAACCTCATATTACATTTTTTTCTTAATTATATTAACTCGTCAAGAAAAAAATGCAATATGAGAAAATATCCTGTCAAAACTTATCCCGTATAATAGTCAATAGTTGAATTAACTTTGACGGCAATTTTGTCGGCTCTGCGCCGCCCGAAGATTGCCATGAAAGCTGCGTTTTTATTGAAGTGATATTCGTATAGCGAGGCGAGTTCCGCATCGCGGCTGATAAAACGTTTTATTGCTTAAATCACCACGCAAGTATAATAAATATCATGCGAACCCAGTCTGCAAAAGAAAAAAACGCCTTGTTAAAGGCGTTTTATTTTTGAAGCGGAATACGAGGCTCGAACTCGCTACCTCCACCTTGGCAAGGTGGCGCTCTACCAAATGAGCTAATTCCGCATATACAATTGTTAATTATACATCATGCCTCCGAGCGGAATTGAACCACCGACACGTGGATTTTCAGTCCACTGCTCTACCGACTGAGCTACAGAGGCGCAACACCAGTTGGTAGCTGATAACTGATGGTTGACAGTAAGGTTTTGCTGACTGCCGATTATCAATTGTCAATTGTCAACTGTCGTCCCGATCCGGAAGGGACTCGAACCCTCGACCTCCAGCGTGACAGGCTGGCGTTCTAACCAACTGAACTACCGGACCATATCGCAAGGTTTTGCGGTGGACTGGGAGTAACAGGGCTCGAACCTGTGACCCCCTGCTTGTAAGGCAGATGCTCTCCCAGCTGAGCTATACTCCCGTTTTTGAAACCTTGCATACTGTCATTTAGTCGACAGCTATTATATTATACACTTTTGAATATGCCTTGTCAAGTGTTTATAAGAAAAAAGTTTTAATTATTTCAATTTTCCATTTTTGTAATAAATTGCATAAAGAAAAAGCCCGATTTTACCTTGACAAACAAAGGATTTTTTGGTATCATATGTTTAGCACAACTAACTAATCTGGCAGAAAAATCCGGTGTAAAACCGAAAATTATTGGAGGATAAGATGAAAAAAACTCTTAGACTGACATTAATAACGGGCATAATCTTCACTTTACTTATTTCTGCAACAGGTCTCACGGCGTCGGCATCGTGCCCGCTGACAAGCCTCTTTAACAGAGGTTCAGGCAGTCCGTTCGGGAATTTCGCCTCATTCTTCGGCGGAGGCGGCTCGAACAGCAACGCAGGAAGCTGTCCGATTTCCAAGTTCTTCGGGAATAACATGAACTTCTTCAACAAAGGAAGCAATAGCAGCACAAACAATTCCTGCTTTCCCTTTAACAACACGGCGAATAATTCCTGCACAACCAACAATTGCAGCACAAATAATAACTGCACAACCAATAACTGCAATGCAAACAACAGCTGCACAACAAACAACTGCGTAATCAACAACTGCACAGGCAGTAATTGTTTACCCGCAGATAACTGCACAACTAACAACTGCATAATAAACGACTGTAAAGGCAGTAATTGTTTACCGGCAGATAACTGTACAACTAACAACTGCATAATAAACGACTGTAAAGGCAGTAATTGTTTACCGGCAGATAACTGTACAACTAACAACTGTATAATCAATAACTGTACAGGCAGCAATTGTTTACCCGCAAACAACTGCCCGCCCGCGAATAACTGCACAACTAATAACTGCCCTCCCGCGAATAACGACTGCAGCGTAAACAACACCTGCCCGCCCGAGCCCGACAAACCCGCGGAACAGCCGCCTCAAGTTTGCTCTACATATGCCGAGGAAGTTTTAAAATACGTCAACGAAGCGAGAACGAGCAGAGGGCTTTCCGCACTCAAGCTTGATGAAAACCTCTGCGCCGCTGCTGAAGTGCGCGCAACGGAAGTCCTCCGCCGCTTCTCGCACACCCGCCCCGACGGAACAAGCTGCTTCACGGTTCTCCGCGATTTCGGCATTGGTTACAGAATCTGCGGCGAAAACATCGCCAAGGGCTTCAGAGATGCGCAGTCTGTGGTAAATGCGTGGATGAATTCTTCCGGACACCGCGCAAATATCCTGAACCCGAGCTACACGCACATGGGCGTAGGCAAGGACGGCACAGGCTGGGGACAGTTGTTTATCGGTTAATATTATAAAGTAATAAAAAATCCCGCTGTGAAAAGCGGGATTTTTTATTTTATAATCAATTTGAGTTTATCAGACTTTAAATGCCTCTGATATTGCCACCGCGCAGGCTACAGTCGCGCCCACCATCGGATTGTTGCCCATGCCGATGAGTCCCATCATCTCAACGTGCGCCGGAACGCTCGAGCTGCCCGCGAACTGCGCGTCGCCGTGCATGCGCCCCATTGAGTCGGTCATGCCGTAGGAAGCGGGTCCCGCCGCCATGTTATCGGGGTGCAGGGTTCTGCCTGTGCCGCCGCCGCTTGCAACCGAGAAGTATTTCTTATCGTGTTCCGTCGCCCACTTCTTGTAAGTGCCCGCGACAAGGTGCTGGAACCGCGTGGGATTCGTGGAGTTGCCGGTAATGCTTACTTCCACGGACTCATTCTTCATTACAGCTACGCCCTCGCAGACGTCGTCGCAGCCGTAGACTTTAACTTTCGCCTTGTCGCCGTCCGAGAAAGCGACTTCCTTCACAATTTTCAAATCATCGGTCGGAATGTCATACTCTGTTTCAACGTAGGTGAAGCCGTTGATTCTCGATATAATATAAGCCGCGTCCTTGCCCAGACCGTTGAGGATTACGCGCAGCGGCTCTTTGCGTGCCTTGTTTGCGGTTCTTGCAATGCCGATTGCGCCCTCTGCCGCTGCAAAGCTCTCGTGCCCGGCGAGGAAACAAAAGCATTTATTATCTTCTTCAAGCAGCATCGCACCTAAGTTCCCGTGACCCAGACCAACATCGCGGTTCTCCGCGACAGAGCCGGGAATGCAGAACGCCTGCAAGCCTATGCCGATTATAGCCGCAGCCGCGGAAGCCGCGGAGCCAAAATCGCCTAAGGCGGATATATCACCTTTTGATTGTTCCAGTTTTTTTACGGCAATCGCAGTGCCGAGCGTGTATGCCCAAACTGCGTTTTCAAATGCAATAGGCTGCACGCCTTTTACGATTTCGGCAACGTCAATGCCTTTTTCAAGACATAAATCCCGCGCCGCCTCAAGGTCGGCGATGCCATATTCTTTTAAACAAGCGTCGATTTTGCCTTGTCTTCTGTTTTGCCCTTCAAATTTTATATTACTCATGCTTTACTCCTCTCTCGGGTCAATGTACCCCGCCGCATCGCTGTATCTGCCGTATGTGCCTATATTCGCTTTATAAGCTTCGTCGGGGCTCTTGCCGTGCCGTATATCCTCAAGCATTTTCCCGACCTTTAAGAACTCGTAGCCGATAATCTCTCCGTTTTTGTCGAGGGCGAGCTTGTTAATGTAGCCCTCCGCCATCTCCATGTAGCGCACGCCTTTCGCCTGTGTCGAAAATATAGTTCCCACCTGCGAGCGTAAGCCTTTGCCGAGGTCTTCAAGCCCTGCGCCGATTGGCAGTCCGCCCTCGGAGAACGCCGTCTGGCTGCGCCCGTAAATAATTTGCAGGAACAGCTCCCTCATCGCAACGTTAATCGCATCACAGACGAGGTCTGTGTTCATGGCCTCGAGAATTGTCTTCCCGGGCATGATTTCCCCCGCCATCGCCGCCGAATGCGTCATGCCGGAGCAGCCCAGCGTTTCAATCAGCGCCTCCTCGATAATGCCGTTTTTGACGTTCAGGGTCAGCTTGCAGCAGCCCTGCTGCGGCGCGCACCAGCCCACGCCGTGCGTCAGCCCGCTGATGTCCTTGATTTCGTACGCCTTTGTCCACTTTCCCTCTTGAGGAATAGGCGCGGGCCCGTGAGAGGCACCCTTTGCTACCACGCACATTTGTTCTACTTCGTGTGAATATAACATTCGCTTCTTGTCCTTTCATGTAATTTACTTGTCCTATAAGTATAGCATGAAATTTCTGACAAGTCAATAAATCCAAGTGTAACTATTTAATGTAAATTCATTCGTCACTATGCACAGGTATTTGTATTTTGAGCTGAAAACTATTGACAAATAAAATAAACTGTGATATATTTAACATTAAGCAGATAAAATTCAAACAGTTTTATTTGCACACATAACTAATTATTTTTGGAGGAAACCTTATGAAAACCAAGACGAGGAAGATGCCGGTTATGGCATTTATTATCAGTGTACTTATGCTTACGGCGCTGATTCCTGTGGGAACAGCTTTCGCAGCGGAAGAAACATTTAACGCACAGTTTGCCGCGCAGCTTGACGACGGCTTCAGAACGGACAGCGGTCTTGAAGCTGTGAACGGCTGGGAGCTCGGCGACATGGCGGCGGCGACTTTCGGAATAGGCGAGGAAGCCATAATTTCCATTACCTTTGACGGCCCTGTGAAGTTTGACCAGAACTACGCGGCTATTGAAACTAACGTTCCTTATCCGGAGTTTACCGCCGCGGTCACCTCCTTTAAGCTTGACGGCGCCGAAATTCCGATGGGCGCGGCGTTCATCAACGACGAGGGTATGGAAAAAGGCAGCACTCTGCGGCTCACGATTTGCAACAAATGGAATTCCGACATAGATGTGCAGCCTTTGGATGTCGGCGAGCTTGATGAGTTCACGACAATCGAAATTACATTTATCGTCACCGAGGCAGGTGAAGATGCCGGTGCAGCCGTTGTTGAAGCCGTTCCTGTGGCTGCTCCTGTCGTTACCGGAGGAAACGTAATCATCGGCGGAACTTTCTATGACGAAGAGGGCGAAATGGATTGGGTCAGATTCGACGAATTCCCGACCGCGTTTACGGTAGGCGCGCCTTTTTCTGTGGCAGTTGACCTCGGCAGCGAAACAAACACGCACGGTGAAGCGTCCTGGGGCTACGTATTGGCTGTCCAGACCGACATGGACATATCTGCTTCCGGGCTCGACGCTTACATAGAGAGAATCACGATTGACGGCGAAAGAAACGTTATGTTCAATGAAGAGAACATCGAAGTCAGCAACGAGCGCGGCGAGGGCGGAATCCGCATTACACTCACCAATGGCTGGGCAGCTGACCCGGTGGTTTTATCGCACGAAAGAATCGGCGAGTTCTCTAAGCTTGAGGTTGTAATGGCGTTCGTGGAATACGGCGCTCCCAGACCCGACTTCAGTGCGTTTGCGCTTGCTCCCGCCGGTGATGCGGCAGACGATGCGGCCGCGGTCTCCGCGGAAGCTGCCGACGGCGCTGACGATAGCGGCTTCCCGATTAGGATAGTGCTTATTATTATCGGCGTGGTTTTAGTTGTCTGTGTAATTTTCATAATTATAAAAAGAAAGAAATAAATTATTTATTGTACATAAGGGCGACCATGCAAGGTCGCCCCTGCGTTCATGTATGAAAGGAATATTTTGGTATGAAACTGCTTCGTAAATCTTTGCTGTTAGTTCTTCTCTCGCTCGTGATTCTGCTCGGCGCATGCAGCGAAAAAAGCGCAGAGCGCGACAATCCCGACGACCCCGGGCTCACAATCGGCGAGCTCCGCGCAATGCCGATTACAGATTTGACCGCGCTTGAGATGGCGCGCATCATGGGTCACGGCGTAAACCTCGGAAACACCATGGAGGCCTGTGACAGCTCGGAACGTATTCCCATGCGTGAAACGAGCGTTTATGAAACCATGTGGGGGAATCCCGTTACCACGCGGGCAAGCATCGATGGCATGAAAGCCGCAGGCTTCTCGACTCTGCGTGTCCCCGTTGCATGGACTAACGCAATGAACTTTGCGGTCAATAACGAGCTTGACTATGAAAACTGGGACTTTACAATCGACCCGCGGTACTTAGACCGTATTGAGGAAATAATCGGTTATGCAATAGACGCGGGTATGATTGTTATCGTAAACAATCACTGGGACCACGGCTGGTGGAGCATGTTCGGGCATCCCGAGCAGGAAATACGCGACCTCGCAATGGAAATTTATACGACAATGTGGACGCAGATAGCCGAAAGATACAACCATTTCGACGGGCGGCTGGTGCTTGAGTCGGCGAACGAAGAGCTCGGCAACCGTCTCAACGACAGGACGCCGTTTACCATGATTGACGGCGTCATGACGCCGGGCACGCTCACTGAAGACGAGTGCTACGAAATGACGACAAAAATCAACCAGACATTCATCGACACAGTGCGGGCAACAGGCGGTAATAACGCCGAGCGTTTCCTGCTTGTCAAGGGTTACAACACGGACGTTATCAGAACTATGGACGACAGATACGTTATGCCTGTTGACCCAGCGAACAAGCTCATACTCGGTGTACATTACTATACCCCGTGGGGATACTGCGGCGATCAGGCGGGCGTAACCGCTTGGGGAACAACTGCCGAAGTCGAGGAAATGAATAATCTTCTCGGTATGCTCTCAAAGTTCACCGAACAGGGCTACGGGATTCTGCTTGGCGAGTGGGGCGTTCTTGACAATGTCGGCGACGACAGATACAGCTTCTTCACAAACTTCCTTGCACTTTCCGACAAATACGGCTACGCGACTACTTTATGGGATACGGGCGGCTTGTATTGCAGAACTGCGTATCAAATCAAAGCCCGCCGTGACGACGACCCTGCGATTGATAAGATAGCAGCGCTGTTTAAGTCGCTGTGCGTGGAAACGCGCGCAGATATGACAATTACTGAAATTATTGCATATGCTGAAACTGTTCTCGCTGCGAATCTCACTCGTGCGGCAGACAGACCGATGTTTGAATACACTGCAGATGAGGCGTACGCCTGGATAATGTTCAACAGCAGCTCCTGGGATATGGAATACAGCGTGGGCGACATATACAGACCGGAAAGGATTGCTGCCGGTATTGTACCTACCGACGCTGAGATTACCGGCGCGGGCACTTATACAGTGGCTCTCGACTTCACAGGCACCGAAAACGGTCACGCTGCGGGAATAGCGTTCTCCGCGCTGGCAATCATGAACGGCGAAACCCTGTGGCCCGGCTATATAATTGAGTTTACTGAAGTGCTGATTAACGGCGAACCGGCAGTAATTACGGGAGAGCCTTACACCACTAATGACAACCCCACCACCACAAGGGTAAATCTTTACAACGAATGGGTCAGCAGCATAGACACTGAAGCGGGAAGAACCGTCAGCGGGCACTTTGACGACGCTACGGCGAGCCCTCTTATCAGCTACATCTCAGCGCCGATTGAAACGCTTGTTATTACGTTTGATTTCTACGAGAGATAAGAGTTTGAAAACAAATAAATCCGACTCGGGGAAACATTGTTTTCATTCCACTTTTTTGAGGAAAGGACTTAATGAGAACAAGTTTAAAAATGAATAAAACCGAATCGGGAAGAACGTTGTTTTCATTTCACTTTTGTGAGGAAAGGACTTAATGAAAATAATTATGACGGAAAAGGCGCGTAATTGGGCAGTATTGGTGATTATACTGCGGGTATTTATACTTTGGGTATGCCTGGCGGCGTTCTTGCCAATCCTTAATCCCGCGCGGGTAAGCGAATTAATATCCGAAAACTATTCGCTGTTCACCTGCGCTGTTTCACCCTCGGCGACAAGCTCGCACTTTGAGCGCGCCCTGCTGCCGAGAAACGCCCATTGGGGACTTGAACAATCGACAGTTTCCATCATATATAACGGGGCGTTTGTCGCGGGGCTCGCTATAATCGGGCTCGGCACTGCGGCGTGCTTCAGTCTGGGGAATATAAAAATGCGCCGCTTCGGTGCAATGATTTCGGCGGGCTCAGCTGTTTTGGGAATCGCGGGCGTTACAATCCTGCGCTCTACATACGGAATTCTGGCTTCTATTAACGAGCCCGAGCGTGTCCGCCCGATGATACCGGGCGGTATTACCGCGTTTTACATCATGTTCGTGCTCGTTATAATACTGTCCGCCGCCGTCTTTCTCGTGCTCCCGAAGCCCGAGAAAGGCACGCGCATGGCGATGGACGCAAAATACAGGCTGTTTCTGATGATGCTGCCGTTTTTGGTGTTGGTTGCACTGTTCGCCTATCTGCCGCTTTTCGGCTGGCGCTACGCGTTTCAAAGCCCGGTTGAGCTTGAAAACTCCGACCCGTTTTACTGGTTCAAGTTCCTTTTCACCAACCGCGGAGTCCGCATGGATATACCGCGGGTGATGACAAACACTTTCGCAATGAGCGGAATCGGAATAGCCACGGCATGGCTTCCGATGGTGTTCGCCGTTTTCCTTGCCGAAATGAAAGCTAATAGACCAAGGCATGTGGTTCAGACGCTCACCACAATCCCGAACTTTATAAGCTGGATACTCGTTTACAGCGTGGCTTTCGCGATTTTCTCAACGGAGGGATTCTTTAACTGGATGCTCGCGAATATAGGCGTCATTGAATCCCTACCGGGGCCCGCCCATCTGATGGACAGCAGACATATCTGGCTCAAGATGTGGTTGTGGGGAACGTGGAAAGGACTCGGCTGGAGCGCGATTATTTACATCGCGGGCATTTCAAGCATCGACCCGCAGCTTTATGAGGCCGCGACGGTTGACGGCGCGGGGCGCTTCCGGCGAATGTGGCATATAACAATTCCGGGCCTGCTATCGACGTTCTTTGTGCTTTTATTGCTGTCGATTGCCAATATATTATCAAACGGCATGGAGCAGTACTTCGTCTTTGAAAACCACATGAACAGGGGAACGATTGAAGTGCTGGATTTATACATATACAACACAGGAATCGGCTCAAACTCTCCAAATATACCGCTCGCAACCATAGTCGGGATGTTCAAGACCATCATCAGCGTGACGCTGCTGTTTACTGCGAACAGAGTTTCCAAGTGGCTGCGCGGCGAAACGATAGTGTAGGGGGGATGAATATGAAAACAATGATTCGCCGAGAATGGACTTTTCTTAACCGCCCTAAAGCATTTTGGATAACATCAGCAGGTGCAGCAGGGGTATTAATACTTTCTTTGTTTAATTGGGTTGATATTGGTTTCGGCGTCAAATTTAACTTATTTAACGTATGGGGAAAGTTAGATGATAGCGGATTAAATTTCCTTTTGGGGTGGTCACAAAGATTCCAAAATGTTAAAACCTTTTTGTCAGCACTTTTAATCATATTAATAGTATCATTTGTCTTATTGATAATTTCATTAATTAAATACCAATCAAAAAAGCGATTAATACTTGTTAATTTAGGTTTTGGATTAGTCGCTGCAGTTCCGCCGGTATTTATAACTTCAGTATTAGTTACCTTTCAAGGGGAAGGGATTGAGGGATTAACCATTTTTCCTTTTTTAGTTTTTGCCGTGGCTTTCATTGCAATAGTTTTAAATGGCTATACTTTTGAAATACTTAACGGATTATTCTTTGCTCTGTTTACATTAATCTGCATTTTCCCCTTTTATTATCTGTTCATCAATACTATCAGCGATAATAACCTGGTGGCGGTAGGGCGAATCAACATCTTTCCGCAGGGTGTACATCTGGGGAACTATGCCGCGCTGCTCGGCGTTAATGAAATCGGCAGAGCCGCGTTCATTTCAATCGCGCGCACAATCATCGGAACTGTTACGATGGTTCTCGCTTCCGCGTTTGTGGGGTATTTGGTGACAAAGAACGCAATGCTCGGGCGCAAGTTTATTTACCGTTTTATCATCATCACCATGTATTTTAACGCGGGGTTGATTCCGTGGTTTGTGAACATTCAGATGCTTGGGCTTACTAATAATTTCTGGGGCTATATTATTCCCGCAATCGTTCAGCCGTTCAACATTATACTTGTTAAAACATACATTGAATCAATACCGAAAGAGCTTGAGGAAAGCGCGTTCATGGACGGCGCGGGGTATTTTACCACGTTCAGGAAAATTATTTTCCCGCTCTGCAAGCCGATACTTGCGACCATATCGGTGTTCGGCGCAGTGGGGCACTGGAACTCGTTTATGGACTCCATTATTCTTATGGGCGGCGAGCCGCGGCTTTATACCCTGCAGCATCGTCTGTACCTGTATCTGCGAACCAATGCGTCTGACATCGAAACGCGCATGAGAGAGGGCTCGCTGAACATGGAAAGCGTGATTGACAACCGCGTCATATCGCTCACAGTTGCAATGGCGACGATTGTTCCCATTATACTTGTTTATCCGTTTATGCAGCGGTATTTTCAAAAAGGGTTAATGCTCGGCGCAGTTAAAGGCTAAAATATTATTCAGGAGGGTTTTATGAAAAGGAAAATTTCATTTTTTCTGGCATTGATGATGATGCTTTCACTGTTTGCGGCGTGCGGCGGCGAGGGTGCAGGCAGCAGGGAAGACGGTATCGCCGGCGACAGCGGCGGTTTAATCGACATAACGATTTATTCGCAGACTGCAAACTCCGCCGGGATTCAGGGCGGCTGGGCAGGGCAGATTCTTGAAGAGAAATTCGGCGTCAGGGCTATAATTGTAAACGACCTGGACGGGACTTTCGCTACGCGTATGGCAAGCGGGAACCTCGGCGATATCGTTATATTCGGCAGTGACGGTAACCAGTATCAGCAGGCAGTGTCCGAGGGTATGCTTTTCGACTGGGAAGAGGACGATTTGGTGCAGACATACGGACCGTATATTTATGCGAACATGCCGTATGCACTGCAGAAAAACAAGGATATATCGGGTGGTACGCTCTACGGCTTCGGCTTTGACGTGGCGGTGGATGCCGACGACCACGTCGCGCACATTTATTACCCTTATCTGCGCTGGGACTTATATACCGAGCTCGGACGTCCCCCTATTAACACATTGGAGGATTTTATTCCTGTTTTAGCGGCGATGAAAGAGCTTGAGCCGTTCACGGAAGACGGGCGCACGACCTACGCTGTTTCTTCTTTCAAATGCTGGGACGAGGATATGGTTATGATGGTTAAGTCCACCGCCGCTCTCTACGGCTGGGAGGAGTTCGGGCACGGGCTTTACAACGTCATAACGCAGGAGTTTCAAAATTGCCTCGAACCGGACGGCTGGTATATACGCAGCCTGAAATTCTATAACACGCTGTATCAGATGGGGCTCTACGACCCCGACTCCATGACGCAGACGTTTGACGACGCGACGATGAAATACAGAAACGGCGTTTCGTTCTGGAACATCTTCACCTTTGTCGCGGAAGACTTCAATAAAACTGAAACCTTAGAGGCGGGCAGGTCAATGCAGTGCGTACCCGCGGCAGACCAGCTTAATCTTGTGGAGGGACTTAATGTTTACGGCAGCAGCAGGGTCTGGACAATCGGCGCGCAAACCAGCTACCCGGAGCTGTGCATGGAAATAATCAACTGGCTCAGCACGCCCGAGGGTGTACTGACATACAACTACGGACCGCAGGGCGTAACCTGGGACTATGATGAAGACGGAAATACCTATATGACAGAAGTCGGTTATATCTCGCGTGAAGATAAAAGAGTTCTTATTACCTATAACGGCGTTGAGCAGGCGTACAAAGACGGCGAGTTTCAGCATAACAACACTACGTTTACCCGCGATGCCGTGAACCCGGAATCTGCCGCGGGCGATACATTTAATCAGGAACACTGGCTCAATACTATCCGGGATAAGCCCGTCACGCCTATAGAGCAGTCATGGCGCGATTGGGCGGGGGGCGTCGTCACGGCAGATGAGTTCCTTAGAAATCAAGGGCACGTGGCTGTTTCAATAGGCACGCCGTTCGCAAAGGCGAGGCGTGATTCCGCTTTGGATATGACCTGGGAGCAGGTTAGAGTAGCGATAAAAGAAGGCTCGTGGAAAGCGATTTATGCGGAGAGCGACGAGGAGTTCGAGGAGGCTGTTGCTCAGATGATACGTGATGCATATGCTTACGGCTTTGAGCAATGTACCGAATGGACCATGGGGCAGGCTCAAATCCGCAGAGAGCTTGAAGACAAAGTAAGAGCAGGACAATAAACCGCGCAGTTAATGAAATGGGGCGGGGGTTTAATCCCTGCCCCTAATTAGCAAAAGACTTATGATTTCCCCGTTTTGAAGCGGGAAAACGAAGCATTAAAAAGAACACTTTAAAGAAAGGACACACAAAAACCTTACAATTATCCGTGGTGAAACGGGGAAAACGAAACACTAAAAAGAGCACTTTTAAAGAAAGGACTCACAAAAACCTTACAATTATCCGTGGTGAAACGGGGAAAACGAAACACTAAAAAGAGCACTTTTAATGAAAGGACTTACAAAAACCTTACAATTATCCGTGGTGAAACGGGGAAAACGAAACACTAAAAAGAACACTTTTAAAGAAAGGACATACAAAAACCTTACAATTATCCGTGGTGAAACGGGGAAAACGAAGCATTAAAAAGAACACTTTTAAAGAAAGGACATATATAAAATATGAAATTTACTGAAGGTTACTGGCTTCGCAGTGAAGATGCGAATGAAATGTACGCAATGCAGGTTTACAGGGTCGAGGCGGAAGCTGATACTATGCGCATAATCTGTCCCTCCCGTCCGATTATGAACCGCGGGCAGTCCGTGGACGTGCCGACGCTCACAATTGAATTTACATCTGTAAACGAGAATACAATCGGCGTAAAATGCCGCCATTTTGAGGGTTACAACGGCAGGGAGCCGGAGCTTGAAAAAAACATCTCGCCCTGCCCTGTCGATATTAAAATCACGGACAAGGAAGCGGTCATGACAGCGGGTAAGATGACCGTCCGCGTGAACCGCGAAGAATTCGGTTTCACTTTTGAAGCGGGCGCCGGAGAGTCCGGTGCCGGGAAAGTACTGACTTCCTGCGGCTTCCGCAATATCGGCTACATGAAGTACGGGCGCAAAAAATCCACCATGCTGCCCAAGGAAAACTACCTGCTCGCTGACTATAAGCCCTACATGGTAGCGGAGCTGTCGCTCGGCGTAGGCGAGTGCGTTTACGGGCTCGGCGAGCGGTTTTCCGCGTTCGTTAAGAACGGGCAGAGCATAGATATTTGGAACGAGGACGGTGGCACGTCGTCGCAGATTTCGTATAAAAACGTGCCTTTTTATATGACAAACCGTAATTACGGCGTCTACGTTGACCATACCTCGAGCGTTTCTTTCGAGGTCGCGAGCGAGAAGGTGTCATACACCGGCTTCTCAGTTCCCGGCGAGGAGCTGCGCTTCCATGTTATCTACGGCGAAACACCCGCGGAAATCATGACGAGTTATACAAGCGTAACGGGGCGCCCCGCGCTGCCGCCCGCATGGTCGTTCGGGCTGTGGCTGTCGACATCGTTCACAACCGACTACGATGAGAAAACCACGTCAAGCTTCATAGACGGTATGGCACAGCGCGATATACCGCTCAGCGTTTTTCATTTCGACTGCTTCTGGATGCAGGCGCTGCGCTGGTGCGAAATGGAGTGGGACAGCGGGGTTTTCCCGGATGTGCGCGGTATGCTGAAGCGTTATAAAGAGGAAAAAGGGCTTAAAATCTGCGTCTGGATTAACCCTTATATAGCGCAGGGAACGAAGTTTTTCCGCGAGGGGCTCGAGAACGGTTATTACCTCATGCGCGCAGACGGCAAGGGTGTAAAACAAATGGACCACTGGCAGCCCGGAATCGGAATTATCGACTTCACGAATCCCGCCGCCGCAAAGTGGTATACCGATAAATTACGCACGCTGCTCGATATGGGCGTGGACTGCTTCAAGACCGACTTCGGCGAGAGGATTCCGATTGACGTAAAATATTATAATAACGCTGACCCCGTCGGTATGCACAATTACTACTCGCATATTTACAATGAGTGCGTGTTTAATCTGCTGAAAGAAGTCCGCGGCGAGGGTGAAGCCGTGTTGTTCGCACGCAGCGCGCATGCGGGCGGGCAGATGTTCCCCGTGCACTGGGGCGGTGATAATTCCGCAAACTTCCCGTCAATGGCGGAATCGCTGCGGGGCGGGCTGTCGTTTGCGATGAGTGGGTTCTCGTTCTGGAGCCATGATATCGGCGGATTTGAAATGACCGCGACCGCCGACGTTTACAAACGCTGGATAGGCTTCGGCGCGTTTTCAACGCACACAAGGCTTCACGGTTCAGGGAGCTACCGCGTGCCATGGGCTTACGACGACGAGGCGAGCGAGGTTTTAGCGTATTTTATTAAGTTAAAGTGCAGCTTAATGCCGTATTTGTTTGCAATGGCTGTGAAAGCGCACAAGACGGGTATTCCCGTCATGCGTCCGATGAGTTTTGAATTCAGCTCCGACCCCGCCTGCGACTACCTTGACAGGCAGTATATGTTCGGCGACAGTCTGCTCGTCGCGCCCGTATTTGATGAAAGCGGGGAGGTTAATTATTATTTGCCCGAAGGTATTTGGACGCATTTGTTAAGCGGCGATGTACGCGAGGGCGGGCGCTGGTATACGGATAAATATGATTATTTTTCAATGCCGCTTTACGTTCGTGACGGCACGGTTCTGCCGATGGGTAGCGTTGATAATCGTCCCGATTATGATTATGCAAACGGCGCAAATTTGAAAATTTATATGTCAAAGGATGGAATTGCACAGTGTACTATTCCTGATGTAAATGGCAACGATGCAATTACGATTAAAGCACACCGCGACAATTTCACGATTACAATTGAATTGCCAAATAAACCTTCTAAGATTATTATGGTAACTAAAGAGGAACATGTTGTGGAAGTAAAATTATAGAGGCAACTATGAATAAAATTGAAATATTGTTAACCCGGTTAACGCTCGAAGAAAAAATCGGCATGATTCACGGGGCGGGGATTTTTGAAACTGCGGGCGTACCGCGGCTCGGAATCCCCCCGCTGAAATTTTCCGACGGGCCCATGGGCGTGCGAAATGAATTTATGCGCGACCGATGGGTTCCCTGCGGTAAAAATGATGCAATTACTTATCTTCCGAGCGGCGGGGCGCTTGCGGCGACATGGAATGTTGAACTCGCATATAAACAAGGGCAGGTGCTCGGCGCGGAGGCGCGCGGACGCGGCAAAGACGTGATTCTCGGGCCCGGCATAAACATAAAGCGAACCCCGCTTTGCGGGCGAAACTTCGAGTACATGAGCGAAGACCCGCACCTGATTGCACAAATCACAGCACCTTTAATCCGCGGGATTCAAGAAAGCGACGTTGCGGCATGCGTGAAGCATTTTGCGGTGAACAATCAGGAAACAAAGCGTATGACAATTGATGTGAAGATTGATGAAAAGGCGCTCCGCGAGATTTATCTTCCCGGCTTCGAGGCGGCTGTCAAAGAGGGGAAAACCCATACCGTGATGTGCGCGTACAACAAGTTCCGAGGGCATTATGCGGGGCACAGCACGGAGCTGCTCGACAGGATTCTGCGCGACGAATGGGGCTTTGAGGGTGCTGTCGTTTCTGACTGGGGGGCGGTCCACGATACCGAGGAAGCCGCGAAAGCCGGCATGGATATTGAAATGTCATACACGTCCGACTTTGACGATTATTATTTTGCGAAGCCGCTGCTCGCTGCCGTTTGTGACGGCAGGGTGAGCGAAGCCGACATTGATAAAAAAGTGCTTAACGTACTGCGATTAATGGAAAAATTAAATATGTTTTCCGGCAATCGCAAGCGCGGCTGTTATAATATTCCCGAACACCGAAAAGCTGCGTATAATGTTGCAGCAGAGTCGATAATTCTGCTCAAAAACGAGGGAAATCTGCTTCCGCTTAATGCAGAAAAGCTTAAAAAGCTGTTGATTGTCGGCGATAACGCGGCACGTTTTCATGCCGAAATCGGCGGCAGCGCGGAGCTTAAAGTATTGTATGAAATTCACCCGCTGCTCGGTATAAGCGGGCGGCTCGGCGGCAACTGCGAGGTGACATATGCGCGGGGTTATGCGGCGGAAACGTATGAGCTTTTCGACCCGAACACGCACGACATTTCACCGGAGCTCAATAATGTTATAATCTATCCTCCGAAGCCCGATGAAGATTTACGCGAAGAAGCAATAAAACTTGCGGGCGAGCACGAAAACGTAATCTTCATAGGCGGCTTGAACCATTTGCAGGACCGCGAGTGTTTTGACCGTGAGGACATGATTCTGCCGTACCGGCAGGACGAGCTGATTGAGCGGCTGCTCGCAGTGAATCCGAACATGATTATTGTAATGCATGCGGGTTCACCCGTTGATATGAGCCGCTGGGCAAACCGTGCAAAAGCAATCATGTGGAGCTATTATGCGGGCTGCGAGGGGGGACACGCGCTCGCGGATGTGCTGCTCGGAGGCTTAAATCCGAGCGGGCATCTGCCCGAAACATTCGCCGTGAAGCTCACTGATTATGCCGCACATTCAATCGGCGAATTCCCGGGCGGCGAGGATGGAAAAGTGCGCTATTTAGAGGGGGATAAGGTCGGTTACAGGCATTTCGACGCTGCGGATATTGAGCCGCTGTTCCCGTTCGGGCATGGGTTGTCGTATACGCAGTTTGAGTTATCGGAGTTTAAGGTTTACAAATACGACATCTTCGGCTCACACATCAGCTGTAAAGTTGAAAATATCGGGAATTGCGATGGTAAGGTAACTGTGCAATTATATGTAGGGGAAAATCTGCGTGTTTTCAAAAAAATTACCCTCTCATATGGAAAGCAAGAAACGCTCAAGTTCACGCTTACCCCCGCCCACTTTGCACATCATGACGGTGAAAAGTGGGTTGCACCGCTCGGAAAGCATGAAATCCGAATAGGATTTTCTTCTCGCGACATCAGATTAAAAGGAACGGTTAACTATGAATAAGCAGGAATATTTAGAGCGCATTGACTGTTGTATTCAAAACGGTCAATATAAAGCCGACTGGAACTCGCTAAAAAATATGCCTGTTCCCGAGTGGTACCGCGCCGCCAAGTTCGGAATCTTTATTCACTGGGGTTTATACTCAGTTCCTGCATTTAACAACGAGTGGTACTCGCGCAATATGCACATCAAAGATTCGCCCGAATATAAACATCATACTGCAACCTACGGTATGCACGAGAACTTTGGGTACAGGGACTTTATCCCCATGTTCAAGGGCGAAAAATTCAATGCGGGTGATTGGCTTGACTTGTTCGCAGAGTCGGGTGCGAAATATATAATGCCCGTTGCCGAGCATCATGACGGTTTTCAAATGTACAAGTCAGCCCTTTCAAGCTTCAACGCCTTTGAAACGGGGCCGAAGCGCGACGTTCTCGGCGAACTGAAGCTCGCTGCCGAGCAACGCGGAATCAGGTTCTGCGCGTCCTCTCACAGAATTGAACACTGGTGGTTCTTAAACGGCGAAGCGCATTTTGACCAGCACGATTTATACCCGCCCGCCGAGTACACGCCGAGCAGGGAATTCATGGACGACTGGCTCGTGCGGACAGCAGAGCTCATCGATAATTACAGACCTGCTGTGCTTTATTTCGACTGGTGGGTTCAGATTGCCGCAATGAAGCCCTATCTCAAGAAAATCGCAGCGTATTATTATAACCGCGGACTTGAATGGGGCACGCCTGTCGCGATTAATTACAAGCATGACGCATTCGCGTTCGGCTCGGCTGTGCTTGACATTGAGCGAGGACAGTTCGCCTCGGCGAAGCCTTATTTCTGGCAGACCTGCGCAAGCGCCGCAACAAATTCGTGGTGTTATACGGCAAGCAATCATTATAAAACAAGCAGTTCTATTCTGTGCGATTTGGTTGACATTGTCAGCAAAAACGGCTCACTGCTGCTCAACATCGGGCCTAAGGCGAGCGGCGAAATCCCCGAGGAGGAAGTAAAAATTCTGCGCGAAATAGGCGCCTGGCTCGCCGTAAACGGCGAGGGGATATACGGCACAAACAGCTTCCGCACTTTCGGCGAGGGTCCCACGCAAATCAAAGAGGGGCATAACACAGACGGCACGGAAAAGCAGTTCACGGGCGAGGATATACGCTTTACGCAAAGCGGTGCAAATCTTTACGCAATAATTTTGAAGTATCCCGAAGACGGAGTTATACGCATCAAATCACTCGCCGAGCGCTCACCGGATTTTTCAGGGATTATCAAGAGCGTAGAAATTTTAGGTTTTGACGAAAAGCCGAATTATAAGCGGGATGAAAAAGCACTCACGCTTAAAACTAAAAACGTTTTAAGCGGGAATCCTGTGGTATTTAAAATTGAAATTAATTAAAGGTCGTCCGCGTCCTGTACGGGCTTTTCGTTTTTATTGACAGGCACGCCCGTGTAAGAGCCGTTGGGGTCCGTGTCGCGCGCAACCATATCGGCAATCATCTCACGCGGCTTTTTCATTACGGTGTCGGTTTTTTTAGCGTCAGAAATCGCGCACATGTCATAAGGCGACATTGACTCGATATTTCGTGGCATGAGTGTTGGGTTTCTGTGTTTCTTTTTCATGATTATTTCATTAAGTCCTTTCTTCACAAAAGTGGAATGAAAACAACGTTTTCCCCGATTCAATTGTGTTTATTTTCAAACTTATTCCTTTCCGGTTTATCAATATTGTTTGTAGTTTTAATTAAATTAGAGGAAGAAAAAAATGGAAATACGCGACCATGACTTTTTTTATAAAACCGCGCTTGAAGCGGCTCCTCTGCTTGTAGGAAAGCTGCTTTGCCGCAGGTTTGAAGACGGCGGAATATTAAAACTGCGCATAACCGAAACCGAGTGTTATATGGGTGAGGAGGATAAGGCATGCCATGCAAGCAAAGGCAAAACCCCGCGCACTTCGGTTTTGTACGAAGCGGGCGGGATTTATTACGTGTATTTAATTTACGGCATGCACTGGCTGCTGAATGTGGTTTTCGGGCAGAAAGACATTCCGCAAGCCGTATTAATCCGCTGCTGCGAGGGATTTGAGGGTCCCGCGCGGCTGACGAAAAAATTAAGTGTTGACAAATCATTCAACCGTGAAAGTGTGATTGATTCAAATGAGCTCTGGCTTGAGGACGACGGCTACAAGCCGGAATTGATAACGCTTGCGCGGGTGGGAATTGATTATGCGGGAGAATACTGGAAAAATATACCATGGAGATTTAAAGACGCTAAAAACCTTTCACCGAAACATCAGTAAACGAAACTTTAAGCTGCCTGCCCGGAACATCAAGAGATACGGGAAGCCCTGTTCTGTCGAGCTTTAAAACATAAGTATCGCCGTCGGTTCTGCCCGTGATTTCAACCCAATCTTTACCTGTTGTAACAGTTACGCCGTCGCCTTTGAACGCGCTTTCAAGCGCACAGAGCATCATGAACGCAGTGACGTTTATGTCGGGCGGTGCGTCGCCGTAATCAACCGAAAAACCCGCATAAGATATAGACATTTCGAGCGGCGTGTAGACGATTTCAACGCCCTGTAAAGCATACGGCTCAGTCAGCGTCCCGCTCCATTCATCGGGGGCAAGACGGGTGAACTGCGCGGTGGAGGAGCTGCCGTTGTATTCCAGCGCGGCAGTGAACGAATACGACCTGTCAAAATCAAGGGTATCGGGGTTTACGTTTCCGTTGCAGGCAGTGCAGACAAGTGCAATAACTGCTAAAACAATCAAACTGAATTTTTTCATAAAAAAGCCTCCGTTAATTAATAATGACAGAGGCCGGCAGGACATCATGCGCGTTATCCTGCGGAATTCACATCAAGCTCTTCATCACGACCGGCAGAATCTCCGCAATATCCCCCGCCATAATCCCCGAAAGCGCAACCGTTTTCGCGAGCTCGTCGGCAGTAAGTCCATGCAGATAAACGCCGAGCATCGCCGCCTCGAGCGGTCTTACTCCCTGCGTGATAAAAGAGGCAATCATACCCGTCAGAACATCGCCCGAGCCCCCTTTTGCCAAGCCGGGGTTGCCCGTGATATTGATGAAAACCCGCCCGTCGGGAGCAGCTACGACCGTATTTACGCCCTTTAGTACCGTGACTGTGTTCCACTTTTTTGAGAAGTCGCGGGCGTGTCTTATGCGGTCGGATTGAATCTCCTCGACGGACATGCCGGTAAGCCTGCTGAACTCCAACGGGTGCGGCGTAATTATCCGAAGCCTGTCATTTTCCTCTAAGACATTTATATTAAGGCTCAGCAAATATATTCCATCTGCATCTAAAATAACAGGACAATTGCAGTTTTTGAGCACAACCTCTACCATTTCCCAGACGTGCTGGGTAATGCCGAGCCCGCAGCCGAGCGCAACAGCGTTAAACGCGAAACCCGCAAGCCTGCTCTTTACGGTTTCCGCTGATTCGCCGTCCGCGAAGCCGTCAGCGTCCGCATAAAGCGGCAGGTACGTCGCCTCGGGAACTGCTGAGGCAATCGCACGGCAGACTTCACGCACGCTTGCAAGCGTGACAAGTCCCGCACCGCACTTAAGCGCGGCTTTGGTGGAAAGCAGCGCGGCGCCGATACACTGCTCGCTTCCAGCAATATTAAGCAGCCTGCCGTAATTGCCCTTGTGCGAGCTTTTTTTACGCGCCGGAATCTGCTTAAGAATATCCTCGTCTATGAATACGCCCTCATATTCTTCGTAGCAGTCGTCGGGGATTCCTATGTCGAGCAGCACCAAATCCCCACACGAATCAAAAGCCGGGTGTGAGAAAAGTCCTTTCTTCGCTGCGCCGAGCATGAAAGTGACATCGGGAAGAAACGCCCGCTCTGCCATTTCGCCCGTGGTGGAGTTAATGCCGCTCGGGACGTCAACGGATATTTTAAGCCCCTCAAAGCTCGTGTTTATGAAGCGGAAAAGCGCAGCCAGCCGCGGCTCAAGCTCACCTATAAAACCTGTTCCGAACACGCAGTCGACGACCACATCGCAGTTGGTGAGCGCCTGCTTGACTACGTCCTCGCGGTGGGTGTAGAGCGCGGTGTCAAGGGCGACACTTTCGCTGCCGCCATGCACGCAGTACTTGGTATAATTTTCCCGGGCACAGGCGGAGTTCGGCAAATCCGTCACGAAAATGCAGAGCACCATTCCGCCGTTTTCGCGGATTTTATGCGAGAGGACAATCCCGTCACCGCCGTTGTTTCCGCGCCCGCACAAGACGACGAAAGCTTTGTCTTTTACGTCGCCGAATATATGCACAAGCTGCCTGTAGCAGGCGGCGCCCGCGTTATCCATGAGCGCAGAGAAAGTAATCCCCTTGCGGTCGGCGTTCTGCTCCGCTTTTTTCATTTGTGCCGCAGTGACAATATATTTCATACTTTCAATAAGTCCTTCCCTTACCGGCGCGCTTTTAAGCAACGTTTTCCCCGATTCAGCAGCGCTTGAAAGAGGCCCTTGCATACCCCTTATACCGGCACGCTTTTAAGCAACGTTTTCCCCGATTCAGCAGCGCTTGAAAGAGGTTCTTGCATACCCCTTATTTTTTCTTCTTTTTATCGATAACCGTCAGCACGATTAAAACTGCCAGCGCGACCGCGGCGACTGCGACCCCGACACCGAGCCCTACGCCGGTAGCGGGGTTCATGTCCATAATTGCTGCTTCAATCATTTTCTTAAGTCCTTTCTTCATAAAATCGGAATGAAAACAACGTTTTCTCCGGTTTTATTTATTTTAACCTGTTTGACGTGCTTTTTACTTGAAAAACCTGAACATTTCGGCTGCAAGTTTTTCGCGAATCGTTTCCGCCTCCTGCTGCGTCTTGCCTACTGTCGTGTAATAAACTTTAATCTTGGGTTCCGTTCCCGACGGGCGCACGACAACGGTTGCGCCGCCGTCAAGCCCGAATATAACCATGTTGGTTTTCGGCAGGTTGATTGAGGTTTCCGCGCCGCTCGCAAGGTCAAGCTTCATGCCCGACTCAAAGTCGCTGAACGTCATGACTTTAATTCCTGCGATTTTGCGCGGGTAGTTTTCAGGAGCGCGCAGCCCCTTCATTATTTTTCCCATTTTTTCCATGCCGGAGGCGCCCTCAAAGGCGAAATTATCGACAGAATCATTAAAAACGCCGTATTTTTCGTACATGTTTGCGCGCGCCTGTATGAGCGAAATGCCTTTTGAGCGGTAAAACGCCGCCATCTCGCAGATAAGCATAGACGCGACAACCGCGTCCTTATCCCGCACATACGTGCCCGAAACATAGCCGTAGCTCTCCTCGAAGCCGTAGAGAAAACGTTCCTCCCCGCCTGTCTTTTCAAGCTCCGCGACCACGCCGCAGATGTTCTTGAAGCCGGTGAGCGTGGTTATTATTTCAACGCCGTACTCCCTGCCGACTTCCTCGGTTAAGGTCGTTGTGACGATTGATTTCACAGCAATGGGATTTGCGGGCATAGTGCCTGTTGCGATGCGTTCCCGCGCGATGTATTCAAGCAGCATGACGCCGGTTTCGTTGCCCGAAAACAACACATAATCGTCCCCGTCAGCACCGCCGTCTTCGGCAGTGCAGGGAACTGCAATTCCTACTCTGTCACAGTCTGGGTCGGTGGCGAGCAACAGGTCGGGCTTCACCTCTTTGCATAGTTTTAGCCCGAGCTCCAGCGCTTCCTTGAACTCGGGGTTCGGATACGGGCAGGTCGGGAAGTTACCGTCGGGGTGTTCCTGCTCCGGCACGACGGTGATGTTGGTAATGCCTATATCGCTGAGAATCCGGCGCACGGGTTTATTCCCAGCGCCGTTGAGCGGCGTAAAGACGACTTTTAAGCCCGCTTCAAGGCTGGATTCAGGGTGAATCGCCTGCTTTTTAACCTCATCGTAATACGCTTCTGCGACCTCGTCTTCAATGTAGCTGACCAAGCCGCGTTCAAGCGCGGCTTCAAAGTCCAGCGACTTTATACCGTTGAAAATATCGAGCTTGCCGCAGATTGCAAGCACGGCGTCGGCGACCTCCGAGCCGATTTGGCAGCCGTCCGCACCGTAAGCCTTGTAACCGTTGAACTTAGCGGGATTGTGGCTTGCGGTGACGTTAATGCCCGCGTCGCACTTCAGGTACCGCACTGCAAAGCTCAGCATCGGCGTCGGCATAAGCTCGCGGTACATATGCACTTTTATGCCGTTTCCGGCGAGCACTTCCGCGGCTGTCCGAGAGAAGTAGTCTGATTTTATTCTGCTGTCGTATGCAATCGCCACGTACGCCGGTGCAAGGGGGGTATTTCCGTTTTCGCAAACGGAGGACTTGCATCTTCTTTGTTCATTAATATAATCAGCGAGCCCCTGCGTGGCTTTTCTGACCGTGTAATAGTTCATGCGGTTAGGACCTGCGCCGATTACGCCGCGAAGACCCGCCGTGCCGAATTCAAGCTCGCGGTAGAACCTGTCGAGTATAGCGTCACCGTCGCCCTCAATTTCGCGCAGTTCCGCAATTAAATCGGGGTCGGACTTGGCGTTTTCGCACCATAATCTATAGTTTGCGTTTAATACTTCACAATTCATATTCCAACTATGTCCTTTCTTGATAAACGCGGTATGAAAACAACGTTTTCCCCGATTCGCGAGGATGTTGTTTTAAATTAAACCTCACACGTTTATTTAATATATATTATGATACCAAAAATTACCTGATATGTCAATTACCCCGCCAGTATTTCTTGTCGAGGCTTCTGTATTGGATTGCCCGCGATATATGCCGCTTTTCGATTAAATCCTTATTATCAAGGTCCGCAATCGTTCTCGAAACCTTGAGAATCCTGTCGTAAGCGCGCGCGGACAAGCCGAGCTTGAAAAAAGCGTTCTTCAGCATCTCTGCCGCGTCGGTTGCAAGCTTGCAGATTTCCTGCAGGCTGCTCGTCGGGATATCGGCGTTGGATTTAATCGACGTCCCTGCATACCGCCGCGCCTGGATTTCCCGTGCCGCCTCAACACGGCGAAGCACATCGGCAGAGGGCTCGCCTTTCCCTTTATCGGTGATTTCGGTATAGCTGACGGGCGCTGCCTCGATTTGGATATCAATTCTGTCGAGCACAGGCTGGCTGATTTTACCGAGGTAATTCTGAATTTTGAGCTCGTTGCAGGAGCAGGACTTGGTAGGATGCCCGAAGTTTCCGCAGGGGCACGGGTTCATCGCGGCGACGAGCATGAACTTGCAGGGGTAGCTCGCGCTTCCTTTTGCGCGGCTTATGTTGATTTCGCCGCTCTCAAGCGGCTGGCGCAGTGTTTCAAGCGTTCGGCGGTCGAACTCCGGCAGCTCGTCTAAAAAGAGTACGCCGTTGTGCGCGAGGGAAATCTCGCCCGGCATAGGAACCGTGCCGCCGCCTGCGAGTCCGGGGGCGGAGGTTGTATGTGACACGCTCCGAAAAGGTCTTGTCGTCACCAGCGGATTTCCCATGTCCAAAATGCCCGCAACCGAATGAACCTGCGTGGTTTCGATGCTTTCTGCAAAGCTCATACGCGGCATAATCGACGGCAGCCGCTTGGAAAGCATGCTTTTGCCTGTTCCGGGCGTGCCGATGATTAATATGTTGTGAAAGCCCGCCGCCGCGACTTCAAGTGCGTTCTTGACGTTTTCTTGTCCTTTCACGTCGGCGAAGTCGGGCAGCTCAGTGGTGTGGTGTTCGTCGGGAATGAACGGTTTCTGTGCTTCTATACAACTTTTATTCATAAGGTGCAGGGCGAGCTCGCGGATATTACGCACGGCGAAAACCTGCATCCCTTCCGCAACGCTTGCCTCGCGGGCGTTTGCGGCCGGCAGGAAAATCTTACGAATACCGTGTTTGCGGGCGGCAATCGTCATTGTCAATGCGCCGTGAACGGGGTTTATGTCGCCGCCGAGCGAGACCTCCCCGATAAAGGCGCAGTCTTTCACATCTATTTTAATTGCGTCATGAGCGGCAAGGACTGCCGTAAGAATCGTGAGGTCGTAGAGCGAGCCTATCTTTTTAACAGAAGCGGGCGTGAGGTTTATAACGGTGCAGCGCGGCTTAACGGCGATACCCGCATTTTTGAGCGCCGAGCGGATTCTGAGACGGCTTTCCTGAACCGACATGTCGGCGAGCCCTACTATATCAAAACTGGGCACGCTCCCGCCCGATGTGCTTATTTCGGCAGTGACGGGGAAAGCGTTCATACCGAAAAGCCCCATGCCGTTAATTCTTGCGAACAAATTAACACCTCATTTCTCTTTAATTTTACAATTTTTTCCAGTTTTTGTCAACCCTATACATGTTGCACAAAATATCTTCGCAAACTTTGTGTAAAAAACCGCCCTTGTGCAATAATTAATTCCATGCTATCATTGCATTAGGCAAAAATTTACAATACATAAAAACGGAGGAATAAAACTTGAAACTAAATCCTCGTAAACCGGGGAAAATGCTGTTTCAAAGCACTCAAGTGCAGAAAGGATACGATGAATATGAACTACGGCTATTTCGATGAGAAAAACAAGGAATACGTCATAACCCGCCCCGATACCCCCGGGCCTTGGGCAAACTACCTCGGCTCGCCGCTTTACGGCGCGATAATTTCCAACAATGCCGCAGGCTACAGCTTCGTGAAGAGCGGCGCAAACGGGCGCTTGTCCCGCTTCCGCTTCAACAGCGGCTCCAACGACATGCCCGGACGCTACATTTACATCAGGGACAATGACGGCGGTGATTTCTGGAGCGCGTCGTGGGCGCCCGTGTGCAAGCCGCTTGATACTTTTAAAGCCGAGTGCCGCCACGGAACCGCGTACACGCAGATTTCCTCCGAGTACAGCGGAATAAAGGCGGAAACCGTCTACTTCGTTCCGCACGGCGCAGAGTATGAGGTTTGGCGCGTAAAAGTTACCAACGGCAGCGATAAAGCGCGCAGTCTGTCCGTGACCGGCGTTGTTGAGTTCACCAACCATCCGAATTATGAGCAGGACCAGGTGAATCTGCAGTATACGAAGTTTATATCACGGACCTATTTTAAAGATAGTTTTATCAAGCAGGTACATAACGAAAACTTTAAAGACCCGCGCAATGAACGTTTCTTCGGGCTTGCGGGTGCAAAGGTAGACAAATACTGCGGCGACAGAGACGCTTTTATCGGCAAGTACCGCAATTACGGTAACCCGGTCGGCATCGAAAAGGGGCTCTCCGGCGACCTGAACTACTGCCTGAACTCCTGCGGCGCGCTGCAGACAGAATTATCGCTCGGCGCGGGCGAAAGCGCGGAGTTCTGTTTTCTGCTTGCCGGAAAACAGGAAGCGGAAGCTGTAGAGCTTATAACCCGCTATTCTGATATCAAAAACGCAGACGCAGAGCTTGAAAAGCTTAAAAGCTACTGGCATGCGAAGCTTAATAATCTCATTGTCAAAACTCCCGACGACAAGTTCAACAACATGGTAAACGTCTGGAACGCCTACCAGTGCTTCATTACTTTCATCTGGTCGCGCGCGGCGAGCTTCGATTACTGCGGGCTGCGCAACGGCTTCGGCTACCGCGATACCGTGCAGGATATTCAGGGCATAATCCATCTCTCTCCCGACATGGCAAAGGAGCAGATTAAATTCATGCTTTCCGCGCAGGTGAGCAACGGCGCGGGACTGCCTCTTGTAAAATACACACACAATCCCCCGCATGAAGACAAGCCCGGCGACGCTTCCTACGACAACGAAACAAAGCACGATTCCTACCGCGCCGACGACGCGCTGTGGCTGTTCCCGACGGTTTACAAGTACATCACCGAAACAGGCGACATGGCGTTTCTTGACGAAATTGTTCATTATGCCGATAAAACTGAACAAGGAGAGGGCGGCACGGTCTACGGGCACTTAAAACGCGCGGTTGATTTCTCGATGAACAACCTCGGCGGTCACGGTATGCCTGCGGGGCTTCACGCCGACTGGAACGATTGCCTGCGCCTCGGAAAGCAGGGAGAAAGCATCTTCGTGGCATTCCAGCTTGTATATGCAATTAAACTTTTGAAAATATTCACAGAGTATAAAAACGATAATAAATACCTGGAGTATTTAAATGAAATAGGCGGCAAGCTCTCTGAAACGCTCGGTAAATGCTGGGACAGCGACCGCTGGATACGCGGCTACCGCGAGAACGGCGACATCATCGGGCAGAAAACCGACCCTGAAGCTTCGATGTGGCTCAATCCGCAGTCATGGGGGATTATCTCCGGCTTCTCGTCAGACGAGCAGGCGAAGACCTCTATGGATAGCGTTTACCGTGAGCTCAGCACGCCTTACGGAATACAGGTTATGAACCCGCCCTACGCTAACCACGCATTCGACGGCGCGCTGATGGTCTGCTTCAACGGTTACGTTAAAGAAAACGGCGGCATTTTCTCGCAGCCGCAGGGCTGGGCGATTCTTGCGGAATCGCTGCTGGGACGCGGAAACCGCGCTTTTGAGTACTGGCGGAATTCAAGCCCTGCCTATATGAACGACGACGCGGATAAGAGAATCTTAGAGCCCTACGCGCACGGGCAGTTTACGGAGGGCAAGGGAAGTCCGTTCGCGGGACGCTCGCACGTGCACTGGCTTACCGGTACGGCGTCGACGGTCATGGTCGGCTCGGTTGAGGGGATTCTGGGACTGCGTCCCGAGATAGGCGGTTTGGTAATCAACCCGTCAATCCCGTCGGAGTGGAAAGAGTTTGAGATGAAGAAAACATTCCGCGGCAGGGAGCTTAACGTTAAAATAAACAACCCGAACGGCGCGGAAAGCGGAGTGAAGAGCGTAACCGTAAACGGCACGAAAATCAACGGTTTGTTGATTGAAGAAGGGATTTTGAAAGCGCAGAATGATGTTGTGATTGAGATGTAAAAGAGAAAGGATTATTTATGAACAGAATTGCAAACGATTTTAAAATGCAGATGATTGACTCGGCTATTCCTCTGCATGAAAGAAAAGCAAAATCGGAGAAAGAAGAGCGTGAGCTGACATTTGAGGAAAAGCTCAAAAACGCTGTGATTTCTCATGTTACCGGTGCGGATTTATCAGGAAATGAAGAAGATACAGAAGCAACAGCGTTGACCGAGGAGC
>WRCY01000013.1 GCA_009783695.1 Oscillospiraceae bacterium
CATGCACACGGGCATTGTCAGCAAGACGCTTTGTTTTTTCCAACCCCGCTTCCGAAATATCAAAAGCACTTACATCATAACCACATCGGGCAAAAAATACCGCATCCTTACCCTCGCCGCATCCTATATCCAGAACTTTTATACGCTTATCCGGCGGCATAAACGAAATGATTTTAAGGCACATCGCAGACGGATTTACGCCCCAGTAGTACTCGTCTTTGCTTCCGTAAACCTTTTCGTAGTAAAGCTTCTCATCTTTGAAAGCCGAGTAGCCGAGCAGCTTGTCAATGCTTACATTAAGTGCAGCCGCAAGATTCGGCAGAGTTGCAATATCAGGCATGGAGGCTCCTGTTTCCCACTTGCTCACCGCCTGATAAGTTATATTTAACTTGCCCGCGAGCTCTTCCTGCGTAAACCCTTTTTCTTTGCGAAGGCGGGCTATATTTCCTGCCAATATGTTCTTCATTTTTATTCACCCCGGTTTAATTATACCGCTTATATTCAAAGAAATCAATAACTTATTATTTGAGATTCTTCTAAACTCAAACGTCAGTTGAGATTCGCATAAAACTTTTGCATTGCGTAAAACGCAAGTTTTTTATGCGTTTTGTCTGCTGACAACAACCCTTTTATATTGTAATAATCCTGCATATAATGCAGCCTGCGCGGGCATCGAAAATCATATAGAATCCACGGGCTGACGCCTTTTATGTATTCGATGTTTGACAGCGTTTCGATTTGCTTTTCATAGACGGCGAGCTGGAACTCCTCGGTGAACATTTCATCGCTGCCCCCGTGGAAACCCGCCCTGCAGTCCGCGCCAAATTCGCTGATTATGACAGGCTTTGCAGGGTTGCTGTTCTCGAAAACCGTTGGCAGCTTCGAGAAGTCGGGGTCATACCAGCCGTAATACTGGTTAACGCCGATAATATCAAGCTTTTCAGTCAGTCTGTCGGCGATAACGAGCGTACCGTGGTCTACGAGGCAGGCGGCGGTTATAAGCCGTGTCTTGTCAAGCTCGCGCGCTTTCTCCGTAAGCCTGCTCATGAACTCAAGGCGGGAGTCGGTATCGGGGTTTTCGTTTCCGACCGACCAGATAATTACGCTTGCGCGGTTAATATCGCGTGAAATAAGTTCTGAAAGCTGATTTTCGGCGTTTGCATAAGCCGCGGGATTGTCGAATTCAATAGCCCAGTAAACAGGAATTTCCTCCCATAACAGAATACCGATTTCGTCGGCGATACGGGAGGCGTGTTCGCTGTGCGGATAGTGCGCCAGCCGCATAAAATTGCAGTTCATTTCCTTGGCTAAAGCGTAGTTCTCGCGAATTTCGTCTTCAGTGACCGCTTTGCCGTTGATTACGCTTTCCTCATGCGCGCTGATGCCCCTCAAGAAGATAGGTTTGCCGTTCAACAGAATTTCCCGTCCCTGTACGCCAATCTCGCGGAAGCCGATTCTATCGGAAATTTTATCGCGCGTACCGCCGCAGGCAGTGATAAATTCAACTTCAACCTCGTAAAGCTGCGGATTTTCGGGGCTCCACAGTTCAGGGTCTGCAGAGAATTCGGCTTCACCCCTGCTGTTTTGAACATTAATTCCCGCCGTATAATTAAGCTCGGGGATTCGCAGAACCGCTGTTCCCGTATCTGCGCCGTCCACCTCTATTCTTATAAAGTCAAGCCCGGCTTGAAAGGTTTTTATAAAAGCTTTCGGCACACGAATCAGCTCTACATCGCGGTAAATCCCGCCGTAATTGAACCAGTCGGTGTTATCCGCGGGAACCGAATCCGGACGGCGGGTATTGTTCACTGCGACGACAATGCGGTTTTCGGCTTGCAAAACATCGGTGACTTCTATATAAAACGGTGTGCTGCCGCCCTCGTGAAGTCCCATGTAAGTTTTATTCACAAACACCGCTGCCCGCCCGCTCACGCCGCCGAATTTTATGAACACACGTTCATTTTCCCCGCGCGAATACAGGAATTTCCGCGTGTAAACCATGCCGCCCTCATACAAAAACAGCTTCTCGCACTGCATATTCCAGCATGAGGGAATATGCACGTCCGCCCAATTATCGAAACTGTAATCAAGCGGAAGAGCCCGCCCGTCATGCATAAACTCGTGTTCGAGCCACCATTTATTACGCAGGCAGGTGTCATATTGGTCAATCCCGTATTGCCAGATGCCGCTCAGGCTCTCTTTCCCGCGTGAAAAGTCGGCGATTACTGAATTTTGAATCGCCTTTTCCTTATAAAAATCCCAAAAATCCGAGGTATGGATTCCATCTTGAAAATTAGCCGGCTTTTTCATAAACTGCTCCTCTTATTTTTATATAATATAGCACGGATTTAAACGAAAGTCAAATGATTAGTTTAAGTGGCGAACACGCATTATTACCAAAATTTAATATTTTATTTGGCGATATTGCACAAAATTTATATATTTTATATAAAGGGATTGTTTTTATTTGCGTTTTATGGTAGAATTTATTTTGCATAGTTAACTCGCCAAAAAGTACATTTTATGGCGGGCATTAAATTATTTAAAAGAGGAGTTAAACAAATGAAAGTACGAAAAACACCACGCAAAATCCTATCGCTTTTCTTGACTCTGGCGATGATTGCCGGATTGTTCACGTTTATGCCGATGATAGCGTCGGCGGATGTAACCCCCAGAACGGGCAGTGTGCCGTTGAGATTACATATGGACCCCAACGACACAACACAATATCCGACGTTAGGTAATCTTCTCGGTAACTCAACAACCCGCTGGACACGACACGCTGCGAGCGGTTGGTATTATGCGGCAAGCAATGCCAACAATGGTTCCTCGGGCGTTTTAAGGCTGATTGAGGGCGAGGGTGTGATGACAGGCTCTAAGGTTATAGAGTTTAATAGCACTGACACCGCTTGGGCGCGCGCATATAACCTCGACCTTGATACACCTATTGAATGGAATACCGGAGAATACGGAATAACATTCGATTATAGAATAGGGCAAGCTGCTGCCCAAGAATTTACTTTCGGCTTTTCCGGCAGAAGCCATAACGGACGTTCGCCTGCGGCGGCAGATGATGGTGTTGCCGTGAACCGCCATCTGAGAATGTTTGACGATACACTGAGAAACAACTCGACAGGTACCGGTTCGGAAACTCTCGTTCTCGGTTCAATGACACGCGGAACCTGGTACAGGGTCTACGGCCTTATCGATACCGCGGCTACCGGCTCCAGCTTGGCGGAAGCAGTTAGGTGGCACGCGGTTCCAATTACCGCTACTACGGGTGCTTCTGCTCCCATGACATTTGAAGCTTTTGCCGAAGATTCGGCTTTAGGCGTGAAAGGTCCCTTGTCATGGAACACGGAAGGCGTTATAAATTCGCTTATCTTCAGCGGAGCCGCGAACAGTTCTTCGCGCTTCCTGCAACTGGCAAACATATCGTTGTTTGAGTATCCTGAATTCTGCTTCTTCTGCGAAGAATGCGGATGCGAATTTTGTTTTGAGGACGGTGAGTGCGGGCTTTGCCCGTGCGCGGACTGCTTCCCGCCCGCCGGTCAGGAGCATGAAGTCGCCGACGATGACTGCACCGTTTGCATACTCTGCGGAATGTTCAACGGCAACCATATTCCCAAAACTACAAACTGTACCGAGTGTACAAGATGTACTTTTGATTTAAGTACTTTACCGGATTACGAGGAGTGTGAAAAATGCGGTTGTGAGGAATGCTTTGTTGACGGCATGTGCATGGCTTGCCAGAACTGCGACCCGAACTACGGCAGGGGCACACCCGTGCGTCTTGATGTAGATTTAAACGAAGAACCCTATGACGCGCTTTCTTTACCGAATACGATGATTGCCCCCGCATCAGACCGCTGGACAGAGGGCGTAGGCGGTTGGTACATTGCAGGAGAAGCGGCTGCATCGCACGCTAACTCTGTTCTCAGAGTATTGGAGGACGCAAGCGCCCCGGGCGGTGTTGCACTGGAAATGAGTTTTGAAAGAGCTTCATCCTCTACCTGCTCCCGTTATCACGTTGAATTAGAAGAACCGATTTTACGTAATTCGGGTCAATATGCATTTTCTACTTACGTTAACACACAGCAAATGCCTCAGAGCGCACGTGTAACCGTTCACCTTTCGGATACGACTATTGACGGAAAGTCAGAAGGTGATGCAGACCAAGGCACAGCTGCGTTTTCGAGTGCCGCCGCAAATAACACTTTCTTTGAGTGGCAGTCAAGCTCCCATCACACCACATCGCGCATAAGAGTACCCGGTCAGGGTGACGGCTGGACTGCGTGGTCTCGAAACGCTAACACATGGAAAAGAGTTCAGGCTGTCATAGATACAAATGAGAACTTCATTTATATACTGACAACTGATTCGGGCGATGAACCGGGCAACTGGGATGAACTCTTCAGAGGTAAAGGCCCGGCTGACTCCAGTTATGCAAGAATTCCTTTAGTATGGGGTCCCGGCAATAAAATCACATCGGTTGGTTTTAGCGGCACCACCAGCGGTTCTGCAGGTAATCCCCCCTCTGACACGACCATCAACCGTGTAAGAATAGCAGACCTCAGCATCCACGAATTTGACCCCTTACCCGACCTCTCAATGCTTGAGTGGACTGTATTCCCTGCGGACGAGAACGTCAGCTTCATGGGTACAACGGGCAACTCCGGCGCAGGTCATGTAATGAAGCTGGAAAGCTTAGAATTCGATGAGTTTAACCTCCCCACGCGCGGAGCTAATTTGATTATCGACTACCGCGTAGCGCACAATACAGGCAGACGTATTTTAGCATGGACAGACTTGTCCGGCGAAAAACCGGATATAGAAGACATTACATTTGCCACGACAGATAATATCGCGGATAAAAAAGTAATTGTATCGGGACTTATGGCAAGCGGTGCCACGGGAGCAGAACTCAGAATCCCGCAGGAACTGCTGTATGACAAAGAAACCGACACATACGCCACCGAGATTTATGCCATAATGACTATCGACAAAGGCCCGACAGGAGATATGGCAGCCGGCGATAACTACACCACGGCTAACGGAAACAGAGGTGGCAGTTCAAGAAATGGTGTAAACAGCATTGACCTCGAAAAAGAATTCGATATAATCGACACAGTAAAATTAGATGTTTTAAGTCCTCTCGTATTTAACACATTTATTACTCTCACCCCCGGTGCAAACGAATCGGAAATCAATTTTGCGTGGTTTACGCCGATTGAAGAGCACACGTCAAGCACAATCACTATTACTTTCGACCCTACCGGCGGTAACTGGGCCGGAAGCGCTGAAAATAAAACCGTAGAAAAGGAAGTATTCCTTTCTCATCTTCAGTTAATACCGGCTTCAGATTTGGAAGACGGCGACTGGCCGGATGAAAATCCCGCCGGCATGAGAGCATTCTCTGAATTTGCTGGCACGGAAGCTGATGAAACAGCATACGGTTTCCGCACCAATAAGATTGTTGTAAGAGACCTCATACCTGGCGAATACGCTTATCGCTTAGGTGACGGCACCGAAGGTCACTGGAGCCCTGCCTACACCTTTGAGGTGAAAAACCCGAATGAAGCGTATAACGTCATCGTATTCGGCGACCCTCAGTTAAGCAACAGCAGTGCGCATGAAGGCAAATGGCGCGACGGGCTTACACGTTCAATCGCTCAGGCAAATACAATGGGCGGAGCTGCTTTCCTGATGACCGCAGGCGACAACACAGGTTACGCCAACGACTACCTCGAGATGGCACGTTATTTAGAGCAGCCTCAGCTCAGAAGCTATCCGATGATGGTAACCATCGGTAACCACGATACGCAAAGCCAGCGGACTCTCACCCATGGCTCCGGTCCCGAGGGCAGCAATAACGAACATCCGCTCGCACTGTTGTCTATGGTGTACAACTGGCCGAACCATAAATGGTTAGAGTTCACACCGGGCGGAAGCAATACTTCTGTAGTTTCCGGACCGAGAAGCGAAAGCGATTCACTTCGCGGCGGCGGAAACTGGTATATGAGTTATGGCGATGTTCAGTATATCTCCCTTAACACAAACCTCAGAATTGATGCTCAGCATGACAGATTCTTGGAAGAGGCTGTCGCAGCTCATCCTGACGCGACATGGAGAATTGCCATTTCCCACTTTGACCCCTTCGGTATAGGAAACGGACACTCTCTCGGCTTAGCTGCTATGAGAGACTGGTGGGCATCCGTATACGAGAAACACGGCATTGACCTTGTAATTAACGGACACGACCACAACTACGGACGTTCACAGTTTATACAGGGCGCCGGCACTTCCGGCTGGGAAATTGCGAAATATCAACATCCGTCCGTAGTGGATATTGATGAATTAAACATATTTAAAGCAAAGCCTCCGGGCGCTTATGTAGACCCGATAGGCACACAGTTCATTTCGATGGGCTCTGTGGCTGACTGGCCTAAGTATAATCCTGCATCTCTTGAAGAAAGACCATGGGCGGCGCATATCCCCGGAGCACCCGGTTCAAGCCAAGGAGCGGGAGAATACGGAATCCTTACAATTGACGGCGACACCCTTACATTCACAAACTATAAAATGGCAACAGGCAGCAACCCTGACATCGTGTTAGACAGCATAACACTCAAGAAAACAGCTGACTTCGACGATTTGGAGACCCTTATATCCGGTACGAAAGACAAAGATGGTAATAAGGTTTTATCCGGTATGGAAGATGTTTCGTCAGACGACATTGAAGTTGCAAGCTGGAGCGCTTTCCAAGCGGAAATCGCAAGTGCAAAAGCAATCACAAGCACTGCATCTGCTGACGTAATCCATGAAGCGTATATGGATTTATATGACGCGTTCTACGCACTCGTTTCAACAGCTGATAAAGACGACCTGGAAGAATTAATCGCTGATGTTAAAGAAACGCTTGCCACAACTACCGAAGGCAGATGGGAAAATCAACATGCCCCCGGTTCAAAAGCAATTCTGAAAGTTATTTTAGACGAAGCAATCTATGTTTTTGAATTAAGAATCACACAGCAAGACGTTGTTGACGCTGTGTTCGCTAAACTCGAAACCGGATTAGCGGCATATATGGCTACCGCAGTCGGCAAGCCTCCGTGCCCGTGGATTTACGTCCATGAAATTACGGCTGACGCACCGTATACAATCACTGCCGTTGACTGGATGAAAGAAACAGACCCATACTACATTGAGGCGGAAATGGGAAACAAACCCATGTATTTCGAGCATTTCACTAAAGCACCGTATTCTCATCAAGGAGCTTATGAGCGCACCGAATCCAGGTTTGCCCCGGCTACACTTGAAGGCGGACGCGGAGTAAACGAAACGTACGTCACAGGAACCCGTATCGGCGAATGGATACGCTATGAACTCGACGTGGAGCAAGCCGGTGAATACAAAGCATCGCTCGGCGCAGTCAACGCAATCGCTTCTGTACAAAGAGTTCTGCTCAGAGACACGAATCAGAACATTCTAACCGAATTCTCTATTCCGGCAAGTTACGGCGATGGTGTTACATTCGCTGCTACAGAAACCTCACTTCTTCCTGCACCGATTGCAGGTGATGAGACTTTCTATCTGCCAGCAGGAGAGGTTATCATTGAGATGTTCTTCATCAATAACGGCGTTCCTTACAACGGCGGAAACGTCGGAGCCCCTCCCGCAGGAGCTGCATTTGGTCCTGATGTTGACATTATTATTCTCGAACGTATAGGAAATATGACTGCACCTGTTATCGATGCAGACCCGAACCGTTGGGATTTACCTTTCTTCCCGACAATGATAAACAGTTCATCTCACCGTCAGCGCGGCTGGCAGACTGATGGAGAAACAAGCGGAAACACAACAATCCCTCCTGCAACAGGCTTACCAATAGAAATTTACAGCAGAACTGAAAAAATTATAATTGAAGTAGCTGCGAATTTCACCACCACCACCAGCACTATGCAGTTACACATTGAAAACGACGGCGGCGGAGCATGGCTGCCTGAGTGGGCACCCGGGTTAAACAGTGTTTATGACCCCTCCATAGGACCCAACGGAGCACTTGTACTTGATTTCTCGAAGATACCCGCACCGATGAACATACACGTACCCACTGTAGCTAAATCAGTAGACTGGGGACGCTTCGACATCAGTTATTACAGCTCTAACTGGGAAGACCTAAACTACATGAGAGCATATCTAATCCTCGCAGATGAAGCTTCGGATGCATCTATAGCAAGCGATTTCGCAAGCTTCAGGTCCTCGTCAATAGTAGCGTTCTCAGACGGTTTACCGAGTAGCGGGGGAGTATTATTGGCAGGAGGCGATATCCCTGCGGATCCGACTAAAGATGACCATAACTTCGGCGGCTGGTTTACAGCGGCGGAAGACGGTACAGCGGTTGACTTAACTACAGCGAGATTCAAAACCGATACCACTGTATACGCACAATGGCTTGAAGAAGGTTCGTACAACGTAACATTCAATTTCAACTATGATGGCTCACCTGCAAATATAACCAAGGCGACAGGCACAAACGGCAAGCTCGCGGCAGGCAACATACCCGCTGTCCCCGAAAGAGAAGGATTTATATTCAAGGGTTGGTTTACAGCGCCAATGCTTGGTACAGAAATTGACCCTGCGGCTTTCACATTTGAAGAAAACACTTTCCTTTACGCGCAGTGGATGTTAGAGGGCGAAGACTGCATCTGCGTCTGCCCGCCGGGAACTGAAAAAATTTGGGAACTGGACATCACACCTGCGTTGGAAGACCTTAACACTAATGATGGAAATGTCGGAGGCTTAGTTCGTGCATGGGGTTCAGCAGGCAGACCTCAATATACTGTCACAGACGGCAAGCTTGTTGTTTCAGGCCGTACAAATGACTGGCACTCCGTGGACGTAGACCTCAGAGACTTTGACCTCGAACCGGGCGTAGAATACAAGCTCACCGTAACAGGTACTGCACCCGGCCCGTTCGTACTTGAGTTCCCGTTAGACAGCGACCCGTGGTCAACAGGAAGAGTTATCGGAACCAACACAGGAGCGTCCATAACCTTTGACAGTGTAATGCCTTCAGTAGGCAGCGTATCTCAAACTGAAAACGGACACAGAATACGTGTACGCGCCGACGGAATAAGCGGAACAGGCAGCTACACAATTGAAAGCATAATTATTGAAAAGATAACCGGAGCAGGCGGGCACCTCCCGGAATGTGAATGTGAATGCCCGAAGTGTAAACCCGCAACTAAACCCGGGAAACCGACCGCTTCAGCAAACGGCTCAAGCACATCAGCAAGCAGAAACATAACACTCACCGCACCCGGCGCGGCAATTTACTACACAGTAAACGGCGGCGAACCGACAACGTCAAGCACACTTTACACGACTCCGATTGCACTTAATTTCCCAAAAGTCGGTGACTCTCACACAATCAGAGCAATCGCTGTTATAAACGGCGTGGCGAGTGACGTAGCTGTATTCACCTATACTAGAAGCAGCGGTGGCGGCGGCGGTCCCAGTGGTCCCTCCACACCGAGCGACCCGACTACACCTACTACATCCGCTCCCGTAGTCGCACAGCCCGGCGCCCCCTTGACACTTCCTGCAAACTTTACGATTCCCGCAACAACCGTTGCTGCGCTCAGAGGCGATGCGCTTCTCCCCGCAGCGACAATCCGCGCAACCGCAGCAGGAAATCAAACGGTTAACTTCGGCACAACCGCAGATGTTGCAGGACAGAACGCAATCCTCGTCAGAATCGGTGCAGACGGCGAGCTTGAGGTCGTATCCGCTGTAACAATCGGCGCGAACGGTCAGGCGACAGTAAACGTACCGGGAGCCGGCGACTATCTCGTGCTTGCGCGTAAGACAGGCGACATCACCGGAACGGGCGAAGTCCAGACACAGGACGCACTGGCGCTTCTCCGCCACATCGCAGGCATTGCCCCGCTGAACGCTCTTGAGCTGTTCGTAGCTAACGGCAAAATCGGCGACACCGGCACAACCGATGCGCTGAACATCCTTAGGTATATCGCGGGGATAATAGACAAAATCTAAATTGTACCAACACCTATAAACAAAAGCCGCTTAGTGAAAACTAAGCGGCTTTTAAATGCATTTATATTACTTATCACTACCGGGCTTATGGCGGTTTCCCGACTGCTTTTTGTCGTTATTACGTCCGTTGTCGGCTTTATCGCTCGCAAAAGGAGTTTGTCCTTTCGCCTTAGCCTTGCGAACTTCCTTCGGGTCGATTTGACTGTCTTTCGGCATTTTCTCACCCCCTAATTTATAATCAATTAACTTCAAAAATGCTTAAGCATTTTTGAAGACGCGGCATTTGCCGCGTAAGCCGCGAGGCGGCTTAATTCGATTGCATAGCCGATTAGCGCGCTTACGGTGCGTCAGCAAACTCGTTTGCTGTGAAAAATGCGGAGCATTTTTCAAGTTAATCGGCTATATAATTGTTCCTCCATTAATGTGCAGCACCTGCCCCGTAATATACGAAGAATCGCCGCACGCCAGAAAAACGTAAGCCGGCGCGAGCTCATACGGCTGTCCCGCTCTGCCCATCGGTACAGTTGAGCCGAACGTCTTAACGTGCTGTTCGGAAAAGCTCGACACAATAAGCGGCGTCCAAATGGGCCCCGGCGCAACTGCATTGACCCTGATGTTCTGCTTCGCCAGCGACAGCGCCATCGAGCGGGTAAAGGTCACGATTGCGCCTTTTGAAGAGGAGTAGTCGATGAGTTCCGGATGCCCCTCAAACGCAACCACAGACGCTGTATTTATAATCGCACTGCCCGCTAACATATACGGCAAGGCAGCTTTTGTCATATAGAAATACGAGAAAATGTTGCTCTCGAATGTGTGAATAAATTGGTCTTTGTCAATGTCGAGTATGCTGTTGCGCGGATATTGAACTGCGGCGTTATTCACGAGAATGTCAATTTTTCCGAACTCGTTTTTAACCGTCTCAATTGCATGAATAGCCTCGCTTTCCTGCTTCAAGTCGGCTACTATTTTAAGGCACTTTCTTCCGTGTTTAATAATCGCCGCCTCGGTTTCACGGGCATCATTGTTCTCATTCAGATAGACGATTGCCACGTCCGCACCCTCCCGCGCGAAGCTTACTGCAACCGCTCTGCCGATTCCGCTGTCGCCGCCGGTTATGACTGCAATTTTATTTTCGAGTTTTCCGGCAGGTTTATAATTTTCGCTTTCATAGACGGGCGCAGGATTCATTTCCGATTCCTTGCCGGGATGTTTATTCTGATGCTGCGCGGGAAATGTATCTTTCTTTATATTTTCCATTTTTCTGGCTCCTTTTGACATTTCTTTTATTATTGTTAACAGGAAAAAAAGAGAAATTCATTTTTTAATATAAAAAAGAAGCATCATCAAAAAATAGTTTACAGTATTAATACTAAAATATATTACGACTGATTGGTGATAATATACAAATATACTTTATAATATATATAATTATTGACTTTAAGCATAAATCATGGTAATATTATAGTTACATATATCGCTATAATAAAAGGAGATTCTCAAATGAAACACTTACATTTTAAAAGCATATTGTCTAAATTTCTGACATTATGTCTGACGATTTCATTTCTTCCGTTAAATATATTTAAATTTGATGTTTCAGCGGCGGCAGACCCGGACTTGATAACCGTTATAGATTTTGAGGACTATAATATAGGGCCTTGGACAGGTTTTGCCACGAGAGGTGCAAATTATCCTGATGTTTTTATTACAGCTGACCCGGACAGCCCCGGGCAGAAGTCGCTGCAGGTCAACGTCAAAGACTGGAATCAGGCGCCTATAATTCCTATTCACCTGCCTTATGCGCTAAGTGACTATAAATCAATTTCCGTAAGATTGAGAGCGGTCAGCGGAAACGTCGGAGATAACGGTTTGCAAATCTTTGCGTCAGGCAGCAATGCTGAAGCCGGTAACTTTATACGATATGGTTTCGGAAACGAGTCGGGAGCGGCGAATCAGTTCGTTAACAGAAGGATAGCGGCGTTCAGTCCGACCGTTTTAAGCACTACAAGCTGGACAACGGTTGAAGTTGGCAGCTTGACTCTAACCCCGGCTACCCAAGACCTGCAGGGTGATATTTTCCTTGCAATCGGTATTAACACAAACGCAGTTGCAAGCTATTTAATAGACGACATCATTTTTACGCTGAAAGACGGCGTTCTCCCCGCTAATTCCGGTGCGGCTGTGAATAACCCAGTATCAGCGGCACCTTCTCAGAAAAGTATCATAGTCGACCCTGTCACCATACCGTCGAACCCCGGCGGACAAGCTGTAGAATACGGTATCAGAACAATAAATTCGCCGCCTTCTGTATGGCAGGACGGATTAACATTCGGAAACCTGAATCCGAATACCGATTATTACATATTTGCCCGCTCTAAAGCAAATGCTACTCACAGAGCGGGGGCTCCGAGCGCGTCACTGCACGTTAAAACAACAGCATTATCGGCACCCGTTCCGGCTTCCGCGGGGCAGGGCGCGGCTGAAACCGGCATATACCGGAATATGTTCCTTGAGGCCGGATACAGTCAGGAGGAAATCGACGCCAGAGTAAAGCGGACATATGACAGATTATTCAACGGAGCCGACGGCGGCGGTTATAACATATATGTTCCCGTAGGCACTGATATGGCATATATACATGCTGTAGACAGCAATGACGTGCGTTCCGAGGGCATGTCCTACGGTATGATGATGGCTTTGCAAATGGACGACCAGGAGAAGTTTGACAGATTATGGAATTGGGCGCATACCTATATGTTAAATAAATCCGGCGAAGCCAGAGGGTATTTCGCATGGCAGTGCGGTATAAACGGAAATAAAATGGATACAAACCCCGCTCCGGACGGTGAAATGTACTTCGCGACGGCATTATTGTTCGCCTCCAACCGCTGGGGTGATAAAACCGGCATCTATGAATACGGAAGAGAAGCCCGTATAATTCTATATGATTTGATTAACAGAAGAGCGGGTGAAAGGAAACCCTTATTTAACTTAGATAATAAGCTGCCCGAATTTTCGCCCATGACTTCATTTACCGACGCTTCCTATCATTTATCAGCGTTTTTTGAAATTTGGGCTGAAGAAATAATATACGGCGAGCAGTATTGGGATATTTGGAACAACGATATAGGCGCGGTCACGAGGGATGCGACATTCTACAGAGAATCGGCGGCGGTCTGCCGTGACTGGCTTATGACTAAAGGAACACACCCCGTAACAGGATTGTCGTCTGAATACGCGCAGTATGACGGTACCCCGGGCGGCGGGGGCGGGGTCGGAAATTCTCACCTTTTCTCCTATGATTCCTGGAGAACTGCCATGAATATTGCTTTAGACCATTCATGGTGGGCAAAAGACGCACGGCAGATAGCGCACGCAGACAGAATCCAAACATTCTTTATTCACCCCGACCGGAATCCTAACGGTATATTCTCGTACGGAAACAAATGGTATGTAGACGGTTCTCCCGTTCAGAACGACGGACACTCGGCGGGCTTGGTTGCAGGCAATGCAGCGGCTTCATTAGCGGCGTCAGACGCGCAGGCATGGGATTTTATAGACCATTTTTGGAACATCGGGCAGGACCAGGGTTTATACCGTTATTACGGCGGGTGTCTGTACATGTTTGCCATGCTGAAGCTCAGCGGCAATTACAAAGCATATTATTCAACGGGCCCCGGAACGGGCGCGGTAAAGAATTCCCGTATTGCTGCGTCAGACACGGTATTTGATAAAGCGGCTCCGGCAGAGATTCCCGTGAACGTGGTGTGGAACGGCAATACGCTTACAGGTATTACAGGAAACGGCGCATTGTTAGCTTTCGGCACTGACTATACTACAGCAAGCAATGTAATCACACTGAGCAGTACATATTTAACGGCACAGGCGACTTACAGCACAGTCCGTTTGGAATTCACGTTCAGCGCAGGTGAAAAGAGAACTTTATCAATTTATATAGACGACACTTCCAAATCAATTTTAGGGCATACGTTTGAAGAGCGGGTGTCAGTGCAGTACACCCCCGGTCCGCAGTCCGGCAGTCAAACGCTTACTGCGAATTACAGGGGCGACGATTTACTGCATGTTGTCAAAACCGGCGGACACTCCAGCCATGCGGTAATATTCCCGTTCAGGTTAGCGGACGGAGCATTGAACACCTATAACACCTTATATGTAAGACTGCGGTTAGTCAGCGGATTTAGCGGCGGGCGTAATATCCGAGTGGAAGCAGGCTCCGCAGGTACAAAATTTTCTCAGCTCGGTAATAACACCCAGATTGGCGGTTTAAGTCAAAATCTGAGCGACAGCACTTCCTTTATTGACCTTCAAATCCCGTTAAGCGGTCAGCCCGCTATATCGGGAGATATAAATATCGCGTTCGGACTGATGAACGCCGCCGACCACGCCTACGAGCTCGAATACATCGGTTTAGTGCCGAGAGGCACCGTCACGGTTCCGAGTTCTAATATTGACAAAACAACCGCTAATTTTGATAAAGCCAACCCTGCCGCTATTCCTATTATTATGACGCTTAACGGAAATACGCTTACAGGCATTAACCGCGGCGGCACAGCACTTTTACCGGATACAGACTATACTGTGAGCGGTAATAATGTGAGCATTAACGCCTCATACCTAAATACACTGCCGATAGGTACAACCAATTTAACATTTACATTCAGCGCAGGAGCAAGCAGAACCCTTGCGGTTACTGTTGCTGCTTCAAACGCAAGTATCAGTCCGGCTTCAGAAACATTCGATAAAAGCGGTTCCTCCGATATTACTGTTAATATAACACCGAACGGGAATAACACCCTTACGGCGGTTAGAAACGGCGCAGTACTGCTTACACCGGACGCAGACTATTCTGTCAGCGGCAATGAGGTGACATTGAACAACGCCTATCTGAAAACGCTGGCTTTCGGTACTGCCGTCACACTGACATTCGAGTTTTCACCCGGGGCAAACCAAACCTTTACCGTCAATGTTGAGGACAGCAGTATCCAAAATGCCGTTCTTGGCTCGTATTCGGCAACGTTTGATAAATTCTCACCGGAAGATATTGATGTTGATATGACCTTGAACGGCAATACGCTTCAGGGGATTAATCACGGTGCGGTAACGCTTTCAGAGGATAATCAATTTACCCGGAGCAGCGACACGGTAAAGCTGCTTGAATCCTACTTATTAACACTATCCATTGGCGTAAACACATTGACGTTCGAGTTTGAACCGGGAATCAACCGTACATTTACCGTAACTGTTTCCGACAGCACGCCTGTAGTCGGCACACCCGCGAGGCTGAGTTATGATTTCAGTAAAGATAATATAACGGATTTAATTGAGTTTAACACAAACAAAAATGCCGACACAATTGCTGAAATAAAATCAGGCGTGCTTGAAGTTACAGCCGCCGCAACGGGGGACTTAGTAGTCATTCCGTTCGATTTGGGCCCTCTGACTTTAAATGATATTCAATCAGTCAGAATCAGAGTGCGGTCAACAACGGGAGACACAAACTATAAAACTTTCGGTGTAGCGGCGTCAGCCACAGGAATATATTCGACCGGAATGGCCGGCTTTACTCCGATTGCCTCGCAAAGCAACGGATTTTCGACTGCAAATAACTGGGGCACGTTTACAATGCCTGTTACGCCCGGTGTTGCTGCGAGTTTGAACGGAATCGTAAAATTAGGGTTCGGGGTAGTTGGAAGCCATACCCCTGTTACCTATCAAATCAGTGAAATCGAATTAATACCCAAGCCCGGTGCGATTCCCAATGCCACCCTCACCCCGTCCGGGGCGGCGTTTGATACAGAAAATCCTGATGACATCACAATTAATATAGCGTGGAACGGCAACGCTTTGGGAGCTGTTAAAAACGGTACCGTAACACTTACGCCGAATGTGCATTATATCATAATCGGCAATTTAATAACAATAAGGGAGAGCTACTTAGCCAATCTTCCAAACGGCAAGACCACACTGACGTTTGAGTTTTCCCCGGGACATAACAGAACCTTTGATATTAACGTCGCCGCCGGCGGCGGGGGAGATTTTATCTTACCCCAAAAAATGAGTTATGATTTTAGTACAGATAGTGTAACACCTATGTATAATGTCGGCGCTAATGCTTCTACGAAAGCCGAAATTGCAGGCGGTGCGCTTCAAGTCACTTTAGGAGCACGGCATGATATAGTTGTCATTCCCTTTGATATAGGGAGTTTTACAATGGATGATATTGAATCAATAACTGTAGAAATCGCGGCAATAAGCGGAGATTCTACCCATAAGAATGTTAGAATGGTAACATCCAACGCGTCAGCAAACGGAACATTCGGTTTGCTCCAAACAAATAACGCGCTCTTTACAAGAAGCGGCGCATTAGGGGGAGCCAATGGATGGAGCACATGGACAAATAATATTACGCCCGGAACCGCATCTGATTACACACAAGTAGTCCACATTGGAATCGGTATAAATGACAACCATAATGCTCCTGCTGTTTTCCATATCAGAAAGATAGCTTTAAATTTAAAACCGAGCTCGGTTATCCCCTGCGCACATATTCTTTCATGGACGTTTAACGCTACACATCACTGGCAGACGTGCAGTAAATGCCCCGTTAAGGAAAACGAAAACACTCATACACTTGTTTACGAGTCCGGCGGCAATATGCACTGGCAGGTGTGCAGCAATACGAACTGCGATTATAAAACCGCTGCAGATGACTGCGCGGCGGCTCCTCCAAGCGTTCCCTATGCTTCATTCGGTACACCTACCCTCGGTACAAACAACACGATTTGGAATAATGCTGCCGAACTGGACGTGAGCAACAGTAATCATGTTAACGCCACAGCCAGAGGGAAAGCAAGAGTTTTGTGGGACGACAGCTTCTTATATGTCCGTGTTGAAGTAACCGACCCCGACGTGTATACGGGAACACCGCCGAATAATCATCATAATTATGACGGCGTTGAGATTTTTGTCGGCGCAGGAAGCAGCGGGTCTAACCAGTATCGTTTGAACCCGAGCGGTGCGCGCTCCGGACAGGCACCCAACGAGTCCTGGGCAGGCATTACGGGCACCGGCTATATTGTTGAGTTTAAAGTAGCAAAAGGTTCTCTCACCTTTGCCCCCGACGCTCCGCTTACCTTTGAGGTTCAGATAAATGATTCGTCATCAGCAGGCGGAACCCGCTTAGGCTGTATCTCATGGTATGCAGCTCCTGACACGGCTTGGGGCGGTTCTTCCGCATTTGCAAACAGCCTTCTGCTCTGGAAACCCAGTGTAATAACCTCCGATGTTTGGCAGACAGACTCTTTTGAGCACTGGAAAGTATGCGCGGCCTGCGGTAATAAATTCAACAGAGAAAACCATATATCCAATAACGCACAGGAAAATGACTGTTTTACAGCGAACGAATGTACAGTTTGCGATGATGAAATAACCCCCGCAAAAAGCGGTCACAGCTACGGCTCTTGGGGAGCGGACGATTCAAATTGCAAACGGACGTGTACAAACGGCAATTGTTCGGATTTTGAAACTCATGTAACTGCTTCTGATAATGCAAACAATACAAACTGTACAGCTAACAGCATTTGCATGACCTGCAGCAGAATTGTTGTATCCGCAGGCAGTCATAGTTTAAGCGCAGGCTGGTTCAATGATGATACAAACCATTGGAAGAAGTGTGAAAATAATAGCTGTGCGCATACCGCGGATTTAACAGCACACGTTTCCGATAACGCACAGGCAGACGACTGCTTAGTGCCGAATAAGTGCCTGGACTGTGGCTATGAAATGACCGCAGCGAAAGAAAATCATAATTACGTTCAACAATATAATGCTTCTCAGCATTGGGAGAAATGCAGCGACTGTCCTGCCGAACGTAATAGAGCTAACCATACATGGACTAACGGCACAGGAGCCGATGACACATATCACATATGCGCCTGCGGCGCTACGGAGGAGCATAGCTACGGCGGTTATACCAGTGAAGTTGATGCAACCTGTTTAAGTAAGGGTTCAAGAACAAGAACCTGTCAAACCGCGGGCTGCGCACGTATAGAAACGAGCCCGCATCCCGACTTTGCACCGCACAATTATTCAACGTCGTTTACGGTAGATATTGCACCGGAATGCTTAGTTGACGGCGAAGAATCACACCACTGCCAAACCCCGGGATGTACTGAGAGAAACGGTATTAGAGCTATACAGGCAATAGGTCACGATATGATAACAGACTATGTTGTTCCCGCGACCTGCACGGATTACGAAGTTACTCATCGCAAATGTGACAGACCGGGCTGCCTTCATACAGAGCAGTCGAATACTGCTGTTCCGGACGGGCACAACTGGGGAACCGGCTGGTATGAAAGCTCAGACCAAACGAGTGTTCCTGAGGGTAAGGTAAGATTAGAACGAAAATGTACTCCCTGCGGTGATATTGAATATGATATTGTCAATATATGCCCCGGCGTTACGCACGACTTCAGCATTGAGGGCGAAGTAACCAAATCCGCAACATGCGCTGTGGATGGCGAGCAGACTTTCTACTGCGTACATTCCGATTTAGGCTGTACCGAACATGTTACAAAACCAATATCCCACACTACGGTATCCCACACTAACAATGGTGCACAGGCATTAAACTGCTTGGCTGCGAACGAGTGTTCAGTTTGCTTTATTGAATTATTAACGGCGAAAGACAGTCATAATTCTAATAACGCGCAGGCAGGCAATTGCACGATGCCGAATACATGCCTGGATTGCGGAATTGAAATACTCGCGGCGGGCAGTCATGATTACCAATGGACAGCAACAACAGACGCGACTTGTTCGCAGGAGGGAATAGAAACTGAAAAATGTACTGTATGCGAGGATATAAAAGGAACAAAGCCTATATCAAAATTACCGCATACATTCAACGCGGATTCCCAGAAAACCGAAACACACCACAAATGTATCGATTGTTCGCACACGGAGCCACATTCTTTTAATCCCGAAACCGGAATCTGTACAGTATGCTCATATTTTGAATGTCCTGCTCATGAATGGGATGAAAACGATGAAAATGACTGTATCTGCACTATTTGCGGTCTTGAACAAACGCATGACTGGGGTGCGGGTTGGACTCCCGAAGCAGGAAAATATTGCGGTGATATAGGAAATGAAATTAGAATATGCGCCAATTGTTCCAGATTAGAAAACAAATCGGAAACTTTAATAGAGCATAATTTTATATCATATTCACCGCTCACCTCCGCGACCTGCACAATGACGGCAACAGAACAGAGCATTTGTAAATATAACGGTGATAACGGGTGCACCGAAACACATATTCGCAGTGTTGGTTTACCTTTAGGGCATGATTTCGGAACAAGTAAAAATAACGGTACGCACGAATGTAACCGCGATGACTGCGAGGAAACCGAAACCTGCTCCCCGAATACTGCGGGCGCGACCTGCGAGGCTTGCGGTTATAAAACGCCGTCAGGTGAATGTGAGCATAGCTGGACTTTAGCAGGCTCAACACCGACTCATTGTGCATGTGAAAACTGTGAAGATACCAAACTGCACAATTGGGGCGGTTGGATTGTAACCACACAGCCTACAAGCTCCCGCGAAGGCTCACGAAACCGCACCTGCTCAGACTGCGAGCGCAACGTAGTAGAATCTATACCCAAAACAACCGGCGGCGGAGGCGGTGGTGGAGGCGGCGGCGGAACCTCATCGGGCGATGATACATCACCTGTACAGCCTGCCGCGAACATTGTTCAAATCGGTAATACGGGCGTCATACCGGCGAATTTCGTGATTCCCGCGGCAACGGTTAACAATATCGCAGGCACTCTCCCGTTTGCGCGGCTCCGAATATTCAGTGCAGGCAATCAAATTATATCTTTCGGTATTGAAAATGCAGGTAAAAATGCGGTTCTTATAAAATATAATTCTGAAACAGGAGAACTTGAATTTGTATCTTCTGTAGTAATCGGTACAGACGGGAACGCAAGAAAAAACATACCTGCAACCGGTGACTATCTCGTAATAGTGCGTAAAATAGGCGATATTACCGCAACGGGCGAAGTTACAACAACAGACGCATTGGCACTGCTGCGGCACATCGCAGGCATTGCCCGGTTAAACGCTCTTGAACTGTTCGTAGCAAACGGCAAAGCCGGCGACACAGGTACAACCGACGCGCTGAACATCCTAAGATATATCGCGGGTGTAATAGACAAAATCTAAACTATGCCGAACATCCATAAAAACCGCTTAGTGAAAACTAAGCGGTTTTTATTGTAGTCCGGAAGTTAGGATAGGGCTGCACGAGGCGGAGAATAATAAAAGTGGCGAGAAAAAGGCCTCCGATACTTAATTTCGGAGGCTCTATATACGAGGCGTCGCCCGGATTTGAACCGGGGGTCAGGGAGTTGCAGTCCCATGCCTTACCACTTGGCTACGACGCCACAAACAATAGTATAACATAAAACAATCGTTTAGTCAATACGAAAAAGTAAAAATTTACAGCAAATTCCCCCGAAATAAATCGGGGGAATTTGCTGAAGTATAAATCTCTTTTGCTTGCGGGCAAGCTTTTACCGAGAATCCACTACTATATAATAACACATTTTTCTGCTTATGTCAACAGGTTGTATTAAAATATTTTCTATTATACTATAATTAGTGAAAATTAAAAAACCGTCTGAATGACGGTTTTTTACACCGCCGGAGCGGCTGCTTGAGGTAAAGCCGAGCTTTTCGCTTGGCTGTAGCCGGGAAATCCGGCTGGTAATTCTGGATTGTCACACTATTGTTCGTAACTTTCGGCGGTTCCACCGAGGTTCAGCTTATGCAGGCGGGATTTGTGTAAACTCCATAAGGTTGTCATTCTCAGGGAATCTAATGTTTTCAAGGTTTATAAAAACGCCCGCGCTTCTCACTTAGCCGGCAAAACCGTTGCCTCGGCTACGATTTAACAATGCTGTCATCATAAGTTACCGGCGTCCCGAAAACCACGGTTGCCCGAAGTGTCAGGCGCCTTAAATAAAGTATAGCGTATGCAGCATAATTTGTCAATATTTGCAGGATACTTTATTTAATTTATATCGTTTTTAAGAAAGCCGCAATAAAAACCCCGCCAGCGTGCTCCTCGAGAACTCTTCTCGCCTCATTCAACGTCGCTCCCGTAGTGCAGACGTCGTCAATAATGAGCACGTTTAAACCTTTGGGCGGCTTTTAAATCCCCAGCGCGCCCTTGAGGTTTTCCTCGCGCTCTTTGGCGGAAAGCTCCTTCTGCTCCTTGATTTCCCTTAGAAATATGAGCATTTTACCGGAGAACTGCTTTTCACAAAGCGAGGCGAGCTCACGCGCCAGGAGAGCAGGAAAGCTGTAGCCGCGTTCCTTAAGCGCTGCCTTACGTGCGGGAATTACCGTGATTATGTCGATTTTATGCAGCACGTTATTTCTCACGAGCGCGTCGTGCAGCAGCTTTGCGCATGCTGAAACAGCGTAACCGTCGGCGTTTTCCTTAGCTTTTATCAGAAGCGGCTTGGATTTTTCGTTGTACACGCAGCAGAATGTGTCTTTATTGCTGTTTTCGCAGAAATCGAGCGCAGCAGCGCAATCCGTGTAGAAAAACTCACCCGCCGCAATCACCCTGTCGCAAAAAGGACAGCGGTTCGGATAGACAAAGCTTATAAGGTTTCTTTTCAGCTCGTAAAGGCTCATTACTTTATTTCCTGCTCTAAATTGCGGAAAACATCGGTGTTGAAGAATTCCGTGACGGACATATCAAGCCCATCGATAAACTTTTTCATCGTTATAACCGATAAATCTCTACGCTCATTATTCATCATGTTGTATACCGTAGATGGCGTAACACCCGAACGCGTGGCGAGCTCGTTATATTTAATATCGCACTCTTCACATAATTCTTTAAATCTTTCTACGATTGCGTCTTTAATATACATAAAAAAATCACCCTATATAATTATAAGGCGATTTACACTTGTGGGTATACCCGAGCGGGTAAAAAAAGTATACTTGACAATTATTCTTCATTGTGATATAAATTGTGATATAATAGAAATAACAATGGCAGACCGTAAAGACGGTCTTTTAGTTTTTTATTATTAAAAAGGTTGACAAATAAATGGTATTATGGTATAATGAAAGACAACAAAGGCTGTACCGGATAAGCGGTTAGCTGAAAGTATAGGCTAAAAGACCGTTACTTTAGCAGGTGGGCGGTCTTTTTTCTATATCATGGATTATCCGAAACGTTATGTATAATGCAAGTAACGTCAAAACCATTTCCATAGTGCATCCCCCCTTTCTTCTAAGATGGGGTTCAGCCAACCGCCTATTTTCCGCAATGTTGCGTGGTACAACCTCTGTGTAGATTTATTATATCACAACTGTAAATAATTGTCAAACATTGTTACTTGTTCTCATCTTCCTTCTTAAACCTCGTAATAAGCAGCGGCTTTAGGCATGAGTACCTGTTGGTTTTCATGAAGTTCTCGGTCATAGCCGTAATAACACTCCGGCTTCCGACGGCGATTAGGATGTTTTTTGCGCGCGTGACGCCCGTGTAAAGCAGATTCCGGTACAGCAGGCGCGGCGAGCGGTCGGTGAGTGCGATAATCACTGCGTTGTATTCGCTGCCCTGACTTTTGTGAATCGTCACGGCGTAGGCGTGCTCAAGCTTCATGGGCATATTGCCCGCGTAATACGCCACCCGCCCGTCGAAATTCACTCGTATAGAGCCGTTATGCGGGTCAATTTCAGTGACCACGCCGATATCGCCGTTGAAGACGCCTGTTCCTTTTTCTGCGCCCTTCTGCCAAATCACCTCGTAGTCGTTGACGGTCTGCATGACCTTGTCGCCCTCGCGGAACACCGCCTCAAAAACCTGCAGTTCCCGCCGTTCCCTTGACTTTGGATTCAATGCAGTCTGCAGAGCGCGGTTGAGCTCCTTTGTGCCCGCGGGCCCTATTTTCGTCGGGGTCAGCACCTGTATGTCCTCAATGGGCGAGTATTCATATTTTTTAGGCAGCCTCGTCTTCACAAGTTCTACAATGAGCCGCGATATGTCATGGTCGCTGCCGCACTCCATGAAGAAGAAGTCCTTGTCGCGAATGTTAAGCTCCGGCTCGAACCCGCCGATGATTTTATGTGCGTTGGTGACTATCAGGCTTTCCGCCGCCTGCCGGAAAATCTCCGTCAGCTCAATCGACGGAATCAACCCGGTATCAATCAAATCGCCGAGCACGTTCCCCGCGCCGACCGACGGAAGCTGGTTAGAATCGCCCACCAGAATAAGCGTTGTATCAAGCTTCACAGCGCGCAGAAGCGCCTCGAAAAGTAAACAGTCTACCATCGACATCTCGTCGATTATAATAAAATCACGCGAGAGCGGGTTAAGCTCGTTGCGCTTGAAAGCCAGCATATTATCGCCGGTTATATCGACTTCGAGAAGCCTGTGAATCGTTTTGGCGTCCTCTCCGGTAATCTCGCTCATGCGCTTGGCTGCTCTGCCCGTCGGTGCGGCGAGCGCAATACTTTTTTTCATGGACTTACAGATTCTGATAACGGCGTTGAGCGCGGTGGTCTTGCCGGTTCCGGGGCCGCCGGTGAGAATGAAAATACTGCTCGTGAGGCAGCCGGTGATTGCTTCCTTTTGCAAGGCTTCGTAACTGATGTTTTCAGAAAATTCAATTCCTGCGATTTCATCGGTATAATCGCGCTTGGATTTAGTACTCATTTTAAACATATCGGAGAGCTTGTCCGTAATGTAACGCTCGGCCTTATAATAAACGGCAAGGAACACCCGCGCGTGCTTGCCGCCCGACAGCACTACGAACTCCCCGCCTTTAACGCCGTCCTCGAGCGCGATGTCAAATGCGTCAAGGCTGATTTCGTAAATCCCGCAGACCTGTTTGCGGAGAGCTTCTTCCGGCAGGCAGGTATGCCCGGCATCGGCGTTGGCGCGCAGAACATAGGTTATTGCGGCTTTCACGCGTCCGTTATCACAGGAGTCAATCCCGAGCGCGAACGCCATCTTGTCCACAGCCTCAAAGTCAGCGTCAATACCCTCGCCGCAGAGCAGATACGGGTTTTTCCTTATTAAATCCACAGAAGAATTATCATACTTCTGCCAGGTAAAAATCGCAGTCTGCGGATTGAATCCGTACTCGGAAAGAAACGAGATAATCGACTTGACACTGCAAATGCGCGCATATTCAGTGGCTATGTAGCTTGCCTTGTCGCCGTTTATTCCCGTGACCTCAGCTAATTTATACGGGTGGTTTTCAATAACATCGAGGCTCTCCTCACCGAATTTGTCCGTTATTTTTTTAGCCATCGCGGGTCCCACGCCACGGATAATCCCCGAGCCGAGCCAGCGGCGAATCTCGCTCGTCGTCACGGGCGGCATGCGCTCGCAGGTCAGCGCCCTGAACTGCTTGCCGTATTTCGGTGAGTCGATGTAGCCGCCTGTGAGCGAGAGTTTTTCGCCGTCGGCGATGTCACCTAAATTCCCGACGACGGGAATAATCCCGTCGTCAGTTTCAAGTTCAAGCACAATATAGCCGTTCGACGGGTTTTTATAAATCACGCCGTCGACGGTACCGTTTAAATTAACCAAGGCGACTTCGATGTTTTCGATAGCCATATGCGAACATTCTCCTCTTTCCTGCTCATTATGACGAGCAGCGAGCGATACGCTGACTTCAAAAAGCAAACTGCGCCGTAAATTGAAAAAAAAGTCAGCAGAAAAAACATAAAATAGTACATAAAATCAGCCTCCCTTATTGCTAACAGGAATACCATAAATGGCGTTCCTACATTTTATGCAAAAAGGCGCGGCTTTGCTAATATCAGACACCAGCCGTTGTCAGTTTTAGTTTCAAGTATATGAAGACCTGCACTTTCGAGCGCAGCGACAACCTCGTCAAGCCTTGCTTCGATTATACCGGAGGTAATCAGTACGCCGTCTTTTGTGAGAAGCCGCTGGAAAATGCTGCTCATCTCTATAATTACATCAGCGACTATATTCGCCGCAATAGCGTCAAACCGGCGAGCCGCCGCCGGTAATACCTCAGTGATTTTATGAAGCAGTTCCTTATCCCGGGTCATATCGCCGCAGTAAGCGGCGGCAGTAAAACCGTTCTGCGCCAAATTTTCATTCGCAACTTTAACGGCGTTCTCGGAAACATCAACCATTGCCGCACTTCCCGCACCGAGCAGCAGCGCGCCGATAGTCAGAATTCCGCTCCCGCAGCCGAGGTCGAGGAAACTGCAGCCGGGTGCAATTACGCGCTCCAGCATTTCAAGGCAGAGCTTTGTGGACTCATGCTGCCCCGTCCCAAAAGCCGAGGCGGGGTCTATTTCGAGTACGAGCCTGTCAGTTCCGGGCATTTCCTCCCACGTCGGCTTGATTATAAACCGTTCACCGACCTCAAACGGCTTGAAATATTCTTTCCAGCTGTCCGCCCAATCCTCCTCTCGGACTTCGCTCTGTTCAAGGCGTAAACTGCCGCAAGCCCCCCGGACAGCGGCGAGCAGCTCCTCCCCCTGCCTGTCCGTTGTGAAGTACAGCGTTATGTGCGTTTCCTGTGTCTTAAGCGGTTCGAGCTCGTCGCCGACGTAGTCCCAGTGCTTCACGCCGCTTGCCAGGAAATCCTCGAAATCAGCGGCGTCATGGATTTCAAAGCCGCTTGCACCGAGGTCTTCAAGGCGGCTTATAAGCGGTTCTAAGTCCCCGCTTGTTGTGTAGATATTAAGTTTTGTGAAGTTCATGTTTATATTTTAACATATTTTGGTTTGGGTTTCAAGGTGTTTTATAAATAAAAGCTGACGAGTTAAATTGTCAGCTTCATTTATTTAATACAATGTACTTAGTTTTAAAAGTATTCTTGAAAGAGCGGCGAGGTATTCTATTAAGTCGTCGCCTGTTAATTCGGATTCTATTTTTTCTGCCCGCTCTGCCCATTCAATCATTTCTATTGAGAGCTGTATGGTGTCGGCGATTAGTGTTAAATCAGACGGATTATCATTATATCGTTTCATTATATCGACATAGTTATCAATCCATCTTTCGTATGCTCTTATAAACTCTCTCCATTCCGTGTTGGGGAAGTAGTTGTCGTCGTGGAACGTGGTGTCGTGGTTGCGGGTCGTGATGTTGAAGCGGGGACGCTGTTGTTGCTTACGTCATTAAAAATGCCCAAAAGAAAAATAGTGACAATAAGTATTACGATAAAACAACCCCAAGTAATAATGCTCGTATTAGGGTCTTTTTGACAGACAGGGCATATTTTTACTTCTTTGTAAACCCATGATTTACAACGCTTACACGTTTTCCCGTTATTGTTATGAAAATTATTATTTTGCTGTTTACGTATTTTTTTATCATTATAATAAGGCGGGCCTTGAATAGGTGAGGTAGGCGGTTCTGGAAGCTCTGCGGGACAACCGCAGTTAGGGCAAGCCGCCGCTTTGTCTGATATTTCTTTTGAACATTCTTTGCAATTTATTAAAGCCATGAATAATTCCCTCTTACGATTATTTTTTCCATATTATAACACAAAAAAATGTAAATGTCAAATTGTAGTTATCGCTAATGATAATTTAAAATTGATTGGGTATGTAGTATAATTATCGTGGGTGATAAAATGAAAGAATTATATAAACATATAGAAAAACTGCGGAAAGATAACGAAATGACACAAGTTGATTTAGCTAATCGGCTTGGGATTAGCAGGAGCGCGGTTAATGCTTGGGAAATGGGAATCAGCAAACCACACATCAATAATATCATTGAATTAGCAAAGATTTTCTATGTAACAACCGATTATTTACTTATGGTAGACGACGCAAAGCATTTCATAGATATAACAGACCTAAGCGACAAGGAAAAGAAGGTAATTATCGACCTTGCCGCCGCTTTGCGGGATAAAAATTAAGCTGACGGTTTTTCGTCAGCTTTTCTGTTTGACTTTCAAGACATTTTGCGGTAAAATTTACATACGGGGGTATAAGTTTAAAAGTAAACATAACTGAATCGGGGAAAACGTTGTTTTCGTTCCACATTTGTAAAGAAAGGACTTAATGAGAAAAAAATGTACGATATTATTATAAACTACAGTAAAGATATACTCGGCGGCACGCTTGAGGCGCTGCGCGCGAGTACGCTTGGGAGCTTAGTTCGTCACGACACGAAAGTCGCGCTGAAACCGAATATGGTTTTAGCAAAGCCGCCGTCCGAGGGCGCGACGACACATTCTGAAGTCGCCGAGGCGATTATAATTTTTCTGCGCGAGCAGGGCGTGCGGAGCATTGAAATTATTGAAAGCGCATGGATAGGCGATGATACCAAGCGGGTTTACAGTGTCTGCGGGTTTGATGAGCTTTCTGCGAAATACGGCGTGACGCTCCATGACTTAAAGGACGACAAAATCCGAAAAGTAAGAGCAGGGGAGTACAGCTTTGAAATCTGCGAAAAGGCGCTCGATACCGATTTTCTTATAAATGTTCCGGTTCTTAAGGCGCACTGCCAGACGCGGCTGACCTGCAGCTTAAAGAATCTCAAGGGCTGTATTTCCGACCGCGAGAAGCGGAACTTCCATGCGATGGGGCTGCACAAGCCGATTGCATACCTGAACAAGGCGATTAAAACGCATTTCTGCGTAATCGACGGCATCTGCGGGGATTTGACTTTCGAGGAGGGCGGAAACCCCGTAACCCGCGACATGATTATCTGCGGGGAGGACCCGCTCCTGCTCGATTCGTACTGTGCCGCGTTGCTCGGCTACAGCGCGGATGAAGTCGGGTACATTTCGGTTGCCGCGGGAATTGGTGTTGGAAAGCTTTACGGCACAGACACAAAAATCACCGAGTTGAACGCTGACAGGAAGCCTATAGTTTCTGCCGGCGCCCGCGGGCTCGCGAAGCGGCTTTCGGCTTTTATCGACGAGGACGGCGCGTGTTCGGCGTGCTATTCGGCACTGATTAGCGCAATTAACCGCACAGGTTACAAAGGCGTGAAAATATGCATAGGGCAGGGGTTTAGGGGAAAACGCGGGAAACTCGGCTGCGGGAACTGCGCAAAAAACTTTGAACATTATGTCAGAGGCTGCCCGCCGACAGCGGCACAGGTCGCGGAATTTCTGCGCCATATATAATAAAAGATGTTGACATATTTTACCGGATATGTTAAACTTGTATTAATAATTAAAATCTCAGAAAGCAGGTATTATTCATGGCAAGAGGCAGCAGCAGAGGGGGCGGCGGACGCAGCGGCGGCGGTGGAAGAAGCAGCAGTGGCGGCGGGCGCAGCAGCTTTGGCGGTTCGCGTAGCAGTTCATCAAGAAGCGGCGGCAGTTTCGGCGGATTCGGCGGCAGCTCCTCAAACCGTTCGGGTGGTTCCGGCGGCTCGCGCGGCGGCTTCGGGCAGGGGATCGGCACCGGTCTGGGCTTCGGCGTAGGGCAGCAAATCGGGCGTAATATCATGGGCGGCGGCAATAATAACCGCGGGGGTAATTTTGGCGGCGGCTTTAATAACATGGGGGGCGGGCGACGCAGAAGAGGCTGCGGCTGCGGCACGATTATCGGAATTGAAGCAATTATCATCATCATCGTTATTTTTGTTGCGCTTCAGACAATAGGCGGTTTGGGCGGCCTTGGAATAGGAAGCGGGGCCATTCCCCCGAGCACGGTCACGCGCACACCGCTCACAGGAACGGAGATTGCGGGCGGCGAAATTCTCACTTACGGCGACTCGACGGGCGAGAATCTGTTCGGCAACGTTCGGGAAATGCAGAACGGTGCAAATGCCGCGCACAGACTCACGGGCGTAAAATTCGGCATTTATATAACGAACAATGTCGACGGCAGCTCGCGGCCGCGCAGCGACGTTTTATATAATTTCGCAGACGAGCTTTATGAAGAATGGTTCGGCGACAGTACAGGGCATCTCCTGCTTGTATTAGTGTATTCGGGCGACGGCTATACCGATATGGACATAATAGGCAACTCGGCACGGACGGTGTTCGACGACGAGGCGATGGACATTCTCTTCGGCTACATCAACAGATACTGGTCGCAGCCCGGCAGTTACAGCGACAGCCGGATGTTCGGCGACGCGCTCCAAAACACGGCTGAACGCATTATGAGCGTAACGCCGTCGGCGGCGCAGGTGGCAATGCCGTGGGTGTTAGGGCTGCTCGGGATTGCCGTGGTCTTCATCGGCGTAAACCTCGCAATAAGGGCAAACACCAAACGCAAGCTTGCCGCCGCGGAACAGGACAAAGCGGCTGCGGAGCTGCTTAACACGCCGATTGCAGGGCTCGACGGGGTGAACACAGACCCGCTTCTGCAGAAGTACAGCGAGCCTCAGCAGAACCCGCCCGGGCCGCCGCAATCGCCATAACAAGGGCATATCGCGCAAAAGCGCGCAGATAATAAAATATTTTGTTTAAGAAAGGCAGAGGAATTATGGCAGGTATTCTTTCCCGTGCGAGAGATATTCTCGCAAGTAACATTAACGCACTTTTAGACAAGTGCGAGGACCCCGCAAAAATGATTGACCAGCTGCTGCGCGACGCGCGTAAAAATCTTGCCGACGTTAAAAAGGAATCCGCAAACGTAATCGCACAGGAAACCGCGGCACTGCGCGCGCTTGAAAAAGAACGCGCAGACGTAATTGAGTACACAAGAGCTACCAAGGCGGCGCTCGCGGCAGGTAATGAAGCCGACGCGCTCAAGCTTGCAGAGCGCGTTTCAAAAGAAGAGGCGGAGCTCGCACAGGCAGAAAAAGTGTACGCGATGTGCAAGGAAAACGCCGACAATATGCGCGCTATGTTTAAGAAACTTTCGGCTGACGTTCAGCTCCTTGAGGGCAAACGCGCCAATCTGAAGGGGCTTGTCGCCGCCTCCAAGGCGCAGGAGTCTGTCAACAAGATGGCGAGCAAAACCACAGGCGGCATAGGCACAAAGATTGACGACATGGAGCGCAAGATTCAGCAGCGCTTCGACGCGGCGAGCGCAATGGCTTCTCTCGATGCGGAGGTCGGCGATGAAGCGGCAGACCTCGCAGCCAAGTATTCGGGAGCGGGCGGAGCAAGCGATATAATCGCGCGCCTTAAAGGTGAAATGGGCATGAGCGAGCCCGAAACGCCGTGCGCTGAGGCGGAAGATATTTTGGCGCGGTTTAAGACTTCGGAAGACGTTGAATAAAACATAAACAAATCAAAAGGGAGCGGCGCAAAACGCCGTTCCTTTTTATTTTTATAAAAAATGAACCAAACGCCTTTCATTTTTATCTAATTAACAGAAGCGCTTTTTATAATCAATTAACTTCAAAAATGCTTAAGCATTTTTGAAAACGCGACATTTGCCGCGTAAGCCGCGAAGCGGCTTAATTCGATTGCATAGCCGATTAGCGCGCCTACGGCGCGTCAGCAAACGAGTTTGCTGTGAAAAATGCGGAGTATTTTTCAAGTTAATGGGCTATATAACCTGAAAGGGGAAGTATGAAAATAAATAAAACTTAATCGGGGAAAACGTTGTTTTCATTCTACTTTTATGAAGAAAGGACTTAATGAAAATATTTATGGAAACCGGTGAATTCACACGGCTTGTGATAGATGCCGAGCCGACATTGTATCACATATCGAAATCTATTCTGAAAAACGACCACGACTGTGCTGATGCGGTTCAGGAAGCCATAATTACAGCTTTCGGCAAGCTCGGTACGCTGAAGCACGAAGAGTTTTTCAAAACATGGCTGTGCCGTATATTAATTAATGAATGTTATAAGATACACCGGCATAAGCGGCGCATTATTTCATTTGACGATTATATGAAGCATGAGCAGGAAGCAGATTGCACGCAGAACACGGAGTTATACCTTGCTTTGATGAAGCTCGGCGAAAAGCATCGGCTTGTCACGGTTTTGCACTACATAGAGGGTTTCAGGACATCTGAGATAGCCGTCATGCTGAAAATCCCCGAGGGTACGGTTAAGAGCCGTCTTTCAAAGGCGCGGGCAGAGCTTAAACTATTACTTAGCGAGGAGGAAAACTGCGATGAAGTGGTATAATGTTTTTCCGGAAGTGCCGAAGGAATTTCATGAGAGCGTGATTAAAGCACTTAAACTTCAGACAAACAGCTCTGAGAATAATTCTGATGAAAATGAAAGGGTTAGTATTATGGAACTAAATAAAAGTGAAAAGTCGTTCAGACCGAGAAATATTTACATTACGCTCGGCGCGGCGGCAGCGGCGGTTATGCTGATGGTATTCGGGATACCTTTTGTTCTCGGCAACGGGATTTTAGCGGACCCTGACAGTACGGAGGAAACAATTGAGCCTGTTGATGGAATTGATGATGAGATTGACGCAGATGTAAATACAAACGTCGCAAACATTAATCCTATTGCCGATATCAATGATATTAACGATACTATTAATAATGATATTTTAAAAGATATTAACGATATTATTAACAATGATATTAGTGATGTTTTTACTGATTTGGACGGAGTGTTTGGCAGCTTGGACGATATTATTAATAACTATAACCTGGAGGATATTACCGTAAATTGGGCGGATAATTATGTAAACGGCTTTAAAAGCTATACGCTTGATGAGCTGAGAGAGCTTGTTTATGACGAGGCCGTGCCGTCGGTAGCAGAATTCAGTGACGTATCATCGTTAACGCTCAACATTATTTCAAACGATATTAATATAAGGCATGGAGGCGACAAGCTGACAATCGAGTACGACCGATGGTTTGACGAGCATTATATCATTAAAGGCGTGAACGGAGCAGTTGAATTCTCGCACAACCAGCAAATATGGCAGAAACTAAGCAACGGATACAGCTCAAACACCTGGCTGACTGCGATACTGCGGGAAAAAGGCGCCGCGCCGCGCGTCATCGAGATTACTATTCCGGAATCTATGTCACTTGACAGCTTCATAATAAACACCGGCAGCTCAAAGATAACGATTGAAGATGCAAACCTTTCTCTTGGCAATGCTGCAATCAACTACGGCAGCGGCGACATTAATCTTATTAACAGCACGATTTACGGCAGCGCGGTCTTCAATTATGGCAGCGGCAATGTAAATGTACATGGCAGCAGGATTACCGAGTCAGCAACATTCAACTTCGGCGGCGGTACAACGGAAATCCGCGACAGCGATTTTTCCGACAGTTTATCAATCAATTCCGGAAGCGGACAGTATGATGTTATTAACTGCACATTCGGCATGCTCAGCATATCGACCGCAATCGGAGGCGGAACCGTCACGCTTCCGGCCGGTGCCGGCAATTATGATATTTCATTCGATACTATCAGCGGCAAACTAAACCATAACGGCGTCAGTGTTGATAAAAACAGCCTGCGCAATGAAAGTGCCGAAATTAAAATCAATTTATCAAACGTCAGCGGTACTTTTAATATAAACACATAAAACGGCTTTCTACTCCAAAAATAAAAAATGAGAAATCCCCGTTCTGTTTAAACAGACGGGGGTTTCCGTTTTTCCTGTTGACGAAGCGGTATTATTATGCTATACTTGAGCAATGGATTATAATATTATTTTAGTATTTGCGCTGATTCTGTTCGCTACGAAGTTCTGCGGGATTTTAACAAGGCGGCTTAACCTCCCGCAGGTGGTCGGCGCGCTGGTTGCGGGAATCATACTGGGTCCGTCTGTCCTCGGGTTTGCACAGCCGAATGAAACACTGACCATAATTGCGGAGCTCGGCGTTATTGTGCTGCTCTTTTCTGCGGGAATGGAGATGGATTTCAGGGAGTTCAAAAACCTGCTCCGTCCCTCGCTGTTAATAGCTGTGCTCGGTATCACTTTGGCTGTAGGCGGCGGATTTCTTGCTGCTTCCGCGGTTGGATTGCCGGCTTTTGAAAGCTTTTTTATCGGCGTTGTAATCGCCTCAACGTCCACAAGCATAACCGTCGAGGCGCTGCAGGAGATGGGTAAGCTTAAGACGAAATCGGGCTCCGCGCTGCTCAGCACGGCGGTGATTGACGACATACTGGGAATCATTCTGCTCTCGGTGGTGCTCGGAATCGGGGGCGGCGGGAGCGAATTCGACCTTATCGCCGCGGGAGTGATTCTGCTCAAGATTATAACGTTCTTTGCTTTTGCATTTATCTGCGGTTTTATAATGAACAAGCTGCTCAGTGTAATCCGAAACCGTTCGGGGGAGAGCAGGAGACTTTCCATTTTTGCGCTGGCGTTCTGCTTTCTTATGGCGTTTTTGGCGGAGGATTTCGGTTTGGCGGACATTGCGGGCGCGTTTATCGCAGGTGTTGCTTTTTGTAATACGCGGTATGTTGAATATCTTGAAAAGAGTACGCATGTGCTTTCCTATATGTTTTTATCGCCGGTATTTTTTGCGAGCATAGGCATAAACATGGTGCTTGACGGGTTTAATCCCGGTATGCTTTTATTTGCGGGACTGCTTCTCGCGGCTGCGGTATTGTCGAAGCTCGTTGGCTGCGGCTTGAGTGCTAAGCTGTGCAGATTTAAAAACAGCGAATGTTTTCAAATTGGCGCGGGAATGGTAACAAGGGGAGAGGTTTCCATTATCGTCGCAAGCAAAGGCATTGCCGCGGGTATAATGGACCCCGGCTTGTTCTCGGGGATTATAATTGTGGTGCTGATTACGGTGCTTATAGCGCCCGCGCTGCTGAAGCTGGTGTTTACGGAAAGGTTTATAAGGATTGCAGACAAGGAAAATAAGTAGATTAAATAGGGGGAATGCTGTTTTTATTTTAATTTTATGAGCAGTTGACAGAACGGTTTATCCCAAATATAATTAGAACCATGAAAATAATTATATTTGGGAGGGTATCACCTACGCGACGTTACAGAACTGATAGCGAATATCACAACGTTCACAAACGAAGTTTTTATAGAAAGCGACTTTGCATTTTCAAGCTGTTTGGAATTATCCTGATGGTGATTTCGTTTACTTTGACGGTAAAATCTCCAAGATAGACTACGATTAAAAAGGCAAGACCGTGAATTAATATCCGAGCGCTTTCCTTGTAAACGGGCAGTTCGCCACGCAAAGGCTGCATAGTGTTTCCTCGATTCCGAGCAGTTCCTTTGCACGGGCACGGGCGGCCCTGTGGCAGGCGTGCGCGTTGAAAAACTCATTTCTGTCTATGCCCGCTTCCCACAGATTGCTGTGAGGGAGCGGAGCTTTTCCGGGGCATATGTCCATGCAGATACTGCAGCTGGGCGGGCAGAGCGATTTTGTAACAGGCGTGCCGCACTCGAGCGGCGCGTTTGTTAACACTACAGTCAGTCGCAGTGCCGAGCCAACCTCGTCTGTAACGAGCATTGCGCACTTGTTAATCCAGCCGAGCCCCGCCAGTGTCGCGATTGTTTTATGCGGCAGAACAGTGCGGAAATCTTCGTCTTGTACTACCGATGGCTGCACTTTCGCGAGGGCTTTATAGCCTTTTTCTATTAAATAATCCGCGGTTATAACCGCGAGCTCGTCAAGGCGCTTCGGGTACGGCTTCCACTCCTTATAATATAGGTTCATATCACCGTTTTTGATGTTTTGCATTGCCTCTTTAGAATATGTAAGCGCGAGCAGAATTCCGCAGTCGAAGTTCTGCCGCGTTTCTTTCGGCAAACACCGCAGGTCGGCAAAGCCAACGATATTACAGTTTTCCTGCCTCATCAGTTCGATGATTTCATTGTTTAAGCTCATGTTTATTTTCATTAAGTCCTTTCTTCATAAATGAATCATGAAAATAATATTTTCCCCGATTCAATTGTTTTATTTTCAAACTTTATTTTCATTAAGTCCTTTCTTCACAAAAGTGTAATGAGAACAACGTTTTCCCCGATTCAATTGTTTTATTTTCAAACTTCTATCTCCCTCATAACCGCGCTCATAACTTCTCCAATCGCTTCGCTGATAATAAGCTGCGCCCGTATTTCGCGGCTGGTTGCGCCTTTATTAATAAGCACAAGATTGTCGCCGGTGAAGTAGTCAATCAATCCCGCCGCCGGATATACCGCAAGCGAAGTTCCGCCGACAATCAGCAAATCCGCCTGCTCAATAGCTTTGATTGCGGCAGTGACAACATTATGATTAAGCTGTTCTTCATACAAAACAACATCAGGCCGTACAATCCCGCCGCATTTATTGCAAACAGGAACTGCGCCGTTACAATTCTCGGGTTCCTGAATAAACCCGAGCGTGTATTCCGCGCGGCATTTCATACAGTAATGACGGTGATTTGTACCGTGAAGCTCCAGTACGTTTCTGCTTCCGGCGGCCTGATGAAGTCCGTCGATGTTCTGTGTGATGACCGCTTTAATTCTGCACTGCGATTCAAGCTTGGCGAGCGCGGAATGTGCGGGGTTTGGCTTGGCGGCGGTAATGAGATTTTCTTTGTAATAGCGAAAAAACAACTCCGGCTGCTTATGGAAAAGCGAGTAAGACAGCAGTTTTTCCGGAGGTAATCCGTAGGCTTCCTGAGCGGCGTACAAGCCCGATTCCGAGCGGAAGTCGGGGATGCCGCTCTCGGTGGAAACACCCGCGCCGCCGAAGAATACAGTGTTTCTGCTTTGTTTAATAAAAGCGGTAAGTTGTGTGATTTGAAGGTTCATATTATTTCTGCTTCTTTCGCAGTTTTATGGATACATTTTTATGTGCCGCCGTTTCCTCGAATAATCTTACAGCGGCGGCGGATTTTTCTTTCATCGGCATATCTGAATTAATCCCACTATGAATCCGCTCCATGACAGTCTTTACGTCCTGCAACTCCAAAAGATTGACCGCAGTGCAATAAAAGCTTTTGCGCCGCCCGTCGTTGTAATTGTTAAGTAATTCTTCCAGTATGCCGGTTTTTTCGTTAAGCTCGGCAGCGTAGGCATCCATGCCTGTTCGCTTTGCTTTTTCCATGTCAGCGAGCTGGTTTTTATGTGAAATAAACGAATCATATAAATCCGCAGCATCGTATCTCTTGCAGGGAAACTCATCGCAGTCGAAGCAGTATTCAACGCCTTTACGTTCACAGCACGGCAATATGCTGCATGTGCAGTGCGTTTCTAAAAAGCCCTCGCCGCCGCAGCCCGGGCAGCGGGACGGCCCATCGGTATAATAGCGCGGGCACAGGCCGCAGTTCAACCCGCACGCCGAGAATAACGGATATGCTCTTACTTTATATTTCGCCATACTTATTTTCACTAAGTCCTTTCTTTAAAAAATCGGAATGAAAACAATGTTTTCCCCAATTTAGTTTTATTTATTTTCAAGCTTTATTACCTCCAGGTTTATTAAATTATATCATATACTCCTCCCTTTGTCAATTAATCAAACAACGGCTAACCTTTTGGCAAGCCGTTGTTTGATTATAATGTTGCTGATAAAATACAGTTACGCTTTATTCCGGTCTGCACCCGTTTTCATCGCAAATATAATTATCCGCACTGAGTTTGGTGTGCTCTCTTTTCAACAAAGCGCAAAGAAAAAACGAGTGCCCGCCGGGTATATCTGCTGCTGCGGAAGACATGAAATCAACCTGCTTGTCAAGTACATCGCCGTATTCGCCGGTCAGCAAATTTAAAGTCAGCAGGTTCATCGTCATTACTGAGTTTCCGGACGGAATCGCACCGTCGTGGGTTTCATTCGGGCGTGTAATCAAAGCTTCGCTTCCGCTTCCCGTAAGATAAAAACCGCCGTTTTCATTATTGAAAAAATCTGTTATAACCTTGTTTGCAAGCTGCTTTGCACGCGTTACCCTATTAAGCTTCAGTAAGGCGAAAATATAAAAAGCATAGTCGTCCAAAACGCCGTTATCAGTGCGTTTCCCGTCGCGGAAGCTTGTGAATACATTGTTGTCTTCGCATAGATTTGCCTCAATAAAAGCAGCGGCTTTCATCGCTGTTTCAAGGTGAGAATCATCATCGAAAACACGGCTCGCATCAGCCAGTGCGGCAATCATCAGCGCGTTCCACGCTGATAAAATCTTATCGTCTTTATGCAGGGAAGTGCGGGTTCTGCGGTACTCATAAAGCTTGGGCAAAAGATGGGAAAGGCTGTCGTCAGGCTCGGCAAGACTGATTTGATTCGGTATATTTTTACCCTCAAAGTTTCCGCCTTCGGTAATGTCGTAAAGCTTGCAGAAAGCCTGCCCGTCCGCTTTGCCGAGCACCGACAGAATCTCCTGCGGCGTGAATACATAAAACTTTCCCTCAATTCCGTCGCTGTCTGCGTCTTCGGCGCTGTAAAAGCCGCCGTCCGGGTTTGTCATCCCGCGTTTAATATACAGAATCGTTTTCCCTGCAATGCTTTTGTAGACAGGGTTTTTCGTGATTTCATAAGCTTTGGTATATGCCATTATCAGCAGCGCATTGTCGTACAGCATCTTTTCAAAGTGCGGAGCGAGCCACTTTTCATCGGTGGAATAGCGGGAGAATCCAAAGCCGATATGGTCGAAAATCCCGCCCTTAGCCATGGAAAGCAATGTTTTCTCCGCCATTTCTAGGCAGCTCTTGTCGCCGAGGTTTTCGTATGCTTCCATTAAAAACAATAGATTATGCGGCGACGGGAATTTCGGCGCGCGGCCGAAGCCGCCGTAATGTTTATCAAACGCAGACTTGAAGTAAGCGATACCCTTATTTATTAATACGGCAGAATCAAGGGCTGCCGGCGGCTTTTTGCTCTGAGAATTTATATGCGCTGTGATTTTCTCAGCGGAATCGAGCAGCCGCCCGCGGTTATTCTGCCAGTGACTGTTTACGTTTCCGAGAATTTCCACAAGCCCGGGCATACCGTAACGGCTGCGCTTGGGGAAGTATGTCCCCGCGAAAAAAGGCTTCCCGCCGCTGTCCATAATCGCGGTCAGAGGCCAGCCGCCCGAACCTGTCAGCGATACGCAGACATTCATATAAATGCTGTCGATGTCGGGGCGTTCTTCCTTGTCCACCTTTACGGGGATAAAATCACGGTTCATTATTCTCGCGACTTCCGGGTCCTCGAAGCTTTCGTGTGCCATGACATGACACCAATGGCAGGTGCTGTACCCGATACTCAAAAAAACAGGCTTATCCTCCCGCTGGGCTTTTTCAAACGCCTCAGAACCCCACGGATACCAGTCCACGGGATTTTCTGCATGCTGAAGCAGATAAGGGCTTGTTTCATTGATGAGTCTGTTTTTCATAACCGACACCGCCTTTCATATAAAAATAGTATTTCCAAAATACAATCGCACATACTATACAGAAATCACAATTTCTCGGAGGACTTAAGCTTGAAAATAAATATAACTAAATCGGGGAAAACGAAGCTTTTCATTTCCTGCCTGTGAAGAAGCTTGAAAATAAATATAACTGAATCGGGGAAAACGAAGCTTTTCATTTCCCGCCCGTGAAGAAAGGACTTATTAAAAATATGAAATCTGTATGGCTTGCTACCTCACACCCGCCGAAATTTCCCCAACTTGAAAAGAATATTAAAACCGATGTTCTCATCATCGGCGGCGGAATGGCGGGGATTCTGTGCGCGTATTTTTTAAAAGAGGCGGGCGTTGATTATGTTTTAACCGAAGGCAGCCGAATCGGCTCCGGGACAACAAAAAACACTACAGCGAAGATAACGAGCCAGCACGGCTTGATTTACTCGCAGCTTATTAAAAATGCGGGCGCTCACAAAGCCGCGCTGTATCTTAAAGCGAATCAATCGGCAGTCGCGAAGTTTAAGGAGCTCGCTGTAAAATTCCCGTGCGGCTTTGAAGAAAAGAACGCGTATGTTTACTCGCTTGCCGACAGGGCTGCGATTGAGCACGAGGTTCGGGCTGTGAATCACTTAGGGTTTGAAGCGAGCTTTGAGGAAAGAATCCCGCTGCCTTTCAGGACGGCGGGCGCGGTTAAGTTCGGCGGACAGGCACAGTTTAATCCGCTGCAATTCCTTTACAGCATCGCGCAGGGTTTGAATATTTACGAAAATACGTTCGTGAAAGAGCTTGTGGGTAATGTAGCGGTTACAGGCAAAGGTGCCATTAAAGCTGATAAAATCATCGTCGCCACGCACTTCCCGTTCCTGAACAAGCACGGGAGCTATTTCCTCAAGATGTACCAGCACAGGTCTTATGCGATTGCGCTGGAAAATGCCGCGGACGTTGACGGTATGTACCTGCAGGAAACCAAGGACGGCATGTCTTTCAGGAATTACGGCGAACTGCTCATTATCGGCGGCGGCGACCACAGGACAGGTCACAAAGGCGGAAAGTATCATGTTCTGCGCGGCTTTGCGAAAAGGCACTATCCCGAAGCTGCCGAGAAATACGCATGGGCAACCCAGGACTGCATGACGCTTGACGGCGTTCCGTATATCGGGCGTTACTCCGGCAGAACGCGTGGTTTATATGTTGCGGCCGGCTTCAACAAGTGGGGCATGACGGGTTCGATGGTTGCCGCTATGCTGCTCACCGATATAATAAAAGGAGCCGGAAACCCTTATTCTGCCGTCTTTTCGCCGAGCAGAAGCATAATTAAGCCGCAGCTGCTGCTTAACGGCATAACTGCGGTGGGGAATTTATTGACGCCGACTGCTCCGCGCTGCCCGCACATGGGCTGCGCACTAAAGTGGAACCGTACCGAGAAGACTTGGGATTGCCCGTGCCACGGCTCGCGGTTTGAAAAGAGCGGAAAACTAATCGACAATCCCGCTACGGGTGACATGAAATGAGATTTGACGGCTATTATTTTAAACATGAAAACGGCAGCAAAACGATTGCGTTTATAATCGGAAAAGCCGCAGGCAGCAGGTTTATTCAAGTAGTCACCGATGAAAAGGCGTACTGGTTTGACGGCTACGGGAAGTGCAGGTTCTCCGATAAGGGCGCGCTGATTGACATCGGCGGCATTAAAGGCTGTATTAGCTACGGGCAACTAACGCCCATAAAGTATGATATAATGGGGCCTTTTAAGTATTTCCCCATGGAGTGCCGACACGGAATCATCAGCATGCGGCATGAGCTTTGCGGGCGGGTCAGCGTGGGCGGCGAGGAGATTAACCTTGACGGCGGGCTCGGCTACATTGAAAAAGACAGCGGCATTTCATTCCCGAAGTCGTACCTCTGGCTCCAGTGCAACTTCGTGCAGAACTGCTCGGTTTCGCTGTCTGTTGCAGACATACCATTTTACGGATTAAGGTTCAGAGGCTGTATCTGCGTTATTCATTACAAGGGCAGGGAATACAGGCTGGCGACATATCTCGGGGTCAGAATCTTGCGCTGCAGCTCTAAGGAAATTATTTTACAGCAGGGTAAAGAGCTGCTTATTGTAAATATTTCGCCGCGGAAAGGGCACGACCTGCCGGCACCGCAGCGCGGCAGAATGAGCCGATTTATAAACGAGTGCCTTGCGTGTCCCGTGCGGATTCGGTTTTATTCGGAAGGTGAGCGGGTGTTTGATTTTAGCAGTGAGAGAGCGAGTTTTGAGGTTCAATCCTAAATTCGCCGAGCCCGTCAAACCGCAATCTCACCCGTTTAGTGAACCCGCGCCCGCTTTCATGCAGCCTCGTAATAATCAAGCTCGCCCCGGTATCTTTCATGATGCCGAAAACCTCCATCATGCCAATCCCCGAACCGCCCTCATTTTTATGAGTGGTGGTTTGCTTTTTGCCCAAATCGCGGAGCGTTTCTTCCTCAAACGGGACGCCGCTGTCTTCGACCCGCACTTCATACGCTTCGTCGCAAATCCCGATTGTGAATAATATGTTGCGGTAATCGCAGCGTTTTGTAGCGTTAATCGCGTTCTGCAGTAAATCCGCAGTAACCGTGCGCAGCTGCTCCTCTCCGATGAGGTTCCCGACCATGTACCTGATATTCCCGCTGACGAAAGCATCAAACTCGATACCGTTTTCATACGCCTCCTGCTTCATATAGTCCAGCGTAAAATCCAGCGAGGCAACCCGTGTAGAAGGCATTTGCTTTGAATTTTTCTTATATCGTTTCAATTTCCTGCCGCGCTCCGCACAGGCACGGTTAAGCTCGTTTAAAAGCACGGCGGCTTTTTCGGCGGAATAATCCTCGTACAGCCCCCTCACGGCGTTTTCAAACGCGGGAATCATCTTGCTGTCGCTATGTATTATTCTCGAGAGCGCTGCGTTATCGGCTTCAACCTCCGCAATCCGCACGTCCTTTTCGTCAAGCGTGCGCTGAAAATCTTCTTTTTCTTTCACAGCAAGAAAATTCTTATAGTTTTTTTTAATCCCCGCCCGCCACCACATAATTACAAGCACGGCACTGACGGCAATACATAAAAGCAAAAACCATACAAGTGTGTCAATTATACCATCTAATCTCGCGGTTAAAACATTGATAACGGTGTAGCACTGAAAAATTATTAAAGCTATTATAACTCCTAATAAACTGATATTTTTTTCTTTTAAAAAAGGTAAACCGTTTTTAAATCTTTTTATTCTAAATATTAAGAGTATGAATAAACCCATAACAAAAAAATCAAAAAAAGAAGATAAAAATATAATTAAATTATTAATATCGTTAAAAATAATAATAAAAATAAATGAACTTATAGCATTAGAAAAAATATTTAAAGCATAACTAAAAGCGCATGCAATGACAGAAACTGTTATAGTAATATACCATTCTTCTTTTATTATAAATTTATTAAAAATACAAGAAAATATAAAAACAAAAAGAAATATAGTTTCCGGTAAAAATGATTTTATTGATAAAATAATCACAACAGATAATAAAGCAGAGCAAAGAATTTGAGATATGATTAATTTGATTGTTAAAATATGATTAACTAATTTATTAAAAATAAATAACCCCCAAAATACTACAGAAAAATACTTAATAAACTCAACAATCATTTAACTCTCCTATAAATAAAATTTAAAAAAAACTCTTAAAACATATCCCAATTATTGAAATAATTTAACTCAATAAAATCCTATAATATAATTTATAAATTACATTATAGGAGGGTAAATTAGCTATGTGGAATAACTTTGTGAAACTTTTTGGTATAAAATTAGCAATGTAATACAAAATACAAATTTACCGCTTTTCGTAAAGAGAGCGGTAAATTTATTTATAAATCGTTTTTAATTTTTCGGGCGTAGTAGTAGACGAACTCCGAATACGTCGGGTAGCCTTTGATGATGTCGACCTTAGCTGTGTACAGCTTCTGGATTTCTTCGATAGGCGAGTTTGACCACGCTTTATTTATGGCGTTAGTCATGGCGTGGTCTACGCTCTGGCTGCTTTTGCCGTACTTTTTCCCTATATAATAGCAAAAATTCGGCTCCGGCCTTACCATCATCATCTGAATCGCTTCAACAATATACATGCGCCCCAGGACATTGGGCTTGATTCCGATGAGGTCAAGCTCGGTGTCTATCCGTTTTAATATGCGCTTTGTAATCTCTTCGCGGTTATCCAGCGTCAGGAGTTCCTCGGGCACGCCCTGCTTCATTTTCCTAAAAAGAATTGTGCTTTTCATGGACATAAGGAAGTCCACCACGTATTCAGCGCAGTAGCTCTCCTGGTTTTTTGCAATAATGAAGTCTGCGCCGAGCTCGCGAACCCGCTCGTAGATTAGCCTGCTTGTATTATCGGTCGTGACCAGTATAAAAGGCTTTAAAATATCGCAAGCATATAATCTCTCTAAGAATGTAATACCGTCGCCATCGCCCTTATGTAGCTCTATATCAAGAATCACAGCATCGGGAAGACAATCGCGGACATCCGCGAACGCCTTTTCGATGCTGTTTGTTATGCCGATTAAACGAATCCCGTCGCTCTGGTCTATGCATCTGCTAATCGCAGCGCACTCGTTAGGTTCGTCTTCAACCAGAAGTATTTTTAGTATTTTGTCTTTTCCCATGTCATCCTCAAATATTTATAAATTTTAAAGCAATATATCCTTAGATATATTATAATATATAATCAGACGAATGTATACAAACGATTTGTACAAATATATATAAGAATTTTTGCCGGAATATGTTATAATTGACAAAGTTCGAGATTTTTCGAGCATAAAATAATTTCATCTTACGGGTACTTAAAAATAAATGTGTTGGAAATTGTAGGTTGGATAATTGCACAAAGGGGAGGTGTAAATGTCAGGTGTGTAAGATGGCAAGCGTGGGGACGCGAATGAGCGCTCTCCCCGGGCGGTTTGCAGACTTCGATATGACGGTTTGGGCAGAGTTTGATAAGGATGCTGAATTTACACGTTCGTCATGGACTAAAGGTTTTAAGGATAGTGTTTGGGCATATTACACGAGTAACGGTACTTGCACCTCGGGCCATGCAAACTGTAAGATAGACAAGCATAGTAATCATATAACAGAGGGGTATTGCGGGACTAAATATAAAGGGTTTCCCGGAAACTGGGAAATCGGACATAAGTCCGGCTTGGAGTTCAGAGCAATCAAAGCTACTCTTTCGGAATGTTTAGACCCGTATAAAGACGATAAACTTATTGTCAAGCAGCCGTATTTAGATTACGCCAAGGATATAATACGCCGTATTCATCTTGAACATAGCTATTTTGAACCGGAATCTGTTGAAGGGAACCGTGACCATAGCGGCGAGGGAAACAAAAAGACAATAGGAACAAATTTAAGAGATTATTGTCAGGCAGCTTATGATGTTCTTAAATTAGGATTAGGATACAGAACATGTTTTCCAAAGTTTTTTCAATGAATTAAAGATAAGAGGTATATATGAAATTCTGGAAAAAAAAGAATTCGGGAAGCAAAAGCGGAAGCGGCATTACGCTCGCTGATATTATCCGCGGGCTTCAATACTGCGTCAACTCCAGCCGGCAAATGGCGATGCGCCAGCATATTCTGGAGTTCGCAGAGTTCATCGGCGATGACGATAAGCCTCACTCCAGACGGGTAAAAATCAACGAGCAGGCCGCGATGGAAGTTCCGCTTATCTGCATGATTAATCACAATTCGCTCGCTCTTGACGAAATGGATGTCAATATGGAGCTTGTCGTGCGGAACATGGACTTAAAAATCCCTGAGGAAAACCCGGCAGCTTCCGAGACTTCCGAATTGGACGAGATTATCGCCCCGGAGTACTTATCGCGCACTTCGTTTTCCGTCGACCTCAACAGCGCAAGAGTCGACCAGAAAAACACACGCCTGAAGCTCAACTTAAAGTTTAAGTCGGGCGCGCCGCCCGAGGCTGTCAGCAGGGTAATTGAAAAGCTGAACGGACAGTTAACGGCATATGCTCTTAAAAAACCGGACGAGGAGTCCGAAGAATAATAAAATAAAAAGGAGAAATCAGCATGAATCACGAAATAGTCAGTGGCATAGTCAATAACCTGCCGATTGAAAAAATGGTTGCAGCGCCGCTCACTGCCGCAATCAAGGCGCAAAGCCAAATGAGCATGGAAATGGCGAAATTTATCGACAATGTCGGTGTCGATAAGGACGGCAATATCCGCATGGTTACTTTTAAGTATCAGGAAACCACAGTTACCTCCCCTGCGGTGTATGACGATAACGGGGTGATAACGACGCAGGCAACGGTGCACCTGTTCTGACTCACGATAATTACACTGATTTTTATCGGGCGCGAGCCGGGAGGCGGGCTTACGAATGTTTAGAAGTTACAGTTACAGCTATTTTTAATCTAGCCAGAGAGCTTGACGCAGGTAGATACGGACACAACGGATTTGGAACTTTAGGGAAAATCAACGGTGAAAGATTGTCCCATCAAACCTGCACACGCAACAGGGAAGCTATGTATACAATTTTTTTCACATACAGCGGCGCTGTGGCTAGAGACGGCAATCCCGGCGGCGGTATTATCAGAATTCATGCTGTGGGCGGTCACGTAGGAGGGGGCAGAGACAATGTATACGGTTTAGACGGAATTTCCCGAAGCTTTATTAACTCGCTTGATATCAGCTTAAGAGCAAACAATCAAAATCCTGCGCCGATTGCCGACAGAATCACAGGCTGTCATCGCCAAGGCGGCAGGAATGACCGGATTATATTAAGCTAAATGTGAAAGGAGAATCAATATGTCAAACTTTCTAACCCCGGACAGAACAATAACAATCGGCGGCGTCACCGTTAACCGGAAAATCGTTCCCGCAAGCTTTGCAGCGCCGAAAGATATGACGTCGTGGATAAAAAAAGGGCAGAACATCAAGCCCTGCCGCAAACTAAATGACGGCACGGGAAAACCGCGGGGAATCTGCATCCACAACACAGAAGCAATACAGGTTCCGGCGGGCACCACGATGGCGGAGCAATACACCCGCGCGACTTATAGCGGCAATATGGCGGGAGTTATCGTTACTTATTATGTAGACGACAAATGCGCCTGGCAGCTGCTTGACGAGGATGAGCAGGGCTGGCATGCGGCAGACGGCACCTCACGCAAGGCGACCGCTCGCCCTTTTAAAACCATCGGCGGAAATCTCGATTGCATTTCGTTTGAAATTATTGGAGATAGTGCCAAAGCGAATGATAACGCAGCCCGGATTGCCGCATATCTGCTTAATAAGTATAATCTTGCGGTTGATGATATGTACGGGCATATATTTTTCAGCGGAAAGAACTGCCCGATGTTTATCCTTAAAAATAACGGGTGGGATAAGTTTAAGAATTTAGTGCGCGGTTATGTTTCAAACAGTTTTGCTCCGGCGCAGCCGTCGGCTCCCGCCGTTCCCGCACAAGCTCCGCCGAAAGCGCCGTCCCCTAAAAAATCGGTTGATGAAGCAGCAAGAGAAATTATACGCGGCACGGGAGGCTGGGGGAATAACCCCGAACGCAGGGAACGTCTGATTGCAGCCTGATTCAATGCCGACGAGGTACAGGGAAGGGTTGATCAACTGCTTCGCGGATAAAAAAAGCCATACTTTTTTATAAATCAATAAACAACGGCCCGCTTTTAAGCAAGCCGTTGTTTTTATTATAGAATTATGCAAATAAGTCCGTTGCAGCCGTCGTTGATGATTCTCTGGACTGTCTCCTGCAGTTTCATGCGTGCGTCCTGCGGCATGCGGTAAAGCTTGTTGTGAAGACCCTCGTTTACGAGCGAGTGCAGCGACTTGCCGAAGATGTTGCTCTCCCAGATTTTTGCAGGGTTCTCCTCGAATTCTTTGAGGAGGTAGAGTATTAGCTCCTCGCTCTGGCGCTCCGAGCCGACGATGGGGGAGACCTCGGTGGTGATGTTGGCGGCCATCATGTGAATACTCGGCGCCGCAGCCCGCAGTCTGACCCCGTACTTCCCGCCCTGCTTCACGATTTCCGGCTCATCAAGGCTAAGTTCATCTATGCTCGGCATGACGATTCCGTAGCCGGTCGCCTGAACTTCTTCAAGCGCGCTCTTGACTTTTTCGTACTTTCTCTTAATCTGCGCCAGCTCAATCATGCAGGGCATGAGGTCGCTCTCGTCCTTGAGCGTGAGCCCCGTGGTTTCGCCGAGCACGCGGTAGAACAGCTCCGCTTTGAGCGTCACCGATATGAATCCGGCGCCCCGCCCCATGTCAATCGTCTCGACCTCACAGCCGCTGACATATTCGCACTCGGGCAGATTGCAAATCATGTTGTTGATTTCGCTGATGTTCCGGATATTCTGCGCAGAATTCTTGAGCGCGGCAAAAACTTCGTTCTTGAGCCAGTGTCCTTTTTCGAGCACAGTCAGCCACTTGGGAATCTTTATATTTATTTCCTTAACAGGGAATTGTATAATCCCATTGAAACAGCGATAATATAATTAAATAAGCAATAAATTAGCAATAAAACTATTGACAATGAAATCAATCTTTGATAATATATATAGTATAAA